>JBJDXC010000140.1:0-2219 GCA_051866475.1 Phascolarctobacterium sp.
TTTTGCGCCTGCGGAATGCCAACGCCAGCGCTTCCCAGCACCTGATTAAGGTTTATGAGGAGGACGAGGATTTATTAGACGACGTTATTATCGAATATAAGCAGGCTGTAGAAATGGTTGAGATGTATAGCCACATTCTTAACAGCATGATGGAAGTATTCGCTAGCATCATCAGTAACAACCTGAACTTAGTCATGAAATTCTTGGCTTCCGTCACGATTTTGCTGGCCATCCCCACCCTTATCAGCGGTCTGTGGGGTATGAACGTGCATGTTCCCTTTGCTGATAGCCCCTATGGCTTTGCCATTGTTGTGTGCTTTGCCTTTGTTGTAGCTATTGGTAGTGCTGTGCTTCTCTGGAAACGGCGCATGTTTTAGAATTTTACTCTACTTATTTTCAAGGAGGTTAAAAATATGTATATTCCCAAGCTGCACAAGATCTGGCTGTGCCAAAATAGTCAGGGCGGCATCTATCTAACCCCCAAAATGGCCAATCGTCATGGCCTTATCGCTGGCGCCACCGGCACCGGTAAAACCGTTACTTTGAAGGTAATGGCAGAAAGCTTTAGCGAGATGGGTGTACCCGTTTTCCTAGCCGATATTAAGGGCGATGTGTCCGGTATGATTTTACCAGGCGAGGACAGTGAGGGCTTTCAAAAGCGTATTAAAAACAAGCTTGGTCTGGATATAGACTGGAAATTTGCCGGTTATCCCGTGCGCTTTTGGGATGTATATGGCAAAATGGGCCTGCCCGTGCGCACTACCATTTCCGACATGGGGCCCGAGCTTTTGAGTCGTCTCTTAGAGCTCAACGATACCCAATCCGGCGTCATGAATATTATCTTCCGCGTTGCTGACAGTCAGGGACTGCTCCTTTTAGACTTTAAGGATTTGCGCAGCATGGTGCAATATGTGGGTGACCATGCCGCTGAAATCAAAATGGAATATGGCAACGTTTCCTCCCAAAGCATCGGCGCTATTCAAAGAGCGCTGCTGCGCTTAGAGGACCAAGGTGGCAACATTTTCTTTGGCGAGCCCGCTCTGGATATTAAGGACTGGTTTGCCACCGACAGCGAGGGCCGTGGCATCATCAATCTGCTCCATTGCACCGAGCTCTTCCAAAATCCCCTGCTCTATTCCACCTTTTTGCTGTGGATGCTGTCCGAGCTCTATGAAATGATGCCGGAAGCAGGCGATTTAAATAAGCCCAAGATGGTCTTCTTCTTTGACGAGGCCCATTTAATCTTTAAGGATGCCCCCCGCTCCCTGCTAGATAAAGTAGAGCAAATTGTGCGTTTAATTCGCTCCAAGGGCATTGGCATTTACTTTATTACCCAACAGCCTGCTGATATTCCCGATACTGTTCTGTCCCAATTAGGCAATAAACTGCAGCACGCCCTGCGTGCCTACACTCCTAAGGAGCGCAAGGGCTTAAAGGCAGCAGCCCAAGCCTTCCGTCCCAACCCGGATTTGAATGCAGAAGCAGCCCTAGGCGAGCTAGGCACCGGCGAAGTGCTGGTTTCTCTGCTAGACGAGGAAGGCGTGCCCACCATGGTACAGCGTGCCTATGTGATGCCTCCTAGAAGCTATCTAGGCACCTGCTCCGACGAAGTACGTCGCAAGGCCATTCAAGAAACGCCCCTTTATACTAAGTATCAAGAAACTATCGATAGAGAGTCTGCTTACGAGATTTTGCAAAAGCGCGCTCTAGAAGCCGCTGCTGGCGAAAATGAAGAAGAACACGAAGAGGAACAGGGCTCCAGCCTGCGTGACGAAATTCGTCGCAACGTGCCCAAGTCCACTGCTCGCAGCGCCTCCAGTCGCAGTAGCTCTACCCGCGGCACTCGCGCTGCCAAAGAGCCTCCCAGTGTTATCGAAAAGGTAGCTACCAGCGCTCTGCAAACCTTTGGCCGTACCATTGCTAACTCTCTAGCACGTGGCCTTCTGGGCAGTCTGCTGAAAAAATAAATTTGTTACTTATTTAGAAGCCTAAAAAATCAAGAACGTCGGTCTCGGGCCGGCGTTCTTTTTTTCGAAAAAAATCTCAAATTTTTTCACATTAGTGCTTTACAAATTTAATGTGCTAAAGTATAATATGAATGTACTCATTAGCGATGCTTGCTTCAAGCAGAATTTTTAATTAAGAGGTGTAGAAATGAAAAAGCTATTAGTATTACTCATGGGTCTCATGATGATGATTATGATGGTTGCCGGTTGCGG
>JBJDXC010000141.1:0-9940 GCA_051866475.1 Phascolarctobacterium sp.
ATGACCGATGCGGACGTGGACGGCGCGCATATTCGCACGTTGCTCCTCACCTTCTTCTATCGCTATATGCAGCCCCTGATTAAGGAGGGACATGTCTTTATTGCACAGCCCCCTCTGTATTTAATCCGCAAAAATCAAAAGGAGCATTATTATGCTTACAGTGATGATGAGCTGCAGCAAATTTTGGATAAGGTTGGTCGCGATAGCAATCCTTATATCCAACGCTACAAAGGCCTGGGCGAAATGAACCCTGGTCAGCTGTGGGAGACAACTATGGATCCTGCTGCTCGTACCATTTTACAGGTACAGCTGGAGGATGCTGCGGAGGCAGACACAATTTTCTCCATTCTGATGGGAGATAAGGTTGAGCCTCGTCGTCAGTTTATTGAGGAGAACGCCAAGAAGGTTCGTAATTTGGACCTGTAAGCTTTATGAAAGCTTTGCTTGAATAGACTTAGATTTTTGTGAGGTATAGCTATGGTAAAGATTAAAAAGGGCCTTTCTGATGCAGATATGCTGAAGGGCTTTAATGAAAATTTGACCTTTGAAAACGGCATGTATGCCGAGGAAAAGGTTACTAAAAATAAAGTAAAAAGCAAGGCTCCTGCTAAGAAGGAGCTGCTGCTGCCTGAGGAAGCTCAGGAGCGTTTAAATCGTTTTCTGCTGGAAATTAGCATGGAATGCCTGCAAAAAAATCAGGGCAGCTGCACCTGGAAGGTTGCACGCGAGGGCGATCAGATTGTGATTAAGCCTGTGCCCGTAGCAAAAAAATGAGAGATAGCTTTGCTTTAACGCTGCCGGAGGCGCATCTTGTGTTTCACGTGAAACGTGAAGAGAATGTGCAAGCCTGTAAGGCAGTAGAAGTGAAAAGGTTTCACGTGAAACGTGACGATACAGGAGTAGCTGCAAGTGACACGTTGTTTCACGTGAAACAAGCTGAGGCAGTGCCAATTAATCTACTGCTGGCTGGAGGACGTGCTCCCAGTAATGAATGGCTGCAAGAGCTGAAAAAGTTATCTCACATTGCTGCTGTGTACTGCGCAGATAAGGGCGCTAGCTATGCGTTAATGGCAGGTCTCTCCCCTGCCCTAGTCGTTGGTGACTGCGATAGTGCCAGCGAGCAGGTCTATAAGCAGGCTCAAAGCTTAGGAGCAAGGCTGGATGTCCATCCCCCTGCCAAGGATGATACTGATTTACAGCTCTTGTTATCACAGTTGCCTCATGGTAATTTGGTGGCTACAGGAATTTGGGGTGGACGTTTTGACCATCTCTTCAGCAATGTCTACTCCCTACTTTCCTTTAAGGAGCAACGCTATTGTCAGGTAGTTTTAGCGGATGATAAGGAAATGATGGTATTGCTGACGGCGAATGAAGGCGTAGAACTCAGCTTTAGTACGCCAGCGAAGGTACATGCTATTTCTTTATTGCCCCTGGGCGCACAAAGCTGCGTTAGTATTGCCGGTGTGCGTTGGCCCTTAAAGCAAGCAGAGCTTACGCAGTACAGATCCTACGCCATTAGCAATGAGCTAGTTGGACAAAGCATCAGCTGCAGCTGCCATAGTGGCAAGCTTGGTCTTTATCTGCACTGGCAGGTGAATTAATGAGAGATGCATGGTATTGCATGTATACTTGTATCTAAAAAGATGATTTGAGGGGATGTCTTAGTGGAAAATTTTGTTGGGTCCTTGGACCCATTAACTATAATCTTTATTATTGTAGCGGGTTTTATTTCGGCTTTTATTGATTCTACCGTAGGTGGTGGTGGCCTTATCTCCACCCCTGCCCTGCTCAGCTTGGGTTTACCAGTTCCCTACGCCTTGGGAACCAATAAGGTAGCAGCCTCCACCGGTGCTTTAACCAGCGTTATTTCCTTTTGGCGCGCCGGTAAAATTAAAAAGGCAGCTCTAGGGCTCATGCCCCTCTCCTTTATTGGCTCTGCCTTGGGCGCCTACGTGGTCTATCTGCTGCCGGAAAAGTTGATGAAAAATATCATCGTAGTGTTATTGGTAGCTGTAGCTATTTATACCTATCGCCGCAAGGATTGGGGCGATACGGGCACAGTGCAGCAGCTAGGTGCTAAGGCTCTTATTGGTGCCTTCATTATGGCCTTTACCATTGGCTTTTATGATGGCTTCTTTGGTCCCGGTACCGGCTCCTTCCTAATCTTTGGCTTCTTGTACCTGGGCTATGATTTTGTCACAGCAGCTGGCAATGCCAAGGCCTTAAATTTTGCTAGCGGCGTAGGAGCATTGGTTTCCTTCGCTATGAGCGGTACCATCGTTTGGTCCTATGGCATTATTATGGCCTGTGCTATGATTGTGGGCGCTATTTGTGGCTCCCGTCTGGCCATAAAAAAAGGAGCTTCCTATGTACGCCCCCTCTATCTATTGGTTACTACCCTGCTCATTGGTAAGCAGGTGTATGAAATTCTCTTGAAATAAAAATTCTAGGGTGTTTTGGCTTACTTAAAACCAAAGATTAATCTTAGAATCTTTTACATAAAGTTCATTGTCGGAAAGAAAGGTGATTGAATGGATAATTTAGAGCCTACTACCGGTAAGGTTTTACCGGTGTATATCGAAGAGGAAATGCAAAAATCCTATATTGATTATGCCATGAGCGTTATTATCCAACGTGCTTTGCCCGACGTGCGCGACGGCTTGAAGCCAGTTCATCGCCGCATCCTGTATGCTATGCAGGAGGCTGGCATGGCGCCTACCAAGCCCTATAAAAAATCCGCACGTATCGTCGGTGAAGTTTTAGGTAAATATCATCCCCATGGTGATAGCTCTGTTTATGATGCCATCGTGCGCCTGGCCCAGGACTTTTCCACCCGCTATCTGATGGTGGATGGCCATGGTAACTTTGGCTCCATTGATGGTGACAGTCCAGCAGCTATGCGTTATACGGAAGTACGTATGGCGAAAATTGCGGAGGCTATGCTGGAGGATATTGAAAAGGATACGGTAGATTTTGTACCTAACTATGATGAATCCTTGAAGGAGCCTTCCGTGCTGCCTTCCAAGGTGCCTGCCCTGCTCATCAATGGTAGTGCCGGTATTGCGGTTGGTATGGCTACCAATATTCCTCCTCACAACCTGTGCGAGGTAGTTAACGGCCTGATTATGCTCATCGATAATCCTGAGGTGGAAATTCCTCAGCTGATGACGGCTATTAAGGGTCCGGACTTTCCTACCGGCGCCTGCATTTTAGGTCGTGAGGGCATTAATAATGCTTATACCACTGGTCGCGGCGTAGTAAAGATTCGTGCTAAGGCCACTATTGAGCCTGCCAATAAGGGCAAGCATAATATTATTATTTCTGAAATTCCCTATCAGGTTAATAAGGCTAATTTGATTAAGGATATTGCGCAGCTGGTTAAGGATGGAGCCATCGAGGGCATTACCCATATTGACGATTACTCCAACCTAAAGCATGGTATTCGTATTGTTATTGAGCTCAAGAGTGATGCGGTACCCGATGTGGTTTTGAACCAGCTTTACAAGCACACTGCCCTGCAAAGCTCCTTTGGTATTATTATGCTGGCCTTGGTGGATGGTCGTCCCCGTATTTTAAATCTGAAGCAGATTTTGGAATACTATCTAGCCCACCAAAAGGATGTCATTACCCGTCGTTCCCGTTACGAGCTGGGTAAGGCTAAGGACAGAGCCCATATCTTGGAGGGCTTAAAGATTGCCTTGGATAATCTGGACGCAGTAATTAGCACCATTCGCAGCAGTGCTACAGCGGATATTGCGCGTACCAGCTTAATGGATCGCTTTAAATTGAGCCAACGCCAGGCACAGGCTATTTTGGATATGCGCCTGCAGCGTCTGACTGGCTTGGAGCGCAAAAAGATTGACGATGAATATATCGACGTTTTGGAAACCATTGATTGGTTAGAAAGCGTTTTGGCTGATGAGCATAAGGTTATGAACATCATTAAAGAGGATCTACTGGAAATGAAGAAGAAGTTCGGCGATGAGCGTCGTACCGAAATTTCCCATGATACCTCTGAAATGGATGTGGAGGACCTGATTGCTGAAGAGGATATTGTGGTTACCATTAGCCATCAGGGATATATTAAGCGCCAGACCTTGGACACCTTCCGTAACCAGAAGCGCGGCGGTGTGGGCAAGACAGGCGGCAGTGGTAAAAAAGAGGATTGCGCTGAACATCTCTTCCTCTCCACTACCCACCATAATATTTTGTTCTTTACCAATAAGGGTCGCGTTTATCGCCAAAAGGGCTACGAAATTCCTGAGGCAGGTCGCACTGCCAAGGGTACGGCCATCATCAATCTGCTGCCCTTGGAGCAGGGTGAAAAGATTACGGCTGTAATTCCTGTAAAGGAATTTGTGGATGAGCAGTTCATGTTCATGGCTACCAATAAGGGCACAGTGAAGAAGATTAATCTCAAGGATCTGGAAAGTGCCCGTAAGGCAGGCATCGTAGCCATCAATCTTGACGAAAATGAGGATTTGATTGGTGTAGAGCTGACCGATGGCAACAGCGAGATTATCTTGGCTACTCGCAATGGTATTGCCATTCGCTTTGATGAGCAGGATGTGCGCTCCATGGGACGCACTGCTCATGGTGTAAAAGGTATTTCCCTGAACTATGGCGATGAGGTTGTGGCCATGGATAGCGTGCCCAATGAAAATTATGAGGTGCTAACTGCTACTGAATTTGGCATGGGCAAGCGCACTGCAGTGAGTGAATACCGCAAGCAGACCCGCGGTGGCAAGGGCATCATCAATATTAAGATTAGGGAAAGAACCGGTCTTGTAGTGGGTATGAAGGTGATTAATCCTGCTCAGGAGATCATGATGATTACCGCCGGTGGTATTATCATTCGCATTGATGTGGATAGTATTTCCCAATATGGGCGTGTTGCTCAGGGCGTAAAGCTGATGACCTTGAATGAAAATGATAAGGTGGTTTCTTTAGCTGCTATTCATCACGAAGAGTAAAATTTTCCCATTAAGGTAAAAGAATAATTTTAATTTCTATTTATTAAAAATATAAAAAGAGGCGTTCTTCCGTGCTTTCGGAAGAACGCCTTTTGCTGTACATATTTTTGCTTACCACCCTACTCCAATCCAGGGCCCATGGTGGTGTCCGCCACCAATACCAATACCTATGCCAATAGGAAAATTGACACCACGGCGGCTAGCCTTTTCCCGTTTGATTTTCATGAACCAAAAGCGATAGAGCTTCTTCCCGTTTTCTAAGGCTCGTGGTTGGTCCACATCGGTAATGATTTTATAGCCATTAAAATTGTAATTGCTCTCTTCATAATCCAAGAGCATTCTGCTCATTTGCTCATAGGTGGCTTTATTGATGGTATACAGACGTAGCATTTCTGTATTGGGAAGGGAAATAATGAGCTGCTTGCGCAAGGAGCGGTCCTTGGCAAGACTTTGATAAACATCTACCTGTTCATCCTTAAGCTTAATATAAAGTAAATCCTCGCCGGTAGAGCCTGATTTCAGCTGCTGCTCCATTTCCTCAACGGTAATAGTGGCAGCTGGCTTAGGAGCTTCCGCTTCCTTAGCTGATTTCTCCTCTTTAGCTAAAACTGGCAAGCTAATGCAGCATAACAGTATTAAGAATAAATAAAACAGCTTACGCACATCATTCACCTCTTGTAGATTTATCGTAACAGTATAAGTATTGCTAATGAATTTTCTTCAATTATCTCCTCCTATGTTATCATATATCGAGGAAAAGAGTAATGAAGTTTTAGAAAAACTTCTCTGGAAATAAAGAAAAGTAATGGAAAACTTCGAGTAGTGGTGACAGTTTTGTCCCACGAGGGACATTATTTGGTAAAAACTTGAAAAAATGTGCTCAGAACTGCCTTTGGGCAGTTCTTTTTTTGACGATTTTGTGATAAAATTGAGGTGTAATTTTCAAGAAAATTCGGCAAGGAAGTGACAGAATGGAATTTGTAAAATCCGCTGATGTAGTCGTTATTGGTGGCGGCATTGTGGGTACTGCTATTTTGCGTGAGCTTTCCAAGTATGACCTAAAATGCGTACTGGTTGAAAAAGAGCCGGACGTTGCGTTGGGCACTACTAAAGCTAACAGTGCTATTCTTCATGCAGGCTTCGATGCTCCTACCGGCAGCCTAAAGGCTATTACCAATGTGCGTGGTAACAAGCTGTACCATGAGCTGGAGCACGAGCTGGATCTGGATATTAAATGGACCGGCTCCCTGGTTGCTGCAACCACCGATGAGGAAATGCAGACTTTGCAGGAGCTGATGGCTCGTGGTCGTAAGAATGGCGTAGAAGGCCTGCAAATTTTGAGCCATGAAGAGGTTGTGGAGCAAGAGCCCAACCTGACCAATGTGAAGGGTGCTCTATGGGCTCCTAGCGCAGGCGTATGCTGGCCCTTTGGCGCTGCTATTGCCTTTGCAGAATGCGCTGTACAAAACGGTGCTGAGGTTATCCGTGACTGCAAGGTTTTGGGCTTCATTAAAGAAGACGGCAAAATTACTGGCGTAGAAACCTCTAAGGGCGTTATTGCTGCTAAATATGTTGTGAATGCTGCCGGCATTTATGCTGATGAAATCGCTAAACTGGCCGGTGACGATACCTTTACCATCACTCCGCGTAAGGGTGAATATATTCTCTTTGATAAGACTGCCTGCAACAGCTTGGTATACGGCGTGGTATTCCCCTGCCCCACCAAGAAATCCAAGGGTATTTTGGTATGCACCACCACCCATGGCAACACCTTCATTGGCCCCAACGCAAATGAGCAAGAGTCCAAGGAAGATTTGGCAGTTACCACTGCCGGTATGAACGAAATTATGGCTTCTGCTCGCAAGCTGATTCCTAATCTGCCCATGGGCGCTGCTATTACCGAATTTGCCGGCCTCCGTGCTGTTTCCAGCACCGGGGACTTCATTCTTGGCCCCAGCGACAAGGTAGAAAACCTGTACAATGCTGCCGGTATGCAATCCCCCGGCCTCACCGCTGCTCCTGCAGTTGGCGAGCTCATTGCCAAGGAAATTGCCCGCGTAAGCGGCGCTGCTGCTAAGGCTGACTTTAAGGCTGCTCTGCCCAAGAAGAAATCCTTTGTACGCATGACTCCCTCCGAGCAAGCTGCTAAGATTGCTGAGGACAAGCTGTATGGCCGTGTAATCTGCCGCTGCGAAACCGTTACCGAGGGCGAGATTGTGGAAGCAATTAAATCCCCTGTTGGCGCTCGCACCGTGGATGGCGTAAAACGTCGTACTCGCGCAGGTATGGGTCGCTGCCAAGGCGGCTTCTGCGGTCCCCGTGTTACCCAAATTCTTGCTCGCGAACTGAACATCTCCATTCCTGAGGTGCTCAAGGAGCGTGCTGATTCCAATATGTTCTATGAAAAATATTCAGTAGACGGCGGGGAGGAATAAGTATGAGCCAGTTATATGATGTAATTATTGTCGGCGGCGGCCCTGCTGGTCTTTCTGCTGCTTATAGCGCATGGGAAAACGGCGCTAAAAAGATTATCGTTATTGAGCGTGACCGCGAATTAGGCGGTATTCTGCAACAATGTATCCATAACGGCTTTGGTCTGCACCACTTTAAAGAGGAGCTGACCGGCCCTGGCTATGCTCATAAATGCATTGAACTGGTTAAGGATAAGCCAGAAATCGAAACCTTGGTTGATACCATGGTTTTGGATGTACAAAGCAATAAAACCGTTATTGCTGTTAATCCTGAAAAGGGTCTGATGAAATTAGAGGGTAAAACCGTTATCCTGACCATGGGCTGCCGTGAGCGTACCCGCGGCGCTATCCGTATTCCCGGTGAGCGTCCTGCAGGTGTATTCACCGCCGGTGCTGCACAGCGCATGGTAAATATGGAAGGCTATCTGCCCGGTCATAAGATCGTTATTTTGGGTAGTGGTGATATCGGCCTCATTATGGCTCGCCGTATGAGCCTCGAAGGCTGCAAGGTGCAAGCTTGCCTGGAAATCTGCCCCTTCTCCAATGGCCTGACCCGTAATATCGTACAATGCTTGAATGACTATGACATTCCTCTGTACCTGTCCCATACTATCGTAGCTATTCATGGTGAAAAACGTGTGACTGGTATCACCGTTGCTAAGGTTGACGAGCGCATGACTCCGATTCCTGGCACAGAATTTGATATTGAATGCGATACCGTACTGCTGTCCGTTGGCTTGATTCCTGAAAACGAGCTGAGCCGTGGCCTGGATTTGGCTATGAATCCGTTGACCAATGGCCCGGTTGTGGATCAACATCGTGAAACTAGCTTGGATGGCTTCTTTGCCGCTGGTAACGTAGTGCATGTACATGATTTGGTTGACTTCGTTTCCGAGGAAGCTGAAATTGCCGGTAAATATGCTGCTTTGAAGGCTCAAGGCAAGCTGTCCAGTGATAACCGCACTGTTAAGGTAAGTGCTATTGATGGCGTGCGCACCTGCGTACCCCAACAGGTTACCCTGCCTGCTGCAATTCCTGCTGACGAAAAGATTAAGCTCTTCATGCGTGTTGCTGCTCCCCACCGTAAGGTTAAGCTGGTGGTTAAGAGCGGTGAGAACGTGCTGCTTTCCAGACCTTTGCCGGTAGCTAAGCCCAGTGAAATGATTGCTGTAGAAATTCCCGCTGCTAAATTCAATTTAATTGGCGACGAAATTTCTGTTGGTCTGGTACTGTAAGGAGGGTATGAAATGGCTGTTGAAACTCGCGTTATGAACTGCATTATGTGCCCCATGGGCTGTGAATTGACTGTTACCATCGAGGATGGCAATGTTACCAATGTAACCGGTAATACCTGCCCCCGTGGTCCCATTTATGCCAAAAATGAAGTAACTGCGCCGAAGCGTATGCTGACCACTACTGTGGCTATTGAGGGCGGTGCCCTGCCCCTGCTGCCCGTAGTTTCTGCGGACGTGCTGCCGAAGGAGCGTATCTTAGATTGCGCTTGCTATCTGCGTGGCGTAAAGGTACAGGCTCCTGTGAAGACCGGTGATGTTATTGTAGAAAACATCCTGGGCTTGGGCGTAAATATTATCGCTAGCCGTGATATGGAGCTCCATGAGCAATAATTAGTAATTTATTAGGCCTCTCTGCTTAGATGTGGAGAGGTCTTTTTATATGCAAGCAAGCCCTTGACAGCTGTGCTGGCAAGGGCTTGCTTAGGAGAGGAAAAGGAGAGTTAGGAAAATCTATCTTAGGAGTTATTGGCAATAACTGCACCGATAACAGCGCCTACGAGCAATCCGCCGATGAGCTTGTCATTGCTACTGCTGTGATGATGCTTGTCTCGTCTCGGGGGCGGCGGAGGCGGCTGACGGTGGTTAACATGATTATTACGATTTTGATGGTATACGGGTTGGGGTCTTGGTGCGGGACGCACGCTATGGGATGGGCTCTTGTGTCCGTTGCTAGGACGTACACTAGGAGAGGGAGCTTTGCTATGGCTGGGGCCACTGTGTTGATTGCTGCGTAATTCTAATTGCATGGGAGCAGCGAAATCAGGAGCTGCAGCAGAAGCGGTGCTAAAAATAGGAGTGGATAAGAATAAGGCTGCCAAAGCAATGGCCATAATTTTTTTTGAGTTCTTCAACATCATAATCCCTTCTTTCTTTTGCTACATTGGGTGCTTGTTTACCTTTGTTGAGTATATTATAAAGGGTAATTATGGCAGAATTATGTTTTTTTACAAAAAAATGACTGCTCAGTCAGTATAGATTTCAAGCATGTTTTTTAAGCAACGTAACCAAGTGTATCAGAAAAAAGTGTAAAAAAAGTAGCAAAAACTTGCAAAAAAAGTGTTGACATTCCTCGAGAGGAGTGGTATTATATACAAGTCGCTGAGATACGGAAACAAAAACAAAGACACAGAGACAAACACAGCGACTAAGTTTGAACCTTTAAAACTGAACATTGAACCTATTAAAAAGCGAATGTGCGGGT
>JBJDXC010000142.1:0-2173 GCA_051866475.1 Phascolarctobacterium sp.
CCAGCACCGATGCCGATAATACCAGCAGTGAGCTTGACCCACATAATATGGAACCAACGCATTTTTATGAGTCCTAAAAGGGCACCCTTCACCTGCGGGATACCGCTACCTGCGGCCATAGGTTCATGGCAAGTAAGCTTATAGAGTACGACGCCGATAAACACTAGCACAGCAAACCACATAGCAGTTGCAGACCAATCACGCTGTAATAATTCTTGATAAAAATCAACACGCCATTCCTCGGCAACTGTAAGTCCCCAACGAAATAGGCTAATGACTAACCCTGCGAAAATGCCGGTTAATATGCCTTCTAAAAACAAGCGTAGGCGAAAATGATGCCAATCGCTAATGGATTTATAGGTACCCATAATTTGTCTTCTGTCGTTCATGTTTTTCTCCCCAAGTTTTGCTGCATCCTAAAAGCAATTTTATCGTAGGCTAGCAGCAAAGTCATAATTAAGTACATATATTATAACACACCCAGCATAGAAAAAAGGCAGTTCCCCTGCAGGAACTGCCCTAAAATTTTAAATATATAAGTGTGAATTAAGCTTTGGCTTCCTCCTTGCCATATTCAGGATCGTATTTAGGGTTCAGATAGTTTTGGAAGAGCCAAGCCAGCACTGCACCGGAGATATTGTGCCAAGCGGAGAATACTGCACCAGGCACGGTAGCTGCAGGCATTGCAGAGAAGTGAGCCTTAGCAAGACCGGTTGCAAGGCCGGAGTTTTGCATGCCAACCTCAACAGAAAGAGCCACAGCCTTTTTCCAGCTCATGCCGCACAGGCGAGCAATACCAAATCCCAATGCATAGCCACAGCAGTTGTGCAGCACAACCACCAGCATAATTAAGCCGGAGGTCTTCAAAATCAAATCGCGGCTTGCACCGATAACACCGGCGATAATGAGGGAAATAGCGATACTGGAAACCGCGGGAAGATAGTCAACTGCAGTTTCCGCCAGCTTCGGCAGGAAGGACTTCACGGCCAAGCCCAAGCAAATAGGCAGAATTACGATTTGCACGATGGAGAAGAACATGCCTACCGGATCAAAAGCAATCTTCTGGCCGATAATCATGTAAGTGATAAACGGGGTCAGAATAGGGCTCAGCACGGTGGAAACGCTGGTCATGGTTACGGACAGTGCCACATCACCCTTGGACATAAAGGTGATTACGTTGGAGGAGGTGCCGCCGGGGCAGGTACCAACTAAAACAACGCCAGCAGTCAAAGCGGGGTCCAGGCCGAAGGCAGTAGCTAAGATATAGGCCAAGCCTGGCATAATCAAGAATTGTGCGCAGGCGCCGACTAAAACGTCAGCAGGACGCTTTAAAACTAAGGCAAAGTCCTTCAGGTTCAGGGTAGTACCCATACCAAACATTACAACGCCTAGCAAGCAGCTGAGTACGCTGACGCCACCAACTTTACCCAATACCCACAGGAAATTTTGGGGCATGGTCATACCGAGGATCAGGAAGATGATGGCGATAACGCCAAAGAACTTACCGATCAGAGCACAAATTTGTTTCATTAGAATTACCTCTTTCCCTTATAAAAACTAATAATGGGTTTAAGACCCTTGGAAGAATGGACAATACCCCTCTTCCTTTATATGTTTTAAACGTCCCCTATTATAGCAAATCTAAGTCGATAAATAAAGAGTGGAGTATAAAATTTGTGAAATTTTTTCTTCATGCAGACGAATGTGTTATAATGTTAATAGATTTAGGTAAAATGGACGGAGGAAAAGCCCTTGTATACGATTAGTCGCGATTTTCGCAAGGAAATAGTTATCGAAAAATCACGTTTTATCTGTACCTTAAAAAAGGTCTCCACGGAAGCTGAGGCACAGGAATTCATTAAAGCTATTAAAAAGGAGTTTTGGGATGCGACCCATAATTGCTCCGCCTACATTGTGGATGATTTAGCTCAGCGCTCCAGTGACGACGGCGAGCCCAGCGGTACTGCGGGCATCCCCATGCTAGAGGTACTGCGCAAGAACAACCTTGTAGGTACGGCGGCCGTGGTAACACGTTATTTTGGCGGTATCAAGCTAGGTGCAGGTGGCCTTGTGCGCGCTTACAGCGGCAGCGTGGCAGGAGCTTTAAAGGAATGCGGCATCGCAGAAAAAATCCTTATGAGCCGCTTCAGCTTTTTATATGATGTTAATAGCG
>JBJDXC010000143.1:0-9641 GCA_051866475.1 Phascolarctobacterium sp.
GACTTGCAAGTCTATTTCCACTATTCTTGCATAACCGTTGCATATTTAACATTTTTTAGCTAAAAAAAGCTCCTTTTTAGACAAAGCAATCCTTGCCTAAAATTCTTTCCATAGCCTCCTTAAAGCCCTCGGCCTGACTGTTGACCCAGTAATCGGCCGTAGTTTTAATAATTTTACGGGAGCCCATGAGCTTCAGGTAGACAATATCATTGCCATGGAATTTTCGGAAGGCGTTTAAAAGCTCCCTTTGCACGAGGGGATTTTCCAAATAAGCTTCAATCTTCAGCTTCACCTCGCTGGGAACTCTGTTGCTCAGGGGAACGACGCTTTGCGCTACAATTTTGCTTTCGCGCTCATCCACACTAAAGCGTCCCTCAATAGCCACAATGCCATCCTCATGTATCGCCCGCAGACATTCGTGGTATACGCGACTGAAGACAATGACACTACAGCGTCCTGTAAAATCCTCCAAAGTCAAAAGAGCCATGGTGTCGCCCTTTTTCGTGTTTTTGATGGTGCAGTTGGCAATAATACCTGCAACCCGCACCAGCTGTCCATCCTTGATGCTTGTCTCGCCTACAAATTGATACAGGGGCATATAACGCTCTAAAACCTTGCTATATTCACTCAAGGGATGATCCGTTACGTAAAAACCCAAAAGCTCCTTTTCATTTTGCAAAATAACTGCTTTGGGTAACTCCTCCATAGTAGGGAGCCTAATTTCTGTGGCAGCCATGGTTTCGGCCTCATCAAAAAGGCCCAGCTGTCCTCCGGCCCTGTCCTTTTGCGCCGCAGAGCCCAAATCAGCCACCCTTTCCATAACCTCTAAAAGCTGGGAGCGCTTGGCCCCAAAGGAGTCCATAGCACCGCTGCGAATGAGATTTTCCAAAGCGCGCTTATTCACAAGGCGCATACTTACGCGGTTGCAAAAATCCATCAAGCTGGTAAAGGGTCCATCCTTGGCTCTGGATTTAATAATTTCCTGCACTGCCGCATCGCCCATGCTCTTGATACCGGCCAGGCCAAAGCGAATGGCCTTGCCGCCGTGGACGGTGAATTGGTAGCCGCTTTCGTTCACATCCGGCGGCAAAATATCGATTTTATCATTACGGCAGACGGAAATGTACCAGCTTAGCTTATCACTGTCGCCGATAACGCTATTTAAAAAGGCCGCCATAAACTGGGACCGCCAGTGGGCCTTTAAGTAAGCCGTTTGGTAGGCCACCAAAGCATAAGCCACAGAGTGGGACTTGTTGAAGCCATAGCCTGCAAAATGCTGTAAGAGGGAGAAGATTTGCTGGCTCAGCTGCTCTGGTATATCGTGCTCGCGCTTCGCACCCTCCACGAAATCCTGGCGCATGCTTTCTAGCACGGAGGCCTTCTTCTTGCCCATGGCACGGCGCATAATATCCGCCTGGCCCAGGGTGAAGCCGGCCAGGGCGGAGGTGATTTGCATAACCTGCTCCTGGTAGAGAATAACGCCGTAGGTGTCCTCCAAAATGGGCTCCATCAGAGGATGGAGCACCTGGGCGGTGCGCTGGCCGTGACGGCCGGCGATAAAGTCCTCGGCCATGCCCGTGCCCAAGGGGCCGGGGCGGTAGAGGGCTACTAGCGGGATTAAATCCTCAAAGCTAGTGGGCGCAAGGTCCACCAAAAGCTTAGTAATGCCCGCGGATTCCAGCTGGAAGACGCAGGTAGTGTCGCCCCTGCGCAGCATGGCGCAGGTAGCTTCATCCTCTAAGGGAATATTGTCTATATCCACCACCTCACCGGTGGTTTCTTTAATAAATTCAATGCAGTCACCGATAACGGTCAGGGTGCGCAGGCCCAAAAAGTCCATTTTTAACAGGCCCAGCTCCTCCACCTTGTCCTTATCGTATTGGGTAATCATACCATCGGTATCCGCACCCAGCTGCAGAGGCACGTACTCCCGCAGGTCACGGGGCGCAATGATGACGCCCGCAGCGTGGGTACCCGCGTTGCGGGGCAGCCCCTCCACGCTCTTAGACAAATCGATAAGCTGCTTGACCTCAGGACGTGTCTCGTAGGCTTCCCGCAAATCCTTATTATGCAACGCTTTGTCCAGCGTAATGCCCAGCTCGCGGGGAATCATTTTGGCTATTTCATCCACGGCGCTGTAGCTCATGCCGAGGGCCTTGCCCACGTCACGCACCGCCGCACGGGCCTGCAGCGTACCGAAGGTAATAATCTGCGCTACGCGCTCCTTGCCGTAGCGCTGCACCACATAGTCCAGCACCTCCTGGCGGCGCACATAGCAAAAGTCCGTATCAATATCCGGCATGCTGACGCGCTCCGGATTTAAAAAGCGTTCGAAGAGCAAATGGTAGCGCAGGGGCTCCACATTGGTAATGTGGAGCAAATAAGCAACCACGCTGCCCGCGGCGCTGCCGCGCCCCGGGCCCACAGGGATGCCCTTCTCCCGACAGAAATTGATGAAATCCCACACGATGAGAAAATAGGCATCGTAGCCCATATCGTTGATAATCTTAAGCTCGAAGTCTAAACGCTTGCGAATTTTGTCGTCCACATTGGGGTAGCGCTTAGGCAAGGCTTCCTCGCACAAATGGCGCAGATAGCTGGCTGTGTCGAAGCCCTCTGGCACCGGAAATTCCGGCAAGAGCAAATGACCGAATTCCAGCTGCACATTGCAGCGCTCAGCAATTTTATTAGGATTTGCCAGTGCCTCTGGACAATCCCCAAAGCGCTCTGCCATCTCCTCATAGCTCTTTAGATAAAAGCTATCGTTGGGAAAGCGCATGCGGTCTGGCTCGTCAACTGTGCTCGTAGTTTGTATGCACAGCAAAATATCCTGAGCCGCCGCATCCTCGCGCCTTACATAGTGCAAATCGTTGGTAGCCACAAGGCCCAAATCAAACTCCTTGGCTAGCTGCTTCAGCGCCGCCGTAACCTTGTGCTCCTCGGGCAAATCGTGGTCCTGAATTTCTAAAAAATAATTATCCTTGCCAAAGATATCAATATATTCCTGAATGCAGCGCCGTGCGCCCTCCAGATTATCCTGCAAAATCAGCACGGGCAGCTCCCCGGCGATACAGGCGCTGAGGCAAATCAAGCCCTCACTGTGTGCCCTAAGGGCGTCCTTATCAATGCGAGGCCTGTAGTAAAAGCCCTCCACCTGGCCGATGCTCACCAGCTTCATGAGATTGTGGTAGCCAGTTGCGTTTTCCGCTAGCAAAATCAGATGGAACATGCCCCGATTATTTTTTTCAAAATGGGAGCCCGTGGTTAAATAAACCTCGCAGCCTAAAATGGGCTTGATGCCCTGCTTGGTGCATTCCTGATAAAACTCTACTGCGCCGTACATAGCGCCGTGGTCCGTAATGGCCAAGGCGTCCATGCCCAGCTCCTTGGCATAGGCCACCAGCTCGTGAATTTTGGAAGCGCCGTCCAGCAGGCTATATTCCGTATGCACATGTAGATGGGTAAATTTATTATCGCTCATAAAATTATCCTTTTTAAAATCTCACTACTGACTTACAACACTCTACTCTCGTATGGCTGGCTAGAAAAGTATTACTCCTCGCCCTTTTTGCCCCAATATAACCCCACTGCTAAAAAAATCAAATTGTAAAAAAGCGCCGGGAAGAGGCTATTAATCTGCCAGGGACTGATGTGCTTCCAAAAAAGCGCTGCAAAAATGCCTGCGCCCATGGCCGCCACACCCATGGAGGCCCGCACCCTGTTGGGGAAAAAGACGCAGAAGGTCAGCGGTAAAAAGATGCCGCTGCCACGCAAGGCCATGGACAGATAGTTCCATTCTAGCACAGAAGAATCAAGATGGAAGAAGACGAAAACGATGGCCGAAGCCGCTGCTAAAAGCACGCTAAAGCGGCTGGCCCAAAGCAAGTTTACAGAAGTGGCACTGCGCCACAGCTTGCTGATAATATCGCGGCTAATCATGGTACCGATGCCTAAAGCAAGGCCCGCAATGGAGCCCAAGGCGGAAAGCAACAGCGCTGCCAAGCCGATGCCGCCTAACCAATCAGGCAAATAAGTAGACAAGTATAAGGGCAGGGCATCAATGGAATTGATGCCGGGATGGTTCACATGCATGAACATACCAATCATCACAGAGGGCAAGCCCACAGGGATAACGATGCAGGCCGCAGTGACGCAGCCCACGGCTGCGGTCTTGCTATCCTTGGCGCTGAACAGCGCTTGCACATACGTTTGGGTAGAAATAACGCCTACGATCATGGAGCAAAGGCTGAAAAGGCCGTCCTCCACCCCGCGGCCGAAAAGGCTGAACCAGGGGTGGGCCGGTAACGCGGCAGCTAGGCCGGCACTGCCACCCATATTTAAAAAGGCCAAAACACCGCCTACAAAAATACTGGCGAAAATTAACACAATCTTGATGATGCCGGCCATACCGCTGCCGCTGATGCCTCCGAAGAAGACGAAGCCTGCGGTAATAAGCAGAATGAGCACGGCGGAAACATACAGGTTGACGCCGAAAATACCTGCTACCAAATGCAAAGCAGTTAAAGTACTAGCCACAATGCTGAAGAAAATACCGGCGCAGGAGCTTACTGTGGCAAGCCAGCCCGCTGGCTTGCCGTAATTGGTGACGAGAAACTCCGCCACTGTGGTAAGGCCGCTAGCACGCAGGGGCTTGGCGTAAAAAAGCGCCATAATAAGCAGCGCGATGCCACTGCCCAGGGTGAACCACCAGGCGGTGAGGCCCAGCTTGAAGCCCAGCTGGGCCGTACCGACGGTGGCTGCACCGCCCACGATGGTGCCGATAATGCTGCCGGCTACAAGGCCTACACCGGCGCTACGCCCGCCGACGTTATAGTCGTCGGCGGATTTGATGCGCCGGGAGGCGATGATGCCTGGCAGCATGGTCAGCACCAGCGTCAATACCAAGCTAACTAAATGAACCATGGATAACTTCATACTAAAACACCTCTATCTAGAAATTTTATTTGCCGTTTACCTAAGCAGATAAAATTATTCGCCCGTTATTGATAAGTATAACACAGTTGGGGATGAGAAAAAAGAAAGGTGGCGAAAAAAGCCACCTTGATTTCTTATTTTGCCTATATTTTTCACTAATCTGTTAAGATGTATACACATATTCTTGTCTTAAAAACTTGCAGTTTGGCGAGTTTTTAGGTATAATATAAAGTATACCAATTTATCAATTAGTGTATGCTTTTTGGGAGGATGAATATGAGTCGTTTAAAAATCGCAACACCTGACCAAGCCCAACTGACGGTCGAACGCTTATATAAAGACCTAGAGCGACACATCATCGCCAGCCCTCCGGGACTGTGCCCTGTTGACCTGCAGCTCTCTTTCTTAAAGGTTTGCCACGCTCAAACCTGTGGTAAATGTGTTCCCTGTCGCGTTGGTCTGGCCCAATTACAGAATCTTATGGAGGACGTACTCGATGGTAAAGCTACCATGGAGACGCTGGATTTAATCCAAAGCACTGCGGAAAACGTAGCTAACAGCGCGGACTGCGCTATCGGCTTCGAGGCAGCCAAAATGGTGCTGGCTGGCTTAGAAGGCTTCCGTGAGGACTATATCAACCACATTAAAAAGGGCAAATGCTCCGTGCATCTGCATCAATCCATTCCCTGCGTGGCTCTGTGCCCCGCTCAGGTGGATATCCCCGGTTACATCGCTTTAGTTGGCGCCGGTCGTTATGCGGACGCTGTGAAGCTTATCCGCAAGGATAATCCCTTCCCCACCGCCTGCGGCCTTATTTGCGAGCATCCCTGCGAGTCCCGTTGCCGCCGCAATATGATTGATGCTGCCATCAATATTCGCGGCTTAAAGCGCATGGCTGTGGACAATGCTCCCAGCAATACTGTGCCCGTGCCCGCAAAGGAAAAATCCACCGGCAAGCGCATTGCTATTATCGGCGGCGGCCCCAGCGGTCTTTCCGCAGCATATTATCTGGAGCTCATGGGTCACCATGCAGTTGTATTCGAAGAAAAGAGTAAGCTTGGCGGCATGCTGCGCTACGGCATCCCCGCTTATCGTTTCCCCCGCGAACGCTTGCAGGAGGACCTTGATGCCATTCTTTCCACCGGCGTAGAGGTGCATTTGAACAGCCGCGTGGGCAATGGCGAGGGTGAAATTCCCTTTGAAAAGCTGCGCTCTGAATTTGACGCTGTCTATATTGCCATCGGCGCTCATACTGATAAAAAAATTGGCATTCCCGGCGAGGATTCCCAGGGCGTTATCAGCGCTGTAGAAATGCTTCGTGAAATCGGCGAAGAAAGAATGCCTGACTTTAAGGATAAAACCGTTGTCGTAATCGGCGGTGGCAACGTAGCCATGGACTGCACCCGCAGCTCCATTCGCTTAGGCGCGAAAAAGGTTATCATTGCTTATCGTCGTCGTCAGGACGATATGACCGCCCTGCCCGAGGAAATCGAGGGCGCTATTGCCGAGGGCGCTGAGCTCTACGGTCTAAAGGCTCCTCACCACATTGAAGCTGATGAGAATGGCAAGGTTGCTGCCCTGTGGGTGGAGCCCCAAATCATTGGTCCCATCGACGCCTGGGGTCGCGCTCGTCCCATCCATGCGGATGTGGATTTGCAGCGCATTCCCTGCGATATCATCGTGGTAGCTATCGGCCAGGGCATTATGCTGCGTCCCTTTGAAGAGGCCGGAATCAAAATTAAACGTGGCACCATCTCCGCCCTGTCCAGCAGTGAATTGGCCAATAACGAGGGCGTTTTCGCTGGTGGCGACTGCGTAACCGGTCCTGCCACCGTTATCCGTGCTATTGCAGCCGGCAAGGTTGCCGCAGCCAATATCGATGAATATCTGGGCTATGAGCATATCATCACCTGTGATGTAGAAATTCCCGACCCCTCCATCGATGACAAGCGTCCCTGCGGTCGTATCCAGCTCACTGAAAAAGAAGCTGGCGAGCGCAAGAAGACCTTTGCGCCTATGGAATGCGGTATGACAGTTCAGGAGGCCTGCCAGGAGGCCGGTCGCTGCCTGCGCTGCGATAAATTTGGCTTTAGTACCTTGAAAGGAGGCAGAACCTTAAAATGGTAAACCTGACTATTGACGGCTTAAAAGTTTCCGTTCCCGAGGGCACTACAATTATGCAGGCCGCTGCCACCGTTGGTATTGATATTCCCCGTCTGTGCTTTTTAAAGGACATTAATGAAATCAGTGCCTGCAAGGTTTGCGTTGTAGAAATCCAAGGACAAAATCGTGTGGTCACCTCCTGTACCACCCCTGTACAGGAAGGACTCGTTGTCTATACTAATTCCCCCAAGGCTCGCAGTGTACGCCGCACCAATGTGGAGCTGATTCTCTCCCAGCATGATTGCCTGTGTGCAACCTGTGTGCGCAGCGGTAACTGCAGCCTGCAAAAGCTGTCCAATGATTTGGGCATTTTTGATATTCCCTTTGAGCGCGATGTAGTGGACACTCCTTGGAATCAAGACTTCCCCCTTATTCGCGACTCTAAAAAATGCATTAAATGCATGCGCTGCGTGCAAATCTGCGATAAGGTGCAGGATTTGCATATTTGGGATGTGCAGAACACCGGCTCCCGCACCACTGTGGACGTGGCTGGCAATATAAGCATTGAAGATTCTAAATGCAGCCTGTGCGGCCAATGCATTACCCACTGCCCCGTTGGCGCTCTGAAGGAGCGCAATGATGTGCCTAAGATTTATGAGGCACTGGCAGACCCCACCAAGGTTACTGCTGTGCAGGTTGCTCCTGCGGTACGCACTGCCTGGGCCGAAGCCTTTAATATGCCGGAGGAAATGGCTACCGAGGGCCGCATGGCTGCCGCCCTGCGCCGCATCGGCTTCGACTATGTTTTCGACACCAGCTTCGCTGCGGACGTAACCATTATGGAGGAAGCCAACGAGCTCTTAGAGCGCTTGCAGGATCCTGAGGGCTATCGTTGGCCCATGTTCACCTCCTGCTGCCCCGGCTGGGTCAGCTACGTGACCAAAAAATATCCCTCCTACGTGGCCAACCTGTCCACCACTAAATCTCCCCAACAGATTTTTGGTGCGCTCTTGAAGTCCTACTTCGCCGAGAAGAAGGGCCTGAAGCCCAAGGAAATCTGCTCCATCTCCGTGATGCCCTGCGTTTCCAAGAAACGCGAGGCGGCCCTGCTCTCCATGCGCAGCAGCGGCACTCACGATATTGACATCGTTTTGACTACCCGCGAATTTGTGCGCCTGCTCAAATCCGAGCACATTAATCCCGCTACCCTGCCTGAGGAAGAGTTCGATAATCCGCTAGGCAAGAGCACCGGCGCTGCCGTTATCTTCGGCGTCACCGGCGGTGTTATGGAGGCAGCGCTGCGTACTGCTTACTTCGCCATGACCGGCGAGGAAGCACCGGCAGACGCCTTCGTAGACGTGCGCGGTGAGAAGGGCCGCAAGGTGCGTGAGTTTACCATCGCAGGGAAAACCCTGCGAACCTGCACCGTTAGCGGCCTAGGCAATGCTGGCCGCCTCATCGAGGATTTGCAGGCCGGTAAGGTGCATTATGACTTCGTAGAAGTCATGGCCTGCCCCGGCGGCTGCGTGGGCGGCGGCGGCCAGCCCATTCATGACGGCCAGGAACGGGCCGGCATGCTGGGCAAGAAGCTGTACAAGCTGGATGACGAGCGCAAGTTGCGTCAATCCCACAACAATCCCGACGTGGTAACGCTGTATAGCGAGTACTTGGAGAAACCCTTGAGCGAGCGTGCTGAGCGCCTCCTCCACTCCAACCATGTGAAAGAGAAGAACTACCTCGTATAATTTAACATAAATAACAACAAACCCCTAAGGTACGGCTCAAAACCTTACTTTAGGGGTTATTCTTTATTAAACTCAGTAAATTAGTATATTAGTAAGTTCGCATGGCACATTAGCAATCAGCCGTTCGCGACGAATTTCTTAACGCGAATTTCGTGGGGTTCAATTGGCCTCTGCGGGGTACTATTTGTCTCGCAGATTATTATACTTTTTTCGAACCCTTGAGGCCATTGTACCAAGCCACTCATTCGCTAAAATTCGTAGCTCACTTGCTGATTTGCTAATGTACCAATCTACTTATTTACAAAAACCGCACGCACTAACACATTGGCCCATTTGCGCGGCTGATTGCTAATATGCCTTAGATTATCTTATTTACACAAATCCACTGGCACTAAAGCCCTTAACCCATTGCTGCATGCGAACTCATCCGCTTGCACGCGGAACACATCTGCCAAGAGCTTGGAAGTCACAATCTCCTTCGGCTCACCACAGGTCACCAAGCGCCCTGCCTTAATCACAGCCACATAATCAGCATACTGAATAGCGTGATTGAGCTCGTGAATAACCATCACTACCGTCAAGCCTAACTCTCGATTGAGCTTCACCAAAAGCTGCATCACCTCCAGCTGATGGCAGATATCAAGATAGGTCGTAGGCTCGTCCAAAAGCAAAACCTGCGGACGCTGGGCCAAAGCCATAGCAATCCAAGCTCGCTGCCGCTCGCCACCACTCAAGGTGTGCAAAAGGCGGTGACGCATGCTGGTCATGTTGGTCTGCTCCAAGGCCCACTCCACATGCTTGGCATCATCCTTGTCCCCGCGCCCTAAAAAGCCTCGATGGGGAAAACGCCCCATCTCC
>JBJDXC010000144.1:0-2113 GCA_051866475.1 Phascolarctobacterium sp.
TTCACCTGATTATTGATCCGGCGTTGGTGCTGATGAATATTCCTCCGGAGCTATTGGAGGATGCCAAGGCTTATGTGATGATCATTGTGGACGGCCTCTTTGCTATGATGGCCTACAATCTTTTATCGGGAATTATGCGCTCCTTGGGCGATAGCAAGACGCCTTTATACTTTCTCATTGTGTCCTCCATTGTGAATATTGCTTTGGCTTTGTGCTTTATTCTGTATTTGGGTTGGGGCGTGCCGGGCAGCGCGGTGGCATTAGTTATTGCCCAAGCTATTTCTGCTATTTTGTGTATGCTTTATATTTATAAGCGCTTCCCTCAGCTACACATCGGTCGCAAGGATTTTAAGCTGGATGGGCCTGAAATTTGGGCGCATCTGCGCATGGGCCTGCCCATGGCGGTGCAGTTTAGCGTTTTAGGCGTGGGCATTATCGTGCTGCAGTCGGTGTGCAATAAATTTGGCGGTCAGCAGATTGCGGGCTTTACGGCGGCTAGCCGTGTGGAGCAGATGGCACTGCAGCCCATGATTTCCTCGGGCATAGCCATGGCTGTGTTTACGGCGCAAAATTATGGTGCGCGTCGCTTTGACAGAATTCGCGATGCAGTGCGTAAATGTTCCCTGCTGAGCTTGGGCTTTAGTATTTTTGCAGCGCTGTGCATGTTTACCTTTGGTGAGCATATCATTGGTATTTTCATGGAAAATCCCGGGCAGGAGGTTATGGACGCTGCCCATATGTATATTCTTTACACCGTGCCGGTGTACTTTTTCTTGAGCCAGATTTTTATTTACCGTAATGCTTGCCAGGGGATGGGTATTGGTCTTGTGCCAATGTTGGCAGGTCTGATTGAGCTTATTATGCGTTCAGGAGCAGCGATTTTGTTGAGCGAGCATTATGGATATTTGGGCGCTTGCCTTGCTTCGCCCGTGTCCTGGACCTGCTGTGCTACCTTTGTTTTTTGCGCGTATCATTATTTTATTAGGATTTTGGAGAAGCAGTATCGTGCGTAGGTGCTGTGCTATAGGTTAATATAAGATAAGCAAAACTCCCTGCTAGCCACAACGTTAGTGTCGTGGTAAGCAGGGAGTTTGTGTGTGGCTTGAGTATTTAGCTAAGGTGATGGCGCTAGAACGATATGTTCTAGCGCTTAAGTTTTGTGCTTAGGCGATTTCGATCACGTCGAAGCCAGTGTCTTCAATAGCGGCTTTGATAGCAGCGTCGTCGAGGGCAGCGCCGGAGACGGTGGCTACGTTGTCTTCGAGGGAGACGGTGACGCTGGTGATGCCGGGAACGGCCTTCAAAGCGTCATTAACAGCCTTTACGCAGTGCTCGCAGTGCATACCGCCAATAAAAATAGTTTTGATCATGAGAATCAGTCCTTTCATTATAATCTTTAAAAACTTTATATTATAGAAATTCGTAATAAGTAATCATCAAAGTCGCAAGTAATTTTCTTAACGCAAATTTCGTGGGGTACAATTGGCCTCTGCGGGGTACTATTTGTCTCGAAGAAGAATAAACCTTTTCGAACCCTTGAGGCCATTGTACCAACCACTCATTTGCTAAAAATCACAGCTCCTTTGCTGATTACCCATTACTCATTTTTTAATTATTAGATTTTCACAAATCGTAGCCTTAGAGCATTTGTTACTACCGATACGGAGCTGCAGCTCATAGCTGCAGCGGCGATCATGGGGTTCAGCAGTAGGCCGAAGTGAGGGTAGAGGAGGCCAGCGGCAAGGGGAATGCCGATGGTGTTGTAGATGAAGGCCCAGAAGAGGTTTTCCTTGATGTTTCTCATCACGCTCTTGCTTAAGGAGATGGCTCCCGCCACATCCTGCAAATCGCTTTTGATGAGTACCATGTCCGCCGCTTCTATGGCTACATCGGTGCCAGCACCGATGGCAATGCCCACGTCGGCGCGGGCTAGGGCGGGGGCATCGTTGATGCCGTCGCCGACCATGGCGACGACGTGCCCCTTTTCCTGCAAGGCGCGCACATGGCGCTCCTTGTCCTGGGGCAGCACTTGAGCGATGGCTTCGTCCAAGCCTACCTGGCGGCGAATGGCGTCAGCTGTGGCAGCGTTGTCGCCGGTGAGCATGATGACCTT
>JBJDXC010000145.1:0-8131 GCA_051866475.1 Phascolarctobacterium sp.
ATTATTTTAGGAAAGAGGCGAAGGAAATTATGAAGAAGTTTTTAGCTCTAATGATGATGATCGTTATGGCCTTGACTGTGGCTGCTTGCGGCGGCGGTGGCGACAAGAAGGCCGACAACAAGGCTGCAGCCGGCAAGGTTGACCGCAGCAAGGAATTCATCACTGTATTGACCGGCCCCACCAGCGGTATTTATTTCCCCATTGGCGGTGCCTTCTCCAAGGTTGTTGGTGAAATGGGTTACAAGACCTCCGCAACTGCAACCGGCGCAACTGCAGAAAACATCAACGCTATCTTGACCGGTAAAGGCGAAATGGCTATTGCTATGAGCGACTCTGTAATCCAAGCAGTAGAAGCCTTTGGCGCATATCAGGGCAAACCGAAAGCAGAAAACCTTCGCGCTATGATGGGTCTGTGGCCGAACGTTTGCCAAATCGTTACCACTAAAGACAGCGGCATCACCAAGTTCACCGATTTGAAGGGTAAACGCGTAGGCGTTGGCGCTCCTAACTCCGGCGTAGAACTGAATGCTCGTATGATGTTCGAAGCTCACGGCATGACCTATAAAGATGCAAAAGTTGACTATCTCTCCTACGGTGAAGCTATTGACCAAATTAAAAATGGTCAATGCGACGTTGCTTTCGTAACCTCCGGTCTGGGCAATGCTACCATTAAAGAATTGGGCACTGCTAAGGAAATCGTATTCGTTCCCGTTGAAGGCGAAGCTTTGAAGAAATTGATTGCTAAATATCCCTTCTATGTAGAATGGAAGATTCCGAAAGAGACCTATGGTACCAAGGTTGACACCACCACCGCAGCTGTTATGAACATCATGCTGGTTAGCAAGAACCTGTCCGATGATGTTGTATACGACCTGCTGACCGGTATCTACTCTCAAAAGGGTCTGGAAACCATCGGCGCATCCCATGCAACTGCTAAACGCGAAATTAAACCGGAAACCGCTCTGCGCGGCATCAAGGGCACTTCCGTTAAGCTGCATCCCGGTGCTGAGAAGTACTACAAAGAGAAAGGCATGCTGAAATAATTCATGTCCTTCATGTCAAAGAAGACATTACTTACCTTATTCCTATTTTTAAGCATCGTTGCTGCCGGCCTTTTTGGCTGGCAGCATCTATATTCTCAGGACAAAATCCTGCGCATCTATGATTATCAGACAAAAAAAGAGTATGTGCGCTATCCTGTGAAAACAGGTGATAAACTCTTTTTTGGTTGGATACACTCTTGGGAGCGTATTTCCTGGCATGAATATTATCATATTAATCAGGATAATACCCTGGAGCTGGATGCTATTTCCTTTCCGGCCTTTGGGGCGGGCATTCCTGAAAACAAGGGCAAGCGTACCAGAGTGGAGAAGGGACGCATTTATATGGAGGAAATAGGCCAAATTTTTCCGCATTTTGTGTGGATTAACTCCCATTTGGCCACGCGGGAAATCAAGGTAAATGATGTTTTAGTTACCAGTGGGAGAATTTTACCCGAGCATACTCGTTTGGTTTTAGTAATTGAGAGGAGGGGACTTTTTGATGCAGAATACTAAAGATAAAGCTGCGGAAAACGTAGCTATTAGTACTGAAGCTAGTGCCGAAATGCAAAGTAAGTCTGAGGAGATTATTAAGAAATTAGACAAGGAATCTACCACCAGAACTTTCTCCGGCACCATGAAGAAGATTTTCTTCGTGCTGTGCATCCTCGTGTCCTGTTATCATCTGTATACGGCGACCTTTGGTCCGCCCCTAACACTGATTCACCGTTCTATTCACGTTTCTATGATGCTGGTTTTGACCTTCCTCATGTACCCCATGTGCAAGAAATCCAGCTTCACTACTCCGTCCATTCTGGACTGGCTCTTAGTTGCTCTGTCCTTGGCAGCTCCCATCTATATTGCTACTGACTATCAGGGTTTTGTAGAAAGAGCGGGCAATGCCAATACCATGGATATGGCCATGGCTACCCTTTTAGTGGCTCTTGTTTTGGAAGCATCCCGTCGCGTCAGCGGCAACGTGCTGTCCCTCTTGAGCTTGGTTTTCATAGCTTACGGCCTCTTTGGTCGTTCCATGCCGGGCATGTTCATGCACCGCGGCTATGACTGGACCAGTCTTTCCAACCATTTCTTTGCCAATACGGAAGGCATTTACGGCACCTCTGTTAACGTTGCTGCCAGCTACATCTTCCTCTTCATCCTCTTTGGCGCAGTAATGAGCAAGTCCGGTATGGGACAGCTTTTTAACGACTTGGCTTTGTCCCTTGCCGGTCATACCAAGGGCGGTCCGGCAAAGGTATCCGTTATCGCCTCCGGCTTCTTGGGCTCCATCAATGGCTCCGCTGTGGCTAACGTTGTTACCACCGGCGCTTTCACCATTCCTCTGATGAAAAAGACCGGTTATTCCAAGGAATTTGCCGGCGCTGTTGAGTCTGCTGCCTCCGTTGGTGGTCAGCTGTTACCGCCCATCATGGGTGCTGCAGCCTTTATTATGGCGGAAATGCTGGGCGTTAAATATTCCAGCATTATCGTGTGGGCTGCAATTCCGGCATTGCTCTACTATTTGGGCATCATCATTCAAGTGCAGCTGCGTGCGTCTAAGGACGGCCTGGTAGGCCTGCCCAAGGATCAGCTGCCCGTTTTGAAGACTGTGCTGAATGCCCGTGGCCATCTGCTGCTGCCGGTATTCTTCCTGCTGTACATGCTGTTCTTCTCCGGTACCACCGTTGTTTATTCCGCAGTATTGACCATTGTTGTGACTATTGTGGTTGCTCAACTTAAGAAGGATACGCGCATGAGCGTGAAGGATATGATTGATGCTCTGGCCAACGGCGCTAAGCAGACTGTATCCGTAGCTATCGCCTGCGCCTGCGTAGGTATTATCATCGGTGTTTGCTCCAAGACCGGCTTTGGCCTGACCATGGCTAACACCATTATCGCTCTTGGCGGTACCAGCATTCTCTTTACGCTGGTGTTCACCATGATCACTTGTATGATTCTGGGCATGGGCCTGCCTTCCATCCCTGCATACATCATCACTGCTGCCATTGCCGCTCCGGCACTGGCTAAGCTGGGTATCGCTCCGGCGGCTGCCCACATGTTCTCCTTCTATTATGCCATGTTTGCAAACCTGACTCCGCCTGTAGCGTTGGCTTCCTTTGCAGCGGCGGGCCTGTCCGGTGGCGACCCCATGAAGACTGGTGTTGCTTCTGTTAAGCTGGCTATTGCGGGCTTTATCGTGCCCTTTATGTTTGTCTTCTCGCCCCAGTTGATGCTTATCAACACCACCTTAGTGGAGGGCGCTTGGACTGCTGTAACGGCCTGCATCGGCGTATTTATGCTGGCAGTTGCTGTTGAAGGTTATTTCTGCGCTAAGGTTGCTTGGTGGCTGCGCGCTGTTATTTTGGTCGGCGCGCTGGGCCTGATGAACCCGGGCATGGTTACTGACGCTGTAGGTATTGCTTGCTGCGTAGTACTGTTCTTCATCCAAAAGAAGAAGGAAAAAGCCTTGAAGGCAGCCTAGAAAAAGCTTGCATAGCTAAAAAGTGTAAGGCTAAAATAATAACCGTAGTACTGTTTCTCAGTACTACGGTTTTTTTATGGGCTATTTTGCTTTTACTGTCCAACGATCTCGATGAGCACGATTTCGGGAGCAACCTCCGTGCGCACGGGCGGACCCCAGAAGCCATAGCCAGCACTGGTGATAGCGGTGAGCTTGCCAAACTCCTTGCGACCATAATCCAGTTGGTACATGCGCTTAGTAACCTGGCGATTGGGAAAGAGTTGGCCCGTGTGGGTGTGGCCGGAAAGGTAAAGATCGTAGCCTAAATGGGCAGCGCCTAGCATTCTGCGAGGCTGATGGTCTATGAGCACGCTGTAGTATTTATTGTTCTCCCAAGCTAGACTTTGCATTTCCTTGGGTGCCTTGCCCTTGCTATAACGAAAATCATTTAAGCCTGTAATTTTAAGCTGGCCATCAATAACCGTGCTGGCATCCCGCAGAACCTTAATGCCATGTGCTTCTACCATTTCCTGCCACCGAGCAGGGTTATCAATATATTCATGATTGCCAAAGGCTAAGTATGTTCCTTGAGGCGCTTTAAGCTTAGCTAAGGCAGCCAAGGAATTTTCTTCCTCCACATAGGCAATGCGCTCATCAATAAGGTCACCGGCGATGAGCACGGCGTCGGGATGAAGGTCATTGAGGCGCTGGGTAAGCTTTTCTGCATAGCTGCGACCAAGGATGCGCCCTAAGTGAACATCGCTAATCAGGGCTAGCTTATAGCTTGTGCCGACGGGAAGCTTAGAGGTAGTTATCACTTCCGTCCGCACGGTGGGTCGGAAAGCGTTTAGGCTGCCGAAGGCAACGGTGAGGCAGCTGGCTACGAGGGTAATCATGGCTAGCTTGCCAAGGGGCAAGCTAAAGGGAAAAAGCTTGCTTATGAGCCACAGCACTAAATGCACGATGGCAAAAATCAGGGTGTAATAGCCAAAGGCAACCCATAGTCCCTCGGCCCAGGCGGACAGCTTCACCAGCGAATGAGGCAGGTTAGGGGATAAAGCTCTACTAGTAATGGCATTAATGGTCAAGGCCAGATAGGCGAGAGCAAACCAGTTGTTGCGTCCCCAGGGTAAATTGCTACGATAATATAGATAACCAATGGTACTGAGCAAAAGGTCGACGGTACCGATAAAGAAAATAATACGCATAGTAAGTCTCCTTCGATTGATATGTATATTATACAGCTTAGAGTTAGCTTTAAGTCAAGAGTTTTATGGCAAGTATTACTCATTTATTAGTTAAAACTTTGCAAACTTTCATCGGTGGTGATATGAAAGAATAGCTCATTTCTGTGTCAATTTTGCGAATTTATTTAGAAAGTGGCCTCGGCTGTTGACATAGAAAAAGGAGCGTGATATAATAACAAATTTTTGACTTTTTTTCTAAGGGGTGGTACAATGTATACATAAAAATAATTTTTTGGACTAAACGGAAAACTTGTCTTAGGAGGGTGGAAAATGTTTGCTGCAGGAGACCGTGTAGTTTATCCGCTGCATGGCGGTGCCATAGTGAAGGAAGTACAAGCGCGTGAGCAAAATGGTGCAAGGGTAGAATATTATATTCTGCAAATGCTCTTTGAAAGCATGATTGTAGCCCTGCCCGTGGCCAACGCCGAAAAGCTGGGCTTGCGAACTATTGGCGACGAAGAAACTCTGGCAACCATTGCAGACGTGCTCCGTGAAAATCCTGATGTGCAGGCCGTGAAAAGCATTTCCTGGAACCGCCGCTTCCAATTATATATGGATAAAATTAAAAGCGGTAGCGTGGTGGAGGTAGCGAAGATTTTTAAGCTGCTTACACTTTTGGAGCGCAATAAAAAAATCTCCGTGGGAGAGCGCCGTTTGCTCCATAATACCAAGCAGATTTTGCAAAGTGAAGTAATGTTGATTAGGGACGTGGATGCTCAAGCTGCAGGAGCTTGGCTGGATGCCTGCTGCGAATAAATTGAATGAAAAAGATACTTAGGACTGCCTTACGGGGGCGGTCCTTTTTTATGCCCAGATTTTGTTACAAAGTGGTCAAAAATTATTGAGAATAATTACTTGTTTTTTTATATATTTAGCAGTATCATATAATAGATAAACTAGTACGCAGAAACTGGTTATCTAAATTTGAAGAAAGGAGGAAAAACCATGCTACGAAAATTGATTAGCCTCTCTATTTCGCTGATGATTATTATTACCGGACTCATACTTACTGATATCTCCTTACCGTATATGTCGAAATATCTGGGCTATGATCTGCACGGCAACGGCTTTTTTGGCATTACCTTCGCCAATATGATTTTGGCTCTGCCAGGCCTCTTTGTCTTTTCCTGGCTGGCGCTGGTGCTGGCGCCCTTTATTACCAATAGTATCTTTAATTATGCGGAGCTGTTGACTACATCCCTGTCGAAAATTCCCACCAGTGATATTCTGGTTATGGTTTTCGGCATCGGTATCGGCCTTATTTTGGCCAATTTAATTGGCAGCCCCTTCTCGCGGCTGCCCATTGTAGGACCATATATTCCCATTGTGCTGAGCCTTGTGCTAAGCGTAGTTGGTGCCAAGCTGGCCCTGCGTAAGCATAATGATATTGTGGGCTTTTTTAATCGCATTCCCAGCCGCAAGGCCATTAAGCCTGAGGAAAAGCAGGCCGATGCTATTACGGGACCCTTGAGCGACCGCCTGTACAGCGCTAATAAGCTTCTAGATACCAGCGTTATTATCGATGGGCGTATTATGGATATTATGGCAGCGGGCTTTTTAGAGGGCCAGCTGGTGGTGCCTAATTTCGTGCTGGAGGAGCTGCAAAAGCTTTCTGATTCGGCGGATAATCTCAAGCGAGCTAAAGGACGCCGGGGCTTGGATTTGGTGCAGGATTTGCGCATCAGCTACAAGGATCAGGTTGTGGTGGTGGATAATGACTACGAGGATATTGCTGAGGTAGATGCCAAATTGGTGCGCCTAGCCAAGCAGGCCGGCGCTGCCATCATCACCAATGATTATAATCTGAACAAGGTTGCCGGTATTCAGGGTGTGCATGTGCTCAATATTAATGAGCTGGCCAATGCTATTAAGCCCGTGGTTATTGCGGGAGAAGAGATGCATGTATATCTTGTGAAGGAAGGCAAGGAGGCCAATCAGGCCATTGCTTATCTGGATGACGGTACTATGATTGTGGTAGAAAATGGTCGTCAGCATATTGGCAGCAGCATTCCAGTGGTAGTGACCTCCGTGCTGCAAACGGCAGCAGGGCGGATGATATTTGCCAAGGCAGTGCGCTATTAAATTTACAAGCTGAATAGTAAAGCTTTACAGACTGGGGCGGAGGTCCCAGTCTGTACTTAAATAAGGGCATTTTGTTAAGGGAGAAGCTTTGATATGGAAAAGGTAGTTGCAATTGTGCCCGCAGCAGGCGCCGGTAAGCGCCTGGGGCTGGGGATTAATAAGGCCTTCGCCGAGCTGCGCGGCGCGCCGCTCATCGTCCACTGCCTGGCCATGCTGGCGCGGACCAAGCTGGTCCGCGAGGCCATCGTGGTGCTGGCCCCGGCGGAGGTGGACGAGGGCAGGGAGCTTTTAGCTCGCTACCAAGCGAGCTATTTTGCTACGCTGCCCGTACAAGTGGTAGCCGGTGGCAAGGAGCGCCAGGACAGCGTAGCCAACGCCTTGGCCGCTGTGCCTGCTGACGCCGCCTATATCGCTGTGCACGATGGTGCGCGGCCCTTTGCAGGGCGCGCTGTGTTCGAGCGCACGCTGGCGGCGGCTAGGGAGCAGGGAGCGGCCATTGCGGCGGTGCCTGTGAAGAATACGATTAAGGTGGTGGACGCAAGGGGCGTGGTCGTAGACACGCCCGTGCGTTCCACCTTAGTGGCGGTGCAGACGCCGCAGGTGTTTCGCGCCGCGCTGCTTAAGGATGCTTATGCACATCTCGCCGCGCACCCTGCGGCGGTCACCGACGATGCATCCGTAGTGGAGCTATTAGGCCACAAGGTAGTAGTGGCCCAGGGCCGCTACGAAAATATCAAGATTACCACGCCGGAGGATTTGGTGCTGGCGGAGCATTTCTTGGAGGAATTACAGGACGAGGAGCATGAGTATGGCAAATAATGTGAAGCTGCCCGCCTTTCGTGTGGGCTGTGGCTATGATGTACATAAATTGGTGCCGGAGCGCAAGCTGATTTTGTGTGGCGTCCAGGTGCCCTATGAGCTGGGCCTTTTAGGCCACAGCGATGCGGATGTGGCTCTGCACGCCCTTATGGACGCGCTGCTGGGAGCAGCAGCACTGGGAGATATTGGCAAGCATTTCCCGGATACAGATATGCGCTTTAAGGGCGCCGACAGCATGAAGCTGACGGAGCATGTGGTAGCTTTGCTTCAGGAAAGGGGCTGGCAGATTAATAATGTGGATGTAACAATTATTGCCCAGCGTCCTAAATTGGCTAGCTTTATTCCGCAGATGCGCAGCAAGGTGGCTGCGGTGCTGGGCATCGAAGAGGATGCAGTGAATGTGAAGGCTACTACTACAGAAAAGCTGGGCTTTACCGGCCGCGGCGAGGGCATCGCCGCCGAGGCCGTGGCGAGCTTAGTAA
>JBJDXC010000145.1:8231-9511 GCA_051866475.1 Phascolarctobacterium sp.
TGTTTCTTTTGCCCACGTCCTATGCTATAATATTAAGTTGACAGACTATGCAATCAGCGTTAACAGGATTGGCGCTGAATAGCCCGTGCTAGTCTGCTGGATGTGTATATTAACCATAACAGGCCTTTTTCGTAACGTGCCTGAATAATTTTGGAGGGAGAATAAAAGATGTGTTGTTGTTGTAATAATGAAGAAGTAAGAGTAAGATTTGCCCCGAGCCCCACGGGCCCGTTCCATATTGGCGGCGCTCGCAGCGCCCTGTTCAACTGGCTGTTGGCTCGCAAGACCGGCGGCAAGCTGATTCTGCGCATCGAGGATACTGATAGAGAGCGTTCCACTCCGGAGTCCGAGGAAAATATCAAGGCCGCTTTAAAATGGCTGGGTATGGACTGGGATGAGGGCGTTGATGTGGGCGGCCCCAATGGTCCCTATCATCAAATGGAGCGTCTGGATATCTATAAAAAATATACTGACCAGCTGCTGGCTGAGGGCAAGGCATACTACTGCTATTGCACCGACGAAGAGCTGGAGGAGGAGCGTCAATCCCTGATTAAGGCCGGTAAAATGCCTCGCTACATGGGCAAATGCCGTAACCTGACCGAGGAGCAAATCGCTCAATTCAAGGCTGAGGGCCGCAAGCCCACCGTGCGCTTCCGCGTGCCTGCCGATAAGCAGATTCTGGTGCGCGACATGGTGCGTGGGGATGTAGTTTTCGATTCCAATAATATCGGTGATTTTGTTATCGTGAAATCCGATGGCATTCCCACCTATAACTACGCTGTTGTAATTGACGATGCTTTGATGCATATTACCCATGTAATTCGTGCTGAGGAGCATTTGTCCAACACTCCGCGTCAATGCTTGATTTATGATGCGCTGGGCTTCAAGCAACCCACCTTCGGTCATATTTCCCTGATTTTGGGCAAGGACCACACCAAGATGAGCAAGCGTCATGGCGCTACCAGCGTGGATCAATATCGTCAGCTGGGTTATCTGCCCGCCGGCATCAACAATTTCTTGGCTCTGTTGGGCTGGGCTCCCAATAGCGAGCAGGAAATCTTCAGCATGGAGGAGCTGATTAAAGAGTTCTCCATGGACCGCGTGGCTAAGAACCCTGCCGTTTTTGATATCGACAAGCTGAACTGGATTAATCAGCACTATATGCGTCAGCTGGATGCCGAGGCCTTCTTTGAGGCTGCTAAGCCCCATATGATTGCTGCTGGTTACATGACCGGTGAGGAAGAGGGCGAGAAGCTGGCTTGGCTGAAGCGTGTTGTGGC
>JBJDXC010000146.1:0-9459 GCA_051866475.1 Phascolarctobacterium sp.
CCACCGTAAAAATGGCTTTTTTAAGCTCTTTTCTTGAATTTATCCACATTATCCACAGGCTTTTCCACTGTTTGGCCCTTTGTTCACCCTAGCTTTAAGGATGGAACAGCGTTCAAATCCAGTGGACTTTTTAGTCCAGCCTGATACATAAAATGCCCGCGGCAGGCAATCATCACCGCATTATCAGTGCAGAGTATGGGTGTTGGATGTACTAGCTCGGCGCCAATGCCCTCCATAGCGGCTGCCAGCGTGTTTTGCAAGGTTTTATTGGCGGATACGCCTCCTGCCAAAACTATTTTTTTATAGCCTGTTGCCTGCATGGCCAGCACAGCCTGCTTCACTAAAGCGTCCACCACTGCCCTTTGGAAGGAGGCAGCTACGTCAGCATAGTTGACCTCACGACCGGCCTGCTGTTGGTTATGCAAATAATTAATAACAGCCGATTTTAAGCCGCTGAAGCTAAATTCATAGGGCTTATCCAGCTTGGCCAAGGGAAAATGCATGGCCTCGTCGTTGCCATTTAAGGCCAGGCGCTCAATTTCCGGACCACCGGGATAGGGCAAGCCCATGACGCGGGCAATCTTATCAAAGGCTTCGCCGGCAGCGTCATCTCTTGTTTGCCCCATCAGCTCAAAGCTATTGTAGCCTGTTACCTTTAAGAGAGCTGTATGTCCACCGCTCACTACCAAGGCCATAAAGGGCGGCTTAAGCTCCTCATCGGCCAGGAAATTGGCAAAAACATGACCCTCAAGATGGTTGACACCAATCAAGGGCTTGCCCGTAGCCCAAGCCAAGGATTTGGCCGCACTGAGTCCCACCAAAAGGGCTCCCACAAGGCCCGGTCCATAGGTTACAGCCACTGCATCAATCTGCTCCAAGGAAACCTGCGCTTCCTTTAGGGCAGCATCAATAACGGGCATAATATTCTCAATATGCTTTCTGGAAGCGATTTCAGGCACCACGCCACCGAATTTACGGTGAATGACGATTTGCGAGGAGATGATATTACTCAAAACCTCGCGCCCGTTTTTCACTACAGCAGCAGCTGTTTCATCGCAGCTGCTTTCGATGCCTAATATATAAATATCTTTAGTCTGATCCATTTTCTTCCTCGTTTATAGGGTTGCTCCATTCTTGTAGAGCCACATGATTATCGCGTTGATGTTTATGCAAAGTGCATTCACAATTACAATTTGGCTACACCATTTTTGTAGAGCCACATGATGATTGCATTCTCATGGTTGTCCTCGTAATAATTGGGGCGCACGCCCTCGCTGGCAAAGCCACAGGTTAAATAGGCCTTTTGGGCTGCCACATTACTCTCGCGCACCTCCAGCGTCACCGCCTCGGCCCCCAGCTCCCACGCCTTGCTTACCATGGCCGCCGTCAGCCGCGTGCCCAGTCCCTGGCCCCGCAGCGCTTCCGCTATAGCCACGCGTGTGACCTGGGCCTCGCCTGCTACCAGCCAAAAGCCTGCATAGCCAATAACTTGGCCCTCAGACTCCATTACTAGATAAGTAGTGAGCTCATTTTGCAGCTCATTGCGCAGCATATTTTCATTCCAAGCGTCGTAAAAGGCCGTAGCCTCCATAGCCACAAGGGCCGGAAGATCCGCCTCAGTCATGGCGCGATAGCTTACTAGCGTTGTTGCTTCTTCTCCCACAGTTCCTCTGCCTCTGATCTTCTAATATAGTAAGGCTCTAAGCCAAAAACGCGCTTATCTGCCTCCGGGTCAAACTCATCTAAAGCGGCCCAAGCCACACTGCTAGCCCGCGGCATGGCCAATGCCGCGGGTGCCTCCTTGAGCCAAGCGGGCAATCCCTCCGGACATTTTTTCACCAGCCGTTGGCACTCACCCATGAGCAGGGCAGGACTGCCCTGCAACGCGATACGCTCCAGCGCCTGCTGGGTGTTCACCACAGCCACCGGCGCCAGCTCTATGAGCTTGCCATCCTGCCACTCATAGAGCGCCTGATAAAAATTGCCCTTCTGTGCGTCTAAGACAGGGGACAAAACTACGCCCTCCAGCTGGATATTGTAAGCTAAAGCCTTCAGGGTATCCACACCGTGGAGGCAGCACTGCCAGGCGTAGGCCATGGCCTCAGCAGTGGCAAGGCCAATGCGTAGACCTGTGAAGGAGCCCGGGCCCATGCTCACAGCAATCAGCTCAATCTCCTGTTTAGCCACGCCCGTGCGGGCTAAAAGCTGCTCCAGCTGGGGCAGCAGCCCCTCGGAATGGGTCATCCCCATATTAATCGTATATTCTGCCAAAAGCTCCTGCCCTCGGCACAGGGCCACTGTGCACACCTTGGTAGCAGTATCAATGGCTAAAGTCAGCATCTTCTTCAACCTCCTTGAGCAAGCGCTCATAGCGCTCACCCCGCGCCGTAAGCACCGCCCTGCGGCCGGCGCCCTCATGGCGCAGCACCACCTGCAAATATTCCTCCGGCAGCTGCTCGCTAAAAAGCTCTGCCCATTCAATCAAGGTCACGCCCTCGCCGCCGGCATATTCCTCAAAGCCGATATCCTCCAGCTCCTCGGGCCGATTAAGGCGATACAAATCAAAATGGCGCACCTCCAGCTCACGCCCTTGGTACACATTCATAATCGCAAAGGTAGGGCTTGTCACCTCATCCGGGTCTACACCCAAGCTAGTGGCAATGCCGCGGCTGAGCATGGTTTTGCCCGCGCCTAAATCACCGCTTAAGCACAGCACATCCCCATCCTCTAAATGCTTACCCAAAAGGCCACCCAAGGCCTCCGTCGCAGCACTATCTGCCAAATATTTTTCCATAAACATCACCTAAAGAAAGTGTAAGGCCTGCACACAGCTACAACAAAAGCTACGCGAGCCGAACTACTTACATCATAAAAAATCCTTATTTCTAATCATGGGCTCTTCCACATCCATATGGCCGCTAATGGTGGTCACCTTTTTGCCTTCGATGAGAATTTGCACCCTTTTGATTTCCGGAAACTCTGTCAAGGTATTAGTAATGGCATAGCAAAGCATCATTTCCCCGTAGGAACCCTGACCCTTTTTGGCCAGCTCCTTAGAAAAATCAGCATAAGCAGTGCCCTTTTCATCCACTTTTAAGCTCAGCACCTTGGTGCCAATGGGAACCACATCCTCCATACTGGCGTCCTGGGGCTTAGTGCTTACTAGAGCAATCAGAGCATTTTCCGCAATGGGCTTGCCGTTATCAGTAATCGTAAATTTTTCCGGCAACAGCTTTTCCCTGCCATCGGCAGCAGCCCTATACACAATAAAGCTTTGCTGCTTCACCTCCTGCTTGGGAGGATTAACAGGCGCAGGCTCCTTTTTGCCAAAATCACAACCATTCATCATTACTGCACAGATAAGCAGCATGAGTAAAAATATTTTTTTCATAACACTGCCTCCGTCGCTTATTTAAAATAATTCTCTACGCCCTCTACGATAAGACGAGCGGTTTTCTTTTGGAACCATTTACCCTTCATGAGCTTTTCTTCATTGGGATTAGAAATAAAGCACATTTCCAACAAGGTCGCGGGCATGCTGCAGCGCTTCACCACATAGAAATTAGCTTGGCGCACGCCCAGATTATCCACGCCAAAATTCTTGGCAAATTTATCCTGAATAGCCTTGGCAATCTTTAAATCGTTATCTGTTTTAGGATAATAATAGCTGGAGAAGCCACCCACGCTCTTATTCACAGAGGAATTGATATGCAGGCTTAGGAATAAATCCGAATTATTCTTTTCAGCCACATTCACACGGGCTTGTAGCTCTGCCCTATCACTGGCATTGGGTCCATACACATCCACATCCGTGGTGCGGGTCATATAAACCTTGGCTCCGGCCTTTTCCAAAAGCTCCTTGACGCGCATACTGATTTCCAGGGTAATTTGCTTTTCCTTCAGGCCGCTGGCACCGATAGCGCCGGGGTCACTGCCACCGTGACCAGGGTCAAGGGTAATAATTTTGCCCTTTATGCCACCGCCTGTGCGGAACTTGCTCTTACTCTTGATTGCTAGCGGCTCCTCTTCCTTAGTTGCCTTCGTATTCTTGCCAGCCTTGGTGCTGACCTTGCTGTCATTTTTGCTTGCAGAGCCTATCTTGATGACCTTCGGTCCGCTGCTAGCTGCCACAGTCTTGCTATCACTTGCAGCAGGATTTTTTGTAGAAACCTTTACCCCGGCTGTGGTTGGAGCAGTAACTACCTGACTAGATTTAGGCTTTTGCGTAGAGACCACAGGAGTTGTCGTACTCGGTCTGGTTACTAAGGGCTGGTTTTCCGCCGCATTGACCTTCACCGGGCGGGAGCCCACCACGGGCTTAGTTGTAGCAGCCACAGCCGCTCCGCTGCCAGCCACAGCTACATTCTCAGCAGGCTTGCTGGGCACTGTCGTTGCCTTGGGCCCGGGAGTATTCGTGCTCACCACCGCCGTGGTTTTGGCAGCAGTCACATCCACCACCACTCTATGGGGGCGACCTGTCTTGGGGTCCTGCTTAAGCACAAAGGCTTTATAATCGCTGGCGGAAATATGCTGCTTTAAGGGCAGATGCACCTCCGTAAAGGTATCTCCGACCACTAGCTGCAGCTCATCAGCTAAGCTGCTTTTAATCTTTTTTATTTTAGGAACCTGGGCTGCCACCTTAGCGTTTACTGTCAGCTTCAGCTTATCCGAGCTTGCTAGCTCCACTGCATAACCGGCTGCATCCGTCATATCCACTACCAAACGCAGCACATTGCTCTTATCCACACCCCATTTAACATCGGTAATCTGGGCCGCCTGAGCCACCGCTGCACAAAGCAGCATACAGACCGTCAGGGCCAACAGAAATAGTTTACGCACAGTGCCACCTCTTTTGCTTGATGATAAATAGAAAACCTAATATTTTATTTTAACATTTTTAGGCTGCCAGTGCAAACCTTTGCTGCTTCTCGTTGCACAATTTTTCGTGCTGCTGCCAAATGAGCTGTAATTTCCCCTGCAGCCAAGCCCACTTGGTCACAGGCCAAGCTGCCTGCCAAGCCATGCAGGTACACACCGCACACTGCTGCCTCTGCAAGGGAAATACCCTGAGCGGTAAGTCCTGCAATAATGCCTGTGAGCACGTCGCCACTGCCACCGGTGGCCAAGGCGCTGGTACCGGTGCTATTAACATATACTGTACCGTCAGGACAGGCCACAACCGTGGGCGCACCCTTGAGCATCACCACTGCCTGCCACTCCCGGGCATATTTTTGGGCAATAGTAATTCTATTTTTATTAATATCCTCCACAGCAAGGCCGGTTAAACGAGCCATTTCTCCTGCATGGGGAGTGAGCACCTTGGGCGCAGTCATTTTGCTCAAAACATCCATATTATCCTTCAGCGCAGTAATTGCGTCCGCATCAATGACCACGGGCACTTCACTCTTGGCTAAAATCTCTCTTACTGTTTGCTGAGTGCTGTCGCTAAGGCCCAAGCCCGGCCCGATAGCCAACACATCGGCCTTATTAGCCCTAGCCAGGACGTCGCTGGCAGCTGCGCTGCCCAGCACTCCTGGCATACGCTCTAGTAAGCCGTGCACCATGACCTCCGTCAGCTTCACGGCCAAGACCTCGCGACTGGAAAGCGGTGTGAGCAGGGACACCAAGCCAGCGCCGGCCTTCACAGCCGCGTGGGCACACAGCGCCGCAGCCCCGGTGAAGCCGGGGCTCCCGGCGCAGACTACCACGCGGCCTGCATCGCCCTTATGGGCGTCCTCGGCGCGCAGGGGCAGCAGTCGCTGCACCATGGGCGCCGTAATGCGATACTTGTGGCTTGGATAGTCGTCCACAAGCTGCGCCGGCATACCTATGCCGGCCACCAGCACGCTGCCACACAGCCTTTTGCCAGGATAGAGCAAAAGGCCTGTTTTCGGCAGTGCCATAGTGACAGTTACATCCGCCTGCACCGCATCGCCTGCGGCGGAGCCGTCGTCAGCGCTGACTCCGGTAGGAATATCCACGGCCACAACCTGCTTGCCCAACTGATTAATCAATTGGCAGGCTCTTTGAGCTGCAGGTCGCAGCTCACCGCTAAAGCCGGTGCCGAGGATGGCGTCTACCACAATGCTGGCCCGTTCTAGGGCCAGCTCTAGGGTGAGCCAGTCATCCTCGCTGGCGATCACATTCAGGCGGCCACCGGCGGCCTTAAACATGGCTAGCTCGCTGGCTGCGTCACCAGCAATTTTATCCTCTGTAGTACCTATTAAAAACACCTTTACCTCTACACCATAGCTCATCAGCCAGCGAGCAGCGCCAAAGCCATCGCCGCCGTTGTTGCCGCCGCCGCAAAGAATAACCACCTTACCCAAGGGCACTGCTTTTGCTGTAGCCACTCCTGCGGCACCTTCGCTGCCACGGCCAGAACTGCAGGCTAAAACAGCTCCTACTGCCTCAGTCTGCTCGCTTAACATCTTCACCACCGCGTCAGCCACCTGCTTGGCTGCCGCATCCATCAGCACTAGCCCCGGCACGCCATATTGCGTCATAGCCAGCTTATCTATTTCCTTCATTTCCTGTGCAGTTACAAGCTTCATTTTATCCCTCCATTACTACATAAGCCAACGCCGCTGCGCGGCTGTGGCTCATACTAATAGCTATATTTTTGACTCCCAGCTTCTGCGCCAGCTCTGCGTGATAGCCCTTAAGCTGCACGCCGGGCTTGCCCAAATCGTCATTGATAATGACGATTTCTGTGAGCTCGCCGCCCCGCAGCCCCGTACCCAAGGCCTTGAGCACGGCCTCCTTGGCCGCAAAGCGCGCAGCAAAGCTGCTAGCGGCTTGCTTGCCCCGGCCCTCGCAATAGGCTATTTCCTCAGGCGCGTACACGCGCTCCACAAAAGCCCTGCGCTCCATGGCCTTCGCCACTCGCGCAATCTCTATCACATCACAACCAACGCCAATCAGCATGGTCATCCTCCTTTGCGAATTTATCATTATATTCGTAACTATATTCTATTCTTCTAACATAAGCCAAAATCCTTTTTTTCTTGTAATATTTCACAAAAAAGTAAAAAGCCTGCCACAGTAAAGTGACAGGCTTCTTATTTAAATTATTTTTACTTGCCGGGGAAGAAGGGCCATACCATCGGGATAACTACCAAGGATACTACGAAAGCTACCAATACCAAACCAGTACCAGCCTTTACATAGTCCATGAATTTGTAGCCGCCGGGGCCCAGCACCAGAGTATTCGGAGGAGTACCTACAGGAGTTGCAAAAGCGCAGGATGCTGCAACAGCGATAGCCATCAAAACGGCCTTCGGGTCAGCGCCCAATTGCTTGGAAATTGCAACACCGATGGGGCACAGCAGAGCTGCAGATGCAGTATTGGACATGAACTGGGTCAAGCCGCAGGACAGGATGAACAGCACTGCAGTTACAACCAGCGGAGAAGGAGTACCGCCCATCAGGCCAACGGTCCATTGAGCGATCAGCTTGCCAGCGCCGGTCTTATCCATAGCGCTGGATACAGGCATCATACCTGCGAACAGGAAGATGGTTACCCAGTCGATGGAAGCATAAGCTTGTTTTTCAGTCAAGCAGCCAGTCAGTACGCAAACCAAAGCGCCGATAACTGCTGCCATTTCCAAGGTGATACCCTTGATACCCAGAGCCATTACCAAAACAACGGCCAGCAGGATAACGCCGGAGATGATCATCTTGTTCTTAGAGGTTTCGTTAGCTTCGATCTCTTGCTCAATTTCTTGGTCAGCGGACAATTCTTGCTTCGGCAGCAGATATTTGCCTACGAACATCATGTAGAGCATGCCTGCTACGGAAACAGGAATACCAATCCAAGCGAATTCGAAGAAGCCAAAGGGCTCCAGACCGGCAGCGGTCAAGGCGCCGGTAGCGATGATGTTAGGCGGAGTGCCTACCATGGTGATGATACCGCCCCAACCGCAAGCGAATGCCAAGGGCATCAATTGACGGGAAGCAGGGATCTTAGCGGATGCGCAGATACCCAGTGCTACGGGGAGCAAGCAAGCTGCAGTACCGGTGTTGGACAGTACGGCGGACAAGCAGGTACCAACGGCCATCAAGCCAAACATCAAGCTGTTTTCACCGGTACCAACCATCTTAACAACGGTGTTACCAATGGCTTGAGCCAAGCCGGTGTAGAACATTGCTGCACCAACCACGAACATGCCGGCGAACAAAACTACGGTGGAGTTAGACAGACCGCTAAATACTTGCTTAGTAGGGATCAAGCCTAACAGGCCGCAGGCAATGGCGCCAGCGGTAGCAGTAACTGCGAGGGGAATAAGTTCGGTTACGAAAAATAACGCAATTACGGCCAACAGAATTAAACATTTAATTGCTGGGGACATTTAAAGTTCCTCCTTTAAAAAATATTTATATACAATGTCTCTGAGGACACTATATATCTGAAAGTATATTGAGCTTTCACAGTACTCTGCTTATATCTCAAATATGTCTATGCGTAACCTTCTTGTTAAGGTCATCTTAACAATATTTCACATATTATTCCGTTGCAAAAGCAACAAAAATTCCTGTTTTTATATAAATGCCATCCTATACATCAATTTCATTAATTTAATATTCATTTTTAAACTTAAGTAACTTACTTAACTTTTTTAACCTCCTAGTCCTTGGGGACCAAAAAAAGAGACGCCCGTAGGCGTCCCTAGCTATTAAATACAGCATTTTATAATTATAGGCCTTCGTTATGCTCCTTAGCCTTAAGCTCAAAGGTGTTTTTACTATAATCGATGAGGCCATCCTCCTTCATGCGGGCCAGCTCCCTCGTTAAAGCGCTGCGGTCCGCATCCAGATAATTGGCCAAATCCGTGCGATTGAAGGGAATAGTAAAGCTGCGGCTGCCATTATTGCGCGCCTCCTGCTCCAGATAGGCCAAAATCTTGCTACGCAGCGTCTTCTTGCACAAAATCTCCGTCTTTTCGATCAGGCGCGTATTATTATCTGCCAAAATAGAGACGATATTGCACATCAGCCTTTGGGAAGCCTTGCTATTAGTGTTGCTGTCAAACAGCATTCTTCCTAAGGGAAGCATCAAAACCTCACTGTCGCTGGCTACAAAATAGCTCACCACACTGCGGTCCCCCAGCCTGCCCAAAAAGTTTTCGGCAAAAACTGAGCCTGCGCCTAAATTGGCAATAATGGCCTTCTCGCCCCAAATGTCCTCTTTAATCATCTGTACCGTGCCCTCTAGCACCACACAGAGATTTTCCACGCAGTCCCCTGCCAAATAAATATAATCTGATTTGGGAAAATGCTTAATCAACCCATGAAATTTTTGTAATACCTCGTTGATTTCCTCCATATCCAAGCCCTGGAATAAGGGTATTTCCAAGTAATTCGGTGTGTACATTTTCACTGCCATCCTCGTCACCGCCCTCTAGCATACTTTTTGCATCTTAATTATGCCAAACTACCTCTTTTCTGTAAATATTTTGT
>JBJDXC010000147.1:0-9436 GCA_051866475.1 Phascolarctobacterium sp.
CATGGTCAACGTGACCGATGGTGCCGATATTCAGATGGGGTTTAGTTCTTTCATACTTAGCCTTTGCCATTTGTTGAATTCCTCCAATCAATACATCATTTAATAAGTAATAAGGTAAAAATAACCTACCTTCATATATTCGCTTTTCGAAAACAAAATCCTGCTTCTAGCAAACGAATAAAATAAAAAAACCTCATCGAAATGAGGTGAATTTTTGGTGGCGGCGCACGGATTCGAACCGCGGACACTGCGGGTATGAACCGCATGCTCTAGCCAACTGAGCTACGCCGCCAAAATGTGGAGCTGATGACCAGGATTGAACTGGTGACCTTATCCTTACCAAGGATACGCTCTGCCGACTGAGCTACATCAGCATATGAAATTGGTTGCGGGGGGCGGACTTGAACCACCGACCTTCGGGTTATGAGCCCGACGAGCTACCAACTGCTCCACCCCGCGATGAATGGTTGGTGGAGAGGGTTGGATTCGAACCAACGAAGCGAAACGCGGCAGATTTACAGTCTGCTCCCTTTAGCCACTCGGGAACCTCTCCGTTTGCGACAAAAAGAATTATACAGGATTATAGCGATTTTGTCAACAGTATTTAGTAAATTTTTTTACACTCTACGCCTGCTTAGGGCTGTGAGCTCTGGTCAGATAAGAGTAAACACCCATGCACATTAGGATGCAGCCGGTAACGACCAAAACATAGCGCGTAGCGAGCACTGCGCCTAGAGCACCGCCCAAAAGCGGACCTACTACACCGCCGAATTGGTTGGCGCTGGTGGACAGTCCAAAGGCCTTGCCACGGGTGGTTTTATCGGTTACCACCGTCAAATTGGCATTGATATTGGGCACGGCCCCGGCCAAGAAAAGGCCATAGAAAAATTGAATAGCTGCAAACTGCCATACATCCTGAATGAAGACCTGGAAGAGATTAATGAAGCCAGCTGTAAAGGTTACCAAGGCAAAAATGCGCACATAGCCGTAGTGCTGCCCCCGCTTGCCCCAGAAGGGCGCTGCGATGATGCCCGTAAAGCCCGCCAAGGAAAAAATGACGCCGCTCATTTTAATGGCTTCATCCCCCATGCTGCCCATGAGCTGGCCCACATACATGGTAATCAAGGGTTGGATGGTCATAACGCAGGTCTGGATCATGAAGAACATGAACATAATGAAGCGCAGCTCCTTGTTGCGCAGGGAGTCCTTTAAATCCGCCAGAAGGCTAGTAGCACTGAAGCTGCCCTTTTGCAAAATGGTCATATCCTTGACCACCAGCATCACCGCTGTGGTAGCAGCAAAAAGGGCCAAGCTGCCCACATAAAAGGACATGCGCATGCCGAACCAGCTAGCCATGTAACCGCCCATTAAAGGCCCCATAACACTGCCAGAAGCCAGCGCCGTTTGCATCAGTCCCATGCCCCAGCCCATGCGGCTTTCCGGCAGCGAGGATGAAGCCATGGACATGCAGGCAGGCACAAATCCCGCTACCAGACCACACAAAATGCGCACGCCCACCAGCTGATACACGTCCTGGCAAGCGCCGGTTAAAAAGTAGGTCAGGGTCAAGCCATAGCCGGCCCTGATGGCCATCTTGCGCTGTCCCACATGGTCCGCCAAGGCACCCCAATATGGTGCCATTACCGTGCAGCCCAAGAAGGTCACAGCAAAGCTGATGCCAGCCCAAAAATTAACCTCCTCCGCCGCTACGCCCATTTCCCGTAAAATATACACAGGCAAAAAGGGAATGCAGCTGGTATAGCTCGCACAGCACAAAAAAACACTTATCCAAAGCACGGGAAGATTTTTCTTCCACGCAGTATTTTTTTCGTTTTCTTCATTAAAGGTACGCAATTTAAACACTCCACTAACATTTCTTATATATGCATATTATAACACAACTCATCAAGTCTGGCACGTCGGAAAGTAGTAATGTCCACAATGTGTAACTTTGCAAACAAAAAACTCACAAAAATTTTTCTCTTCTTTAAATAACTAAATTTTGGTTGACACTCCATCACACAAAGTTTACAATATCATTAGAAGGAAGCAAAGTCGCGGTTGTGGCTTTGCCTTTTTTACTATTAGGGAGGAGAAAAAAGAAAGGAGCACCCCGTATGCAGGATCTTATAAAATATACGGATAATATTAACAAGCTGCTGGCCCGCTTTGGCGTTAAGTTTGGCATTTATAAGAATAATGTCTTCCACGAGCAGCTATTCCCCTTCGATGCTATCCCCCGTGTGATCACGGCTAAGGAATTTGACGAAATGGAAAGGGGCCTGGTGCAACGCGTCACTGCCCTGAATATGTTTCTTTATGACATTTACCATGAGCAAAAAATCATCAAGGATAAAATTATTCCTGAGGAGTTTGTCTTCTCTTCCAAGGGCTATTTGCCCGAATGTGCCGGAGTTACTCCTCCCGGTAAGGTGTATTCCCATATTTCCGGCATTGATTTGGTGCAGGCTCAGGATAAGAAATGGTATATTCTGGAAGACAATCTGCGCATACCTTCCGGTGCCAGCTATCCTTTGATTGCCCGCAAGCTGTGCCGTATTGCCAGCCCTCAAACCTACGCTAGCAATGCTATTGTGGATAACCGTAACTATGGTACCATGCTGAGCAACGTTATGAATAGCGTCAGCACCGGCGGTATCAACGTAATTTTAACTCCCGGCCGTTACAACGCTGCCTTCTTTGAGCATGCTTATCTTGCAGAAATGACCCACAGCGTGCTGGCTATGCCCTCTGATTTATATGTAGAAAATAGCCAGGTTTACTACCGCGCTATGGATAAGCCTCAGCGCGTAGGTGCTATTTATCGCCGTATCAGCGATGAATATCTGGATCCCTTAACCTTCCTGCCGGAGTCCCTTATCGGCGTGCCCAACCTGATGGCCGCTTATCGCGCCGGCAACGTGGCCATTATCAACACCCCCGGCAACGGCGTAGCTGATGACAAGGGCATTTACTACTTCGTTCCCGCCATGATCAAGTATTATCTGGGCGAGGACTCCATCACCAATAACGCGCCCACCTATTTGATGTACTATCAAAAGGATAGGGATTATGCTCTGGCTAACTTTGAAAAGCTGGTTTTCAAGGATGTTTCCGAGGCCGGCGGCTACGGCGTCTTCTTTGGTCGCGACCTGGACAGCAAGAAGAAGGCCGACTTTATCGACCTCATGAAAGCCGAGCCCCGTCGTTTTATTGCCCAGGAAATTATCGACTTTATCGATTTGCCCATTATGGACAATGGTCAAGAGGTATTGCGCAAGGCCGATTTGCGTGCCTTCGTGCTCAGCGGCAGCGACACCAAGGTATGGCCCAGCGGCCTGACCCGCTTCTCCCGCAACCCGGATTCGTTTGTAGTTAACTCATCTCAAGGAGGAGGCTTTAAAGACACATGGGTATTATCTCGTTAGAAAAATCAAACCATCTATACTGGCTGGGCCGCTACAGCGAGCGCGCCTTCACCACCATCCGTACCTTTATGGATGCCTATGACACTATGCTGGACCAGGACCCTGATGCCTATAAGCATATTTGCGAAAAGCTGCACATTCCCGATATCTATGGCAGCAAGGAAGTGTTCATCATTAATTATCTTTTTGATGAGACCGACCCCAACTCCGTTTATAGCAATCTGTCCCGCGCCTGTGATAACGCCAGCGTTATGCGCGATATGATCAGCTCCACAGCCTTGGGCTACATCCAGCTAGCTCTAGGCGTTATGGAGGACGCTAAAAGGGAAACCTTCTGCCTATTGCATCTGCAGCAGGTTCTGGACGATTTATATGCCTTCTGGGGCAGCATCGATGACTATGTAGAAAGCAGTGCCTGCCGCAATATCATGAAAACAGGCAGATATATTGAAAGACTTGACTTATATATCCGCTTAGATTATGATAAAAAGGCAATGGAGCTCGCTTATGAGCGCATGGCTTATCGTCTGCAGCGCAGCCGTGCCGCTTATAACGAGGATGATTTTGCTATAGTAAGTGAGGCCATTAAAAAGGGCGGTAACCTGAGCTTTATTCTACCGAACCTTAATAATATTTTTAAGGATTGATGTGATTGAGAAAGCTAAAATTCAATTATGAGATGCAGCTTGATTTTACCGGTGACGTAACCCGTCACAGCTTTGCTTTGCGTTGTTTACCCAAGGAAACGCCTACCCAACGCATTAAAAAGCTCTCCTGCGCCATTACACCCCTGACTTCTATTACCAAAAGCTGGGACGCCTTTGGTAATCCCATGTGCTTTGGCTTTATTGCCGAGCCCCATGACTACTTTAGCTTTTGCGTTTCCGGCGAAGCCATTACCAATAGTGAAAATATTGACCATGGCGAGCTGAACCATATCTTCTACTATCCTACGCCCCAAACCATGCTGACTCGTGGTATGGAGCCCTATCTGGCCCTAGCCGAGCAGCAGCGTGACCCGGTGCAGAAGGCGCTACGCATGAGCGATGAGCTCTATCATCGCTTCATCTACAAGCCTAAGAGCACCACTACCCGCACCACTGCCCAGCAGGCTCTGGATCAGGGTACCGGCGTTTGTCAAGATTATACCCATATTATGCTGGGCCTGTGCCGTCATCTGGGCATTCCCGCCCGCTATGTGGCAGGCTTTATGATTGGCGAGGGCGCTACCCACGCTTGGCTGGAGGTTTACGCTCGTGGCCACTGGATTGGCATCGACCCTACCAATAACAGGGTTGTGGATGATATGTATATTAAAATGTCCGAGGGCCGGGATGCCAGCGATTGCATCGTGGACAAGGGCGTGTTCTTTGGCAACGTGCAGCAAAAGCAAGCCGTTTTTGTGAAGGTTACCCAGGAGCCCTTGGATTGAAGTCAAAGCCCTTGCTTTTAGCTAGCATGTTTCTTCATCTTGAAGCTGCATAATTACTTTCCCTGCTTTACCAAGGCCGGCAACTCGCGCCGGCCTTTTTTATTTTTGCAAAAACAGCTTTATTTCACAGTTATTTTACAGTATAATATAACTTAGATTACTTTCAAAATTACATGCAAGGAGCCAACCAAAGTGAAGCCTTACGAGATACAAGAATTAGAACAATGTGGTTTTTTCTCCAAAATGTTCGGTAGCAAGCCCGCTGAAAACGGCTGGAAGGAGCTGAACAACCTGCTAGCCAACGCCAAGGATATGGATGCTGTTACTGCTGATGCTGTGCAAGCTGCCCTGAAAAAATGGGGCGTTAAATTTAATGATGAGAACCTGCAACAGCGCAGCGGCATTTATCGCAAGTTCGCCGATGTGGTTTTTACAGAAGCTTTAACCAAGGACGAGCCTTCCTTTAAGCAGCTGGCGCATTTGGCCGAGGTACTGGAGCTACCGCCTCATCTGGCCAAGCTGGCCGACAAGGGCGCTAAAACCGCTGCTTACTTCGTGCGCTGCCGCAATCTGCTCAGCGGTGAGGAAAAGCTGGATATTCATGGGATTAACGACCTTTTTGGTTATGACTATGAGGATGGCCTATCTGTGCGCAAGCAAGTGTTCCAAGCTCATTTTAATCTGCTTTTTGAAGATATCGTGAAAACTGCGCGCTATAGCCCCGACCAAGAGGCCGGCTTTAGGGACGACTGCGCCAAGCTGGATATTCCCTATGAGTTTAAGAATAATATCGTCAATGCGCTGCAAAAATATCGCAATCTGTGGGATGCGGAAAACAAGAAGCTGGAGCCCATGGAGCTGGATTTACCCTTGGACCAGGGTGAGTTTGCCTATGCCACTGTGAACTGCGGCTGGTGCCAGAACAAGGAAATTGAACGCGAGGACAATTATTTTGAGCTCACCCGCAAGTTCAGCATCGACGAAACAGTAAGCTTTAAGGGTGAAAAGCTGGAGCATCCTAAAATTAAGGAAGAGGCCACGGTGCTGCAGGAGCTGGGCCATTTTGTGCTTACCAATAAACGCATCATTTATTTGAGCCAGAAGAATGCTGTGGCTATCAATGCAGACGACATCAAGAGCGCCGATTTTGACGACATTAATCTGGTGACCTTCCATCACAAGGATGGCAATGATATTCTTATTAAATTCCCTGACGAAGCCGCTGGCGTAATGCACATCCTCTTCAATAGAGTCAAAAATAAGCAAATCTAAGCAAAAGTAAAGCTGGAGCCTAAAACTAGGTCTCCAGCTTTTAGTATTTTCTTAGTGGGTTGGTGCAAGCTTATCTGCTTGCCATAAAGAGCTTCAGCGCGTTGAGCTCTAGAGGCTTAGCAATGAGATAGCCCTGATAAAACTCTGCATTATAACCCTTGGTAATACTCATAAGCTCCTCTGTTTCCACGCCCTCGACGCAGACAGCAGTATTAAGTCTATGAGCACACTCAATCATGGTGTTTACTAAAACCTTGTCGCGAGAACGGTCCAGCATTCCGCGGATAAAGTTCTGATCGATTTTAATAGCATCAAACTCCACATTGCGCAGCAGCATCAGGGAAGAATAGCCTGTACCAAAATCATCGGCAGCAATGCGTATGCCATGAGAATTGAAGAATTTAACGATGTATTGCAAGCGGTTAACATCCAGCGAGCGGCAGTGCTCGGTGAATTCTAGCACCAGATTCTGAGCCGGGAAGCCTGTTTGCTGCAAGAGGCTTAATACATCCTCCAAGAAGCTTTCACGCTCCAGCTGCTTATAGGAAATGTTCACGCCCATGGCTAGGTCAGGATAGCTTTGGATAAGGCCCAAGCCATCATACATGGCCTGACGCAAAATCCACAAGCCCAAATCATAGAAGCTGATATCGCTTTCCAGCCAAGGAATAAACTCATTAGGAGGTACAACTCCGTGTACAAGGTCCTTCCAACGCAGCAGCGCTTCTACGCCTGTAACACGGCCATCATAGTCCGTTTGAGGCTGGTATACTAGATAAAAGCCCTCACAATTATTGAGAATACTGCGCTTTACCGCTCCCAAAACCTCCAAGCGATGCTTGGGACTGTCGTCGCGGCGCTCGTCCACATAAATCAGCTCGCCACTCTTTTCCTTTTTGGACATATCAATGAGATAATCCAGCTCGGAAAGCAAGGAGGTTCCATTATCGTCACTACCCTCGTAATGAATTGCGGAAGCTGCCATATATAGCTTCACCTGCTCATCGTCCAAGAACAGCTGATTTTTAATGATGTGCATAACAGTTTCGTACAAATCACGCACTTCGCTGCGAGCACAGCAGGGCAATACAAAGGCCAGCTTCATGCCGTTTAGACGGAAAAGCTTCTTATCCTCGCCTGCTAGCTCTCTAAGCTGTTGGGCCAGGTTTTTAAGAATTCTGTTGCCATTATCATAGCCATAGGTATCATTAATCAAGTGGAAGCCGCTGATGCCCAGCACAAGAATGTCTATGGGAATACTTTCGTTTTGCACCTTTTTGATATAGTTCAAGAACTCGTACACATTATAAAGGCTAGTAACTGGGTCAACATTTTCGATAACACCGTGGTTTTGGATGGTGCCAACAAATAAATCAGGCTCGTCACCCTTGCCCTTTAAACGATAGCCATTGCAGGCGCACATTACATAATAACCATTGGCATCCTTAGCACGGTATTGGCAGGAATGAAAAAGGGATTGGCCGTTGAACACAGCACCGATATCATCTAAGTATAGCTGGCGATCATCAGGATGAATGCAGCTTAACCAAATATTGCCCGCGTCAAACATATACTCGCCAGGCAAATTAAAATCCTTGACGATATTAGCAGACCAGCGGGACATATTGGTACGGATATTGCACACATATAAATAACGATTGCGCATGGTCATGCTCAAGGCATCAAACAGACGGCTTTCTAAGCCGTAATTGGCATCAAAAACATCATCACTGTGCAAGGCCTTTTCCTTCTCATCCCGCAGCTGCTTTTGATGAATTTTATATTCATACATGCGTTGGTCCGCATCGGCGAGCAGATTATTGTAGGCATCAGGGGTTGCCTCATTAATATGGGTACAGCCAAAGCTAAAGCCACAGTGATAATCCACTTTATTGGCCATATCCTTGATAAAGCTCTCGCGGGCGTCCTGCAAGCGCTGCTCTAAATCACGCTGGGTAGCCCAAGGGGAAATAATGACGAACTCGTCACCACCAATGCGAAAAACATACTCATTTTCCATGCACACGCCTTGCAGCAAGCTGCTGACTAGTTGGATATAATGGTCGCCCTCGCGGTGTCCTGCGTGGTCGTTGCAGTACTTTAAATCATCCATATCAATAAAGGCTACGGTGCAGGGCATACGGTTTTCCCACAGCTTGTGGACTTGATTGTCAAAGGCCAAGCGATTACCGATGCCGGTGAGACTGTCCATGGTGGCACTAGCTTCCAGGCGGCGCTGCTGCTCCACCATACAGGAAGCTAAATTTTGCAGGCCTCTGCCTAGAGGAAGCTGCTCCTTGGGCAAAACAGTTAAATCCAGCTTTGCTTTGCCAGGTTCAGCCAGTATATCCTTAATGTACTGGAGAAGTAGCTCTTCACCTGACAAGATCTTTTCTTTCATAAATATCCACCCTTACCTTACTAAAATGCGTCATATATATAACCACAACAATGGTCAATTCACAATAATAGTATTTTCTCCCCACAAATAAAAGTCAACAGTTTGCTGACACTTATTCATTAATATTATAGCATAAAAGCACTGTAAAGGCAAATCAGTATACGCAAAAATAAAAAAGGCCGGCGCGAGTGGCGCCAGCTTAGAGCATACCGCATAATACGAGTTTTAACAAAAATACTTGATTTCACCAAAGTACGTCATCCATTTTTCTATAACATCTTCATTTCTTGCCTCAATAATGGCCATGATATTTTTAAGTACCTTCTGTGAAATTTTTGAATTATTATTACAAAGATAGCATTTCCCAGCCCTTGTAATCCAAATCTTTGTAGCATTTTCCCTAGGTGCCCCTTGAGAAACATGTACGTGGATTGGTTCTAATGGCTTATTTTCATTAGTCCAAAAATACACCCAATAGGAGCCAACTTTAAAAACCTGAGGCATTTTCAAAACCACCTTCTTGAGAAAACTGCATAATTAAGTGAGCAGTGGACTCAATTATCTTTTGGAAGTGTTCAATTTCTTCTTGCGAAAAGCCGAAAATATCTTCCCATTTGTAAGAAGGCAAATAGCAGGTCGCATAATGAAAGCAATCCTTGGCATCTGGTTTTTCAATATATACTTTAACACTTCCGTCCTGACGCATTTCAGAGTGGACTATTTCAGTTTGATCATCTAAAGTCAAAAAAGGATACATCATATGAATCAACTCCTTCGGTATCTATGTTTACATTATACAATGCAAGCTTAAACTCGTCAAATAAACAAGCCCCCGGAGCGAACTCCGAGGGTTAATTTGTTATTGGAGCTGGTGATAGGAATCGCCTGTACCCCCTTGCGGGG
>JBJDXC010000148.1:0-9296 GCA_051866475.1 Phascolarctobacterium sp.
AAAAGGGAGCCTCTCGTCTAGCGTAGATTAGTAGAAAGCCTCCCTTTTAAAAGGGAGGTGCCGAGCTTGCGAGGCGGAGGAATTAAAAATGCTTTAAACCCCATCTGTTCAACAGGTGGGGTTTTGTGATACAATAGGTATGAAGGACAAGCCGAAAGGAGCTGTTATTTATGTCTGAAATATCCCAAGAGACCATGATGTTTAAGCGCCAGCCGGAAAAGCTGGATGTGGCTGAAACTATAAAGGAAGTATATGCTGCTCTGGAGGCCAAGGGCTATAACCCGGTGGACCAGCTGGCAGGCTATTTATTAAGTGGTGACCCCACCTATATTACTAGCTACGACAATGCGCGCACCAAGCTGCGCCGTCATGAGCGCTATGAGCTCATCGAGGCCATGGTCATCAGCTATTTAAAACAAATCAAAAAATAAGGAGAAAATACATGCGCAAAATGTCCCTGGATGTGGGCACAAGAACCATCGGCATCGCCGTCAGCGACCTTTTAGGCATGATTGCCAACGGTGTGGAGACCATTAAGCGTACCACTGAGGAGCGGGACTATGCCCGTATTGCCCAGCTTATCAAGAAGCACGAGGTGGATACTCTAGTGGTGGGCTATCCCAAAAATATGAACGGCACCATCGGGGAGCGGGCCCAGGCCTGCGAGGCCATGGCCCATAAGCTGGAGGAAATGTTCCCTGCCTGCAAGGTAGTGCTGTGGGATGAACGCTTGAGCACGGTGGCTGCGGAAAAGGTGCTGGTGGATGCGGATATGCGTCGCAAAAAACGCAAGCAGGTCATCGATATGATGGCTGCGGTGGTGATTTTACAAAATTATCTCGATAGTAAAAGCTTTAAAATTTGACAGAAGCTACCTAAATATTATAAAATAATAAGGTAACTATTTTCTAGAAAGAGGTGCCCTAATGGCTGATAAGGATATTAAAAACGAAGAATTGCAGGCTATGCAAGAGGAAGCTGAAGAGGTTAATGTGGTTGTTTTAACCGATGACCAAGGCAACGAAGCTTACTTTATGGAGGAAATGATTATTCCTTACAATGGCAAGAATTTCGCAGTGCTGGTGGCAATTGATGAGGATTGCTGCGAGGACGAGGAGTGCGAGTGCCATCATCATGAAGAGGATGAGGACGACTACTGCATTATTGCCCGCGTTGATTTCGACGAGAACGGCGAAGCAGTTTATGTAGCTCCCACCGATGAAGAATACGAAGCCGTTGCTGAGCTGTACGACCAATACTGCGACGACGAGGAATAAAAAGCACCGGACTTCGGTCCGGTATTTTTATGTAGAAGCTAGCAAGCAGGGGAGTACGGTGTATGGATGAGGCAAAAATAGAAGAATTTAAGCTGTGGCTCAAGAAGAATTGGTATCTTGCTCTAGCTGTGCTCATTGTGGTGCCACTGCTGGGCTTTTTGACCATCCTGCACAGCCGTGGCAATAATAAGGATTTTGCAGCCCATGGTCCCCACTTGATTATCGTCAAGGAGGGCATGACTACGGCGGACATTGCTCAGCTGCTCCACGAGAAGAAGCTAGTGAAGGACCCTGTGGCCTTTCGCTGGGAGGCTCAATACAAGGGCTTGGCCACTAAGCTGCAGGCTGGTCCCTACCAAATCGACGGTGGCCTCAGCAATGGGGAAATCGTGGATGTGATGGTGAAGGGCAGGGTGAAGCTGCTACGCTTTACGGTGCCCGAGGGCTACACGGTAGTGAAAACTGCTAAGAAGCTGGAGGAGGAGGGTCTGGGCAGCGCGGATAAATTTATCACCGCTGCGAAAAATTATGCTCCCTATGAGTATATGAAAACCGATGACTCCAATGTGCTCTTTAAAGCCGAGGGCTTTATTTATCCTGCGACCTATGAAATGCCTGTGGGCATGAGCGAGGAAAAGATTTTAGCACTTTTGGTACGGCATTTTGATGATTATATGAAGGATGAAAAAATACTGCAGACCTGTGCTGAGAAGGGCTTAAAGCTGCGTGATGTGGTGAATTTGGCAGCTATGGTGGAGCTGGAGGCGGTGTATGCCGAGGAGCAGCCCCGTATTGCCGGCGTCTTTTTAAGACGCCTGGAGATTGGCATGCCCATTCAGTCCGACACCACTATTCAGTATGTTTTGGGTGCGCAAAAGGAAATTATCACCTTTGAGGATACGAAAATCAAGAGTCCCTATAATACGTACCAAAACCCGGGCCTGCCTCCGGGACCCATCGGCAGCCCCGGTATGAGCGCTATTAAGGCGGTGCTAGCGCCGGAAAAGACGGAGTATTTATACTTTGTGGCCGAGAAGGATGGCCACCATCGCTTTACAAAAACCTATAGCGAGCACCTGCGCGCTATTGATGAGATAGGATAAGGGAGTAAACCCCTCCGCCTCGCAAGCTCGGCACCTCCCCTTTGAAGGGGAGGCAATCAATAAATATATGCTGGAGTAAAAATAGCAGAAAGGCTCCCCTTTGAAGGGGAGGCAATCAATAAATATATGCTGGAGTAAAAATAGCAGAAAGGCTCCCCTTTAAAGGGGAGCTGTCGCCGTAGGTGACTGAGGGGTTAAGTGGAGGAAAAATGACGAGAGCTTTTGTGAAGCCGGAGCTGCTAGCTCCGGCGGGCAATATGGAAAAGGGCAAAATGGCCCTTTTGTATGGCGCCGACGCAATTTATCTGGGCGGAAAAATGTTCGGCCTACGTGCCTTTGCCAACAATTTTGATTTGCCCGAGATTGCCGAGATAGCCGCATATGCGCATAGCTTAGGCAAAAAGGTTTACGTCACCGTAAATATTTTTGCCCATAATGAGGATATCGCCAAGCTGCCAGAGTATCTACTGGGCCTGGAACAGGCCAAGGTAGATGCGCTTTTAATCAGTGATTTGGGGGTATGGCAGACTGCTCGCCAGGTAGTGCCTAAGATGGCCCTGCATGTGAGTACACAAGCCAATACTACCAATTTTGCTGCAGTGAAGGCGTGGGAGCATCTGGGAGCGGAGCGGGTTGTTTTGGCCCGGGAGCTGTCCTTGAAGGAAATTGCAGAAATTAGCGCCAAAACTGAGGTGGAATTGGAAACCTTTGTGCATGGCGCCATGTGCATTTCCTACAGCGGTCGCTGCCTCTTGAGCAGCTATCTGACAGGTCGTGACGGCAACCGCGGTGCCTGCACCCAGGCTTGCCGTTGGGAATATAATATGTACAAGCTGGGCGAGCAAAAGCGCCCCGGCGAGTACTTCGATTTGGAGGAGGATGAGCACGGTACATATGTGATGAACTCTAAGGATTTGTGTCTCATCGAATATCTGCCGGACCTCATGGACGCAGGCGTGTGCAGCCTGAAAATTGAAGGCCGCATGAAGAGTGTCCACTACGTGGCCACCGTGGTCAGCGTTTATCGCAAGGCCATCGATGCCTGCTGGGCCGACAGGGCACACTACAGTGTGCCCGAGGCGTGGATTACCGAGCTGAACAAGGTATCCCACCGTCAGTACACCACGGGCTTTGCCGTGGCCAAGCCCGACAGCAATGCCCAGGTTTACACCAGCTCCAAATACGAGCAAACACACGATTTCGTGGGCATCGTCACTGGCTACGATGCCACTAAAAGGCGCGCCTTTTTTGAGCAGCGCAACAATGTAAAGGCAGGAGAGCCCTTGGAGCTCTTAATGCCGGATGGGCAGCTGATGCCCTTTGCTTTAACCGAGATGCAGGACGAGGAGGGCGTAGCCATTGACTGTGCGCCCCATGCCCAGCAAAAATTTAGTGCCCACAGCGATGTGGAGCTGTTACCATTTAGCTTATTACGCAGAAAGGTTGTTAGATAAATGAGTGAGAATGCCCCTGAACCCCACAGTATGATTTACGCCCAGGTGGAGCCTGAGCATATAGCAGATGTAAACTGGATTATGGAGGGCTATGAGCACCTGGCCATGGTGAGCACCGTGGATGGTAGTGCAGGCCTGATCAAGTTTTACGCAACACCCGATACCTATTTTGATACCATGGATATCATAGAAAACATGCCTTTCAACATAGAAATTGTTGATAGTTTTGCCAATGAGTGGTAAAATAATAGGGTAATACCCATGTTGAAGTGGCATTTGAGGAAAAGAGGTTAACTAATGACGCGCATTAATAAAGTATTAGAATTGATGGCTAAGCTTATGGTGGACTGTGTCATTATAAAGGATGTTACTACCATCCGCTATCTCACCGGCTTTACCGGCGACTCCAGCTTGTTTTATCTGGACCGCCAGCAGGGAGTACTGATTACCGATGGGCGCTATACCCAGCAGGCTAAGCAAGAGATGAAGTTCTTTAAGGTGCTGGAGTATACTCCCGCCAACGCCAATAGTATTTGGGAAGCAGCTGCCACCTTGGCCAAGAAGGCCGGAGTACAGGTGGTGGGCTTTGATGGCGCTTGGTATAGCTACAATGATTATGTTACGCTGCAGGAGCTTTTGGGAGAAATTCCCATGGAAAGCATGGATTTTAGCAGCATTCGCATGATTAAGGACAAGAAGGAGCTGGAGCTTTTGCTCAAGGCTGCCAGCATTGCTGACGAGGCCTTCGTAGAGCTCTTGGATGATATTCGTCCCGGACGCACGGAGCGGAGCCTGGCGGGGCGCCTGGAATACTATATGCGCGCCCATGGCAGTGAAAAGAATTCCTTTGATACCATCGTAGCCAGCGGTGCTCGCAGTGCTTTGCCCCATGGCATGGCCAGCGATAAGGTAGTGGAAATCGGTGATTTTATTACCTTCGACTTTGGCGCTGTGTATCGCGGTTATCACTCCGATATGACTCGCACAGTGGCCCTTGGCATGGCCAATTCCTGGCAAAAGGAGATTTATACCATTGTTGAGGAGGCTCAGCTGAAGGGTATGAAGGCTGCCCAGGTGGGCATGACCGGCAGGGAGCTGGATGCAATAGTGCGCAAGGTGATTACCGACTGCGGCTATGGGGATTATTATGTGCATGGTACCGGCCACGGCGTGGGCCTTGAGATTCACGAGATGCCCAATATTAACAAGCGTGGTGAGGCGGTACTTAAGACTGGTATGATTTTTACCATTGAACCAGGTATATACATTCCCGGCAAAGGCGGGGTTCGTATAGAAGATACTGTTGTTTTGACGGATGAAGGCGCCCGTGCCCTAAATGGAGTCAAAAAGCAGCTTATTGAAATTGTTTAAAGTTTAAAATTTAAAATTTTTAGGAGGGCTTCCAATGATTTCCACCAATGAATTCAAAACTAACGTAACTGTAACCATCGACGGCGACGCATGGCAGGTTGTTGAGTTCCAACACGTAAAACCTGGTAAGGGCGCTGCTTTCGTTCGTGCTAAAATGCGCAATCTGTGCACCGGTGCTGTTGTAGAGCGTACCTTCAACGCTGGCGAGCGTATGCCTAAGGCTCGCATTGACCGCCGCGAAATGCAATATCTCTATGAGTCCGACGGCATGTATGTATTCATGGACAACGAAACCTATGAACAAACCGAGCTGAGCAAGGAAACCCTGGGCACTGCTCTGAACTTCCTGAAGGAAAACATGGATGTAAAGATCATGATCTACGAAGGCCGCGTACTGGGCGTTGACCTGCCCAACACCGTTGAGCTGACCGTAGTTGAAACCGAGCCCGGCATCAAGGGTGATACTGCTACCGGCGGCAGCAAGAATGCTACCATGGACACCGGCTATGTTGTTAAGGTGCCTCTGTTCATCAACGAAGGCGATGTACTGGCTATCGATACTCGTACCGGCGACTACATTTCCAGAGCATAAGACAGTCTATAAAGCACCATCTACTTCGTTGGGCCTCCTAGGAGTATTTCCGATACGCCGTCGTCGGCCCGCCTCGTATCTGGTACTTTCTAGCTAGTCTTAAGTAATAAGTATAATTAAACAGCAGCGCTCATTGTGGCGTTGCTGTTTTTTTATGCATTTTATGCATAGAGAGTGTATAATTTATGGCGCGGTTGTGGTATAATGATAAGATGAAAATGGGTGACTGTTTTTATTTGGCGCTGAGCTAGGCTTTGATAAGCTTTTAAGGCCATCAGCCCACGGCAGATAGTCACTGCTATAGAGGAGGTGCTTTGGATGAAGCGCGATTTGGATCAGCTGGATGATGTAAGGCTGGAGCCGGCTTCCGCCAAGGCGGAGCAGCAAAGGCAGCAAACTGATGCAGAAATAGATGAAGAAAATTTAGAGGATTATGGTGATATTCGCATTGCGGACGAGGTTATTCGCATTGTGGCCAGCCTAGCGGCTCAGGAGGTGCCCGGTGTTATTAGCATGAGCGGTGGCCTGACCGACGGCATTAACCGCTTTTTGGGCAAGGAAAACGCTTCCAAGGGCGTGCGACTAAAATTTGAAGGCAAGACCGTTAACGCCAGCGTGTACCTCAATGTGGAATATGGCTACTGCATTCCGGAAATAGCCCTGGAGGTACAGGAAAAGGTGAAGGAAGCCGTGGAGGCTATGACGGGCTACGAGGTACAGTTTGTAGACGTGAACGTAGAGGGCGTGGCCAAGCGCGAGGCTCGTGAGCTGGAAAAGGAGGCTACTTCGGAAGAGGCCATGGCCGATATCGTGAGAGCTCAGGCCCAGCGGGCGGAGGCCAATGAGGTCAACTCCTTTGAGCAGCAGCTGGCAGGCTTAAGAAGCTTCCAAAGCGAGGCTAGTGAAGCTAAGAAGACTATTGAAGAAACCAGCGTGAAGGAAATCAAGCGCAGACACGAAAAGGAAGAGGCTGCGCCAAGGGACCGATTTGAGCTGCCCCCTGAAGAAGAAATGGATGAGAAGCAAAAACGCTTTTTTGAGGAGGATTAGTAATGGGTATAGCTGATAGAATTATTCTGACTCTGTATACATTCTTGATGGCCGTGGTTTCCGTGCTAGCGGTGCTGTGCAGTTTGGGCGTGTTTTCCCATGAGCTGTTGGTTAATTTAGTAAGCTATATTCCCGGCAGCTGGATTTACGCAGTGAGTGGCGTGATCATGCTATTGGTGAGCCTGCGCCTTTTGGTGACTGGCCTGGGACTGACTGGGATGAGCACCCTTAAGCTTAGCGAAACGGAAAAGGGCAAGGTGCTTGTGGGCAAGGGCGCTCTGGAGGATTATATCGCGGTGCTGGCTCAGGAAATTTATGGCATTCATAATGTGAAGGTTATTGTAAAGCTGGAGGATGAGGGCATTCATGTGCGCATTAACGCATCCATTGAGCCCGGTATCAATATTCCCGAAAGCTCCGACGAAATTCGCACCAATGTGAAGGAAAGCATCAAAAAGGTCACCGGCATTGATGTGAAGGAAATGGAGCTCTTTATTAAGCAGATTAAGGCTAAGGAAGAATAGGGGGAGCCAACATGTTAAACGATATTTTAAATGATATCTGGAATAATTACCGTGGCCGCCTGTTTTGCTCTATTTTTGGCCTTTTTATAGGCGTCATGGTTTTATGGCTGGGCTTTTTTCAGGCCTTGTTTTTAATGATTTGTATTGGCTTGGGCTTCTTCATCGGCTATAAGCTGGATATGAAGGAGGACCTTTTGGAGTGGCTGGATCGGCTTTTGCCGCCGGGCTACCACAGATAAATTGTTAAATAGTTAATATTTAGGGAGAGTGAAACGATGGAAAAAATGATTCGACGCATTGCCCGCGAGGTGGCTTTGCAAAGCTTGTTTCAAATAGATTTTAATAGCTGTGAGGCTGAGGCGGCTGTGGACGCTGCTTTATCCGAGCATGAGGAAGAAAACGCTCCTAAGGCCAAGGATTATGCGCTGCTGCTGGTGCAGGGTGTGCTGGCCAATAAGGAGGCTATTGATGCACGCTTGGGTGAGTACGCTATCGACTGGACTGTGGAGCGCATGTCTGCTACGGACCGCAATATTTTGCGCGTGGCAGTGTATGAGATGCTTTTTGCAGAGCAGGCTGTGGCCTGCGGCATTGCTATTAATGAAGCAGTGGAGGTGGCCAAGGCTTATGGCACCGAGGAGTCCCCGCGCTTTGTGAATGGCGTTTTAGGTAAGCTGGCAAAAGCATGAGTGCGTTCAAGCGTGAGCAAGAGCAAGGCGAATTGAAGAAGGTTTTTCTAGGCATTGATACGAGCTGTTACACTACTTCGGTGGCCATTATGAATGAGGCTGGGGAGCTTATAGGTGAAGCACGGCAAATTTTAAGCGTGAAGCCGGGGCACTGCGGTCTGCAGCAATCGGAGATGGTGTTTCAGCATACTCGCAATTTGCCACGGCTGATGGAAGAGGCCGTGGGGCAGGCTTTGGGCGTGGCTCAGGGTGGTTCTGCTAGTGGCGAAGCGAAGGGCGAGAGCCCGAGTGGCTTGCTGGGACTGGCTCAGGCTGGGTATGAGCTAGCGGCGATAGGTGTCAGCGGCTATCCGAGGCCGCTGGAGAACTCCTATATGCCGGCGTTTTTGGCAGGGCTGAGCGTGGCCCGCAGCGTGGCTGCGGTGACAGGCGCGCAGCTCGAAGTTATCAGTCATCAGGAAAATCATCTGGAGGCCGGTTTATGGTCTGCCGGTGGGCCCAAGGTGGAAAGGTTTTTATTGCTGCATGCCAGTGGTGGCACGACCGATGTGTTGCTGGCGGAACGCCAGCAGGATGGGCGCTACCGCATCACGGAGGTGGGCGGTAGTATGGATTTGCATGCGGGCCAGTTTGTGGACCGCATTGGCGTAGCCCTGGGGCTGCAGTTTCCCACAGGGCCGGCGCTGGAGGCGCTGGCGGAGGAAGCGTTGGTGAAGGCTGAAGCTGCTGATGATAGTGGGTCTGCCAGTGCTGTCAAGGCTGCCAGCGCAAGCGAGGCGAGCGCGTGTGCAGCCGAGAGAGCAGCGGCTATGGTGGAGCTGCCTGTGTCGGTGCGCAAGCTGCAGGTGAGCTTGTCTGGGCCGTGTACGGCGGCGCTGCGTAAGCTGGAGGCGGGTGCGGAGCCAGCGGCGTTAGCGCTGGGCGTGGAGCACGCGCTGGCGGAGACGTTTGCGAGGGTGCTGCGCAATGGGGCGCAGGAGTATCGGGTGAGGGATGTGCTTTTGGTGGGCGGTGTCGGCTCGAATAAGTATATTCGCCAGCATGTGGAGAAGAAGCTGGCCAAGCTGCGCTACCCTGTGCGCCTGTGGGTTCCCGAAGGGCGATATAGTTGTGATAATGCATCTGGATGTGCAGCGTTCGGGAGAAGAATGAGTATTGTGGATAAGTAATTTGTTATCAGACGGTCGCGGTGATTTTCTTAACGCAAATTTCGTGGGGTTCAATTGGCCTCTGCGG
>JBJDXC010000149.1:0-4588 GCA_051866475.1 Phascolarctobacterium sp.
TTTTTGCGGTCCATGAGGACTGCCAGCAAAATTACAATACCTTTGACAACTTGTTGGTAGAAGCTAGATACGTTTAAGATATTCAGGCCGTTATTCAAGGTACCGATAATCAACGCACCGATAATGGTGCCCACAATGCGACCCTTGCCGCCGCTCAGGCTGGTACCGCCCAAGACAACCGCTGCGATAGCATCCAGCTCATAGCCGGTGCCGGCGGTGGGCTGAGCACTGTTCAAACGGCTGGTGAGGATGGCGCCTGCCATACCGCACAGGAAGCCTGTAATAGTATAAGCGAAAATCTTGATGCGGTCAATCTTAATACCGGCAATAAAGGAAACCTTTTCGTTACCGCCTACAGCGTAGGTTTTGCGACCAAGAGTGGTCTTGTGCAAAATAAAGTAGGACACAGCGAACATCAAAAGCATCATAAGGGCCGGTACGGGCAAGCCTAAAAAGAAGCCTTGGCCAAAGCCGTGGAAGGCTTCGCTTTCAGTTAAGCTGCTGATAGGGTTACCATTGGTATAAACCAGAGTCAGACCGCGGAAAATGGTCATGGTAGCCAAGGTCGCAATAAAGGGGGCTACCTTGCCCTTGGTGATGATTACACCGTTCACGGAGCCCAATACAGCACCGATTAAGCAGGCCAGCACGATGCCCAAAATGGGGTCCATACCACCCTTAATAAAGCTGCCCATGAGCACGGAGCTCAAGGCCAGAATGCTGCCTACGGACAAATCAATGCCGCCGGTGAGGATGACGAAGGTCATACCAAAGGAAATCAGCGCATTGATGGAAACCTGACGCAGCAGATTTTTTAAATTGCTAGGCTCGATAAAACTGCTGTTCAAGCAGGAAATAACTGCAAACAGCACCACCAGTCCGATAACGGAGCCGGATTTTTTTAACATTGCTTTCATATTCATTTTTATTGCCCTCCCGTTGCCAAGGCCATAATTTTTTCTTGATCTGCGTCCTCGTGGAGCAGCTCACCGGCAATGCGGCCCTCATGGATAACCATGATACGGTCGCTCATGCCCAAAACCTCCGGCAGCTCGGAGGAAACCATAATAATGGAAACACCACTGGCCGTCAGCTCATTCATCAGCTCATAAATATCGCGCTTGGCACCCACGTCGATGCCGCGGGTGGGCTCGTCCATGATTATAATGTCGGGCTTTTTGCCGACCCATTTAGCAATAACAACCTTTTGTTGGTTACCGCCGGACAGGGCACCTGCCTCCAAATCAAGATCCTGAGCCTTCACGCCCAGCTTGGCGGCCATTTTGTGGGCAAAATCGTGCAGGCTTTTAAAATTAATAACGCTCTTCTTGGCAAAGCTATCCACGCTGGGCAGCGCAATATTGCGCAGAATGGAAAAGTCTAAAATAAGGCCCTCGCTCTTGCGGTTTTCTGTAACGAAGCCGATACCGGCCTTGATAGCGTCCTCGGGCTTATTGATGATAATGGACTTGCCCTTGAGGCTCACTTCGCCGCTCTGGCATCCATCCACGCCAAAAATAGCACGCATGATTTCCGTGCGACCGGCGCCCATGAGGCCTGCCACACCCAAAATCTCGCCCTTGCGTAGGTTAAAGCTGATGTCCTTAAAAAGACCGGGCTGATGGAAATTCTTGACCTCCAGCACTACCTCACCGGGCTTATTGGTGCGAGGCGGATAGAACTCAGTAATGGAGCGACCTACCATGTCGCGGACGATCTGCTCGCGACCATAGTCGGCTACGGATTTGGTATCCACGGACACACCATCGCGCATGACGGTGACGGTATCGCACTGGCTGAAAACCTCCTCCATGCGGTGGGAAATATATACCATGGCTACGCCACGCTTTTTCAGGGAGCGCATAACTTCAAAGAGCTTGTCGGTTTCACGCTCAGTTAAAGCCGCTGTAGGCTCGTCCATGATGACGACCTTAGCGTCCACAAGAAGGTTACGCACGATTTCCGTCATCTGCTGCTGGCCTACGCTGCACTCCCCTGCTTCCGCATCCAGAGGCAAATCAATGGCTATTTCCTTACATTTTTCCTCAGCGATTTGACGCATTTTTTTGAAGTCCAGCACGCCCCAGGAGTTGGCCACACTGTGCATCATAAAAAGATTTTCCAAGATGGTCAGATTGGGCCAAATATTGAGCTCCTGGTGGATAAAGGCAATACCGGCAGCCTCAGCCTCCAAGGGGTTCTTAAAGCAAACCTCCTTGCCATCCACGAAAATCTGGCCCTGGTCCTGCTTATGAATACCGGTGAGGATATTCATAAGGGTGGATTTACCAGCGCCGTTTTCGCCCATGAGGGCGTGGACCTCGCCACTTTTTAATTTTAAATTAACACCCTTGAGCACTTGGTTTGTTCCAAAGGCTTTGTGGATGTTTCTCAATTCTATTTCCATAACCTAACCTCAAAAGAAGACATTACTATGGAGGATAATATTTGCGTACGGAGTAATCTCGCCAGTTCTAATCACGCATTTAGCCTTTTTGGTAGCTTCCTTGAAGGCTTCGTGGTTTTCGTCATAAATCCACTCCTGCTCGGTGAAAAGAGCCTGCATAGCAGCGTAAACCTGAGGATTACGCTCCTGCATTTCGCTGGCAATCTCTACCTTTTCAATAACCATATTCTTGGCAACCTCGGTAACCACATCCACAAAGGAGGGCATTCCAGGCTTAAGTGCCAAGTCAATTTTCGGCACGCCAGCCGGTACGGGCAAGCCACAGTCACCAATAACGATGGTATCGGTGTGGCCCAAATCAGCCAGCACCTTGGCAATGGAGCTGTTTAACATTCCACCCTTTTGCATTATTTCAGCATCTCCTCTACTTCGTTTAAATAAGGCATACCGCCCTGAGCGCCCAGCTTTTGCACGGACAGCGCTGCTGCCGCGTTGGCAAAGCTGATGCTATCGTACATATTTTTGCCGTTGGCACGAGCCACCGCAAAGGCACCGTTAAAGGTATCACCAGCACCGGTGGTATCCACGGGCTGCACCTTAAAGCCAGGCACATTATAAACCTGGCCCTTCTCTGCATAGGCCACGCCCTTGCTACCCAAGGTCATAATCACTTTACCTTGGTTACGGCCTAGGATATCCGCCTTGCCTTCACCGGCAAAAAGGATGGCAGCCTCGTGCTCGTTGGGAGTAAGGTAGGTTACCTTATCCAAAAGCTCCTGGGGCACCGGGGCCACGGGAGCGGGGTTCAGCAGCACGGGCACACCTGCCGCATAGCATTTTTCAATAACATAGGCGTTGGTAGCAGCAGGAATTTCGTGCTGCAAAAGCACCATGTCCGCCTGCTTGATGGTATCCCAAGCCTCGTCGATGAGCGCCGGGGATACTAAATCGTTGGCGGCCTTAATAACGATAATACTATTATCGTTTTCGGCCACCGTGATGTGGGCAGTGCCGCTATTTTCACCGGGCAGCACCTTCACGAAAGTGGCATCCACATTATTTTCCTTGAGCGCCTTTTGCACCAGCTGACCATAGACATCATCGCCGATGCAGCCCACCATGCTTACCTCCGCACCTAAGCGGGCGGCAGCCACAGCCTGGTTGGCACCCTTGCCACCGGGATTGACAGTGAGGCGATTACCAAAAATGGTCTCGCCAGGCTTCGCCCAGCGGTCGCACTCCACTGTAATATCGATATTACAGCTACCTACTACAACAATTTTAGCCATGATTGTTACCTCATTAATTAAAGTTTAGGATTTGCAAAAAACCCTCCGCCTCGCAAGCTCGGCACCTCCCCTTGCAAGGGGAGGCAACATACTAGCCTAAAGCAGCTTGAAACCTCACTTTCTATGAGGAGGCATTACTTAGGCGATCTTCTCTATCAGCTCCTCGTACTCAGCGCTGATGTAGCTGGGCTCTAGCAAATCCTGCAAAAAGCGGACCTGCTTTTTGCTGCTCTTGGGCAGCGTGAGCTGCCAATAGCGGATGGCCAGCTGTAGCAGCAGCATAAGCTGCTGCTTTTTAGGCTGGTCATCCCCCGCCAGCTGCCATAAATATTGGTACCACTGACGAAAGATATCCATATCGTCCTGCATGGAGGTGCGGGCGATGGTCGTTACTAAATCACGCACCGTGCGCAGCGCCAGCTTGAGCGCAGCAGCCCGCTGCTGCTCGGTCAAGGGCTTGCGATGCGCCTGCGCATGTAACTCCACTTGCTCGCAACGCTGCGCGCGCCGCAACAGCACCACTAGCAGCAGCACCAGCTCGGCATACGCCTCGCAGGCTTTGGCGAAGCCATCCCAGCGAGCGTACACCGTAAAATGCAGGGAGAGCTGAGCGAGAACACCCTGCCACAATAGCATGCTCTGCCCACTCCTATAGCAAAAGCTCATAACTGCCCAAGCCACCAAGCGCAGCACATAGCTCGTCTCCTGGCGCCAGCCACGCCGTGCCATTCTCGCTGCTAAATTCAGCAGCTCGCCGCACAGGCGCTGCGCTTCCTGCACATCCTCGCCTAAAGTACGCAACCACTTGCGCCATAGCCTGGTGAGCTGCACCTTTAAGCCGTCCAGCCTTTTATCACACGCAGCAAAGGTAAGCTTTAAAAGCAGCTCACCC
>JBJDXC010000149.1:4688-9184 GCA_051866475.1 Phascolarctobacterium sp.
CGCTGCAGGCTCACCCGTCGCCCATAGCATGGGCTCCACCGCCCGCAGCCAGCCCTGCAAGAGCTCTACCTGCTTGCTCCTTGCTGCTGTCAGCACACAAGACGCCACCGCCTGCAGCCATGCTACTTTATCCGCGGTGGCGGGCTCCGCCGCCACCAGCTCGCCAAAGCCCACCGCAGCTTCTTGAGCTAGCCCTTGGCGCACAGCTAAACAGGTTTTTACTACTTTTTCAGTTAATGCAGTGTCCATCATTTTGTCCATTGCAATACCATACGCAATATTAATCCTTACAGATTAATATCGCCTTCATAAACGTCGCCGCTGACCGGGTCCACCGTTACCAGTGCACCATCAGGCAACGTGCTCACGGCACGGGCTGCCCCTACAATTACGGGCAGGCCGCAGGTGATGCCCACAATGGCAGTGGAGGAGGTCAGGCCACCCTCCTCGGCGATAATGGCAGCGGCCTTAGCGGAAGCCGCCGGCACAAACTCATCGTTGAGCACGTCCACAACCAGAACGTCGCCCTTTTGTAATTTATTGGCAAAATCAGCACTGGTGCTGCAAATGCACAGCTTACCGGTGACGCTGCGGCGTCCGATGCCAGTACCACTTAAAAGCTTATTTCCCACAGTAACCACCTTAATCAAATTCGTACTACCGGGAGTACCGATGGGCACACCGGCTGTAATCACAACGGAGGAGCCATCGCTAATGGCACCATTATGCAGAGCACATTGCAGGCTCAGCTCGATCATTTCGTCAGTATTGATGCTATAGGGCCCCAAAATAGGCTCCACGCCCCAATACAGCTGCATCATACGCACGCTTTTTTCCACACGGGACATGGCTACAACCTTGGACCAGGGCTTATATTTAGCAATCATGCGAGCTGTAAAGCCGGACTCAGTAATCGTCAAAATAGCGTTAGCGCGAATTTCCGTAGCAATCTGCACCGTAGCATGGCTAATTGCGTCCGTAGAATGGATGCGCTCTGCTAGACCCTTCTTGCGGAACAAGGCAATATAATCCAGAGATTTTTCCGTGCGCTCCGCAATTTTAGCCATGGTCTGCACTGCCTCCAAGGGATATTTACCGGAAGCAGTCTCGCCACTGAGCATAATCACATCGGTGCCATCAAAAATGGAATTGGCCACGTCGCTAGCCTCGGCACGGGTTGCGCGATAGCTATTCATCATGCTCTCCAGCATTTGGGTAGCGGTGATAACGGGCTTACCGGCCTTGTTGCAGCGGGAAATAATTTCCTTTTGCACAATGGGTACATCCTCCGTAGGAATTTCCACGCCCAGGTCGCCGCGGGCTACCATGACGCCGTCGGAAACGTTAATAATCTCGTCAATATTCTTCACACCGGCTTCATTTTCAATCTTGGAAATAATGCCCATGTGATAGCCATTTTCCTCCAGCACCTTGCGGATGGCGATAACATCATCCGCCTTTTGCACGAAGGAAGCGGCCACATAATCCATATCATTTTTAGCTGCGAAGAGAATGTCCGACTTATCCTGCTCGGACAGGAAGGGCAGCTTCAGCTCGATGCCGGGACAGGCCACGCGCTTGCGAGAGCTGAGGTCGCCGCCGTTCACAACTACAGTATGAATTTCGCAGTCCTCGATGGCAGTGACCTTTAAGGAAAGCAGACCGTCAGCCAAAAGAATGCTGCTGCCCACAGTCAGCTCCTCGGGCAAACCTGCATAGTTCACATGGGCCTTGTGCTCGTCGCCCAAATAATCCGCCGTGGTCAGGGTGAACTCATCACCCTCACTGAGCTGCACCTTATTATCCTTGAACATGCCTAAGCGCATCTCAGGCCCCTTGGTATCGGCAATGGTAGCAATCACTTTACCGGCCCTGGCAGCCGCCTGTCGCACTAAGCTCAGTCGCTTGCCATGATCCTCGTGATTGCCATGGGAAAAGTTAAAACGGGCCAAATCCATACCGGACTGCATCATTTGCGTCAGAAGGGACACATCATCGGTAGCAGGACCCATAGTGCATATAATTTTTGTCTTTTTCATCAGAACCGAACCCCCTCAGCACTGAAATTTATGTTCGCACAAAACCTCATACGCGTCCTCCGCCTCGGAGACGGGCACGCAGATTTCAAAGGCCTTATTATGCTTGCCACCGGAGCTTTTGACCTTTACTAAAAAGCCATTTTCCGTCAGCAGCTGCTGAATACGTTGAGCTTGTGCTTCAGTTGGAGCGATATATAATACCTTCCACATAGTAAAACTCCTATTGGGAAACATTTCCCTTATCTATGTATTTTATATAATAAATATTTTCTTCTGTAACAACGCTAGAGGCATCCTAAAAATAGAACGCCTCTAGTGAATAGACTTATATTAGTTTAACTTATTCTTTGTAAGCTTTAATTTTTTCAATCAGCTTGGGCAGGATCACATTTACATCACCCACGATGCCATAATGAGCCACAGTGAAGATGGGCGCAGTAGCATCCTTATTGATGGCGATGATAATGTCGGATTCCTTCATGCCGGAAATATGTTGTACAGCGCCGCTGATGCCGCAGGCAAAATAGATATGCGGGGTAACGGTCTTACCGGATTGGCCAACCTGTTGGGAATGAGCCATCCAGCCGGCGTCGATAACAGCGCGAGAGCCTGCTACAGCACCCTTTTCAAAGAGGCCTGCCAGCTCGGCCAGCTTGTCAAAGTTTTCTTGGCTACCCATGCCACGGCCACCGGCTGCAATAACCTCGGCGTCCTCCAGCTTAATGGAGTTGCTGCCTGCATTGGGAACCTTCTTCAAAATTTCAACTTTATTTTCTACTCTATCCACCGGAGTAAAGGCAATTACCTCACCGGTGCGGCTTGCATCGGGCTCCAAGGGCTTGAAAACCTTAGGACGCACGGTGCCCATTTGCGGACGATGCTCGTCGCAAACGATGGTAGCATAAATGTTACCACCCAAAGCAGGACGGGTCCAAGCAACCAAATTATCATCGGTAATATCTACAGCGGTGCAGTCAGCGCACAGGCCGGTGTGCAGACGTGCAGCAATGCGCGGAGCCAAATCGCGACCATCAATGGTTGCGGGCAGCATCAAAGCGGAGGGCTTATAAGCCTCTACCAATTGGCATACTGCATCGGTATATAATTCGGTGTGGTAGTCGGTATATTTATCGCTATCGATTACATAAACCTTGTCCGCACCGGCAGCAATCATTTTTGCGGGCAGCTCGGCTACACCATTGCCAATAATAACTGCACAGCATTGGTCGCCGGCCTTTTTAGCCAGGCCATTGGCAGCGCCGATGAGCTCGTAGCAAACCGGCAGAGCATCGCCCTTATCCAGCTCGCAGATTACCCACATATCCTTGCCTTCGTTATTAGCAACCTCAGCCTTAGCAGTTTCCTCGGGAGCAATTGCTTCCACAGGACATTCGCCAACGCAAGCGCCGCAGGAAATGCATTGTTCAGGGTCAATCATTGCTTTGCCGTCAACCATGCTGATGGCGCCTACGGGGCAGACCATGGTGCAGGATTCACAGCCGATACATTTATCTCTATCTACTTTCATTGCCATATCATTCACCTCAACGAGTAATAATTTCAGCTTTTACAAGCTTATCAAACAGCATATCTACAGCTACATCCAAATCTTCCTCAGCAATGATTTCGCTGTGGATTTCCGGCGGAGTCGGGGTGAAGGATTTTCTAACCTTGGTGGGAGAGCCAATCAGGCCTACTTGCTCCGGTGCCAAGCCCAAGTCCTCAATGGTCCAGGTAGGAATCTTAGCCTTACGTGCCTTCATTTTGCCTTTAATGCTGGCAAAACGGGGTTCCTTTTCAGCGGTGTTTACAGTAACCAGCAAGGGTGCTGCACAGGCCAAGGTTTCGGAATAGTTATCATTTTCACGATAAGCAACAAAGCGCTCGTCCACATAATCCAGCTTTAAGGTGCCGGTGATTTGGGGCAAGCCCAAATGCTCAGCGATTTCGGGGCCAACCTGAGCGGTGTCGCCATCCACTGCTTGCTTGCCGCAAAGAATCAAATCGTAGTCGCCAATCTTTTTGATAGCAGCAGCCAGAGTCAAGCTGGTAGCCAGGGTATCGGAGCCTGCCAAAGCACGGTCACTTATGAGAGCAGCATCGTCAGCACCCATAGCCAGGGCTTCCTTCAGTACGTCAGTTGCTTGGGGCAGACCCATGGAAATGCAGGTAACCTTGCCACCGAATTTGTCCTTCATAATCAGGGCAGTTTCCAAAGCCTGCATATCGAAGGGGTTCATAATATTTTCAACACCTTCACGCAGCAGGGTACGAGTTTCCGGATTGAATTTTACCTTCTCAGTATCCGGAGTTTGTTTAATACATACTATAATATTCATTTGCAGCCTCCTTGCAATTGTTATATACACATGACTCTCTATATTGTATCATTTTTCAGTATAGACTTGCAAGTCTATTTCCACTATTCTTGCATAACCGTTGCATATTTAACATTTT
>JBJDXC010000150.1:0-9149 GCA_051866475.1 Phascolarctobacterium sp.
GGCGGGGATTTTGCGTAATTGGCACGGATGCCCGGTACTGCTTTTGCACTGCAAGGGTGATGAGACGGTGCTTGTGGAGCAGGCGTTGAGGAATAAGGAGTTGTTAGGCGAGAAGGCCAAGCTGCGTTTGTGGGATGGGGGAGACCATTCTTTTACCGAATATAGTGAAGAGGCCGGAGTAGTTATAGCAAAATGGTTAAATGAATAAAGTGTAATAATAGCATTGCTCCGTTCGCAAGGAATTTTCAGACGCTCATTTCGTGGGGTACAATCACGAAGCTGCGGTGTCCAATCTGTTCGCAAAAGGATTTAGGTTTTCGAAACCTTGCTTCTATTGTACCAACCACTCATGAGCTAAAATTCCTAGCTCGCTCCACAATACTATTATTACGACTTTGGGAGTATCTTGCTCTACGATATTGTTATTTTTATTTTGGAAGTTCAACATAGTATTTTAGTTGTTTGGAGGATTACTTTATGAAGAAGATTATTTTACTTTGTATGTTACTCTTGTGCATGGTGGGACTGACTGCCTGCGGGCAGGAGAAGGAACAGCCTGTGAAGGCGGAGCCGGCGACTGCTGTTTTCCAGACGAATATGGGCGATTTTGAGGTGAAGCTGGCGACGGATTATGCGCCGAAGACCAGCGAGAATTTTATCAAGTTGGCGAAGCAGGGGTATTATGATGGGCTGACCTTCCATCGCGTCATTGACAATTTCATGATTCAGGGCGGATGCCCCAAGGGCGACGGTACCGGTGGACCCGGCTATAAGATTAAGGATGAGTTTTCCAGCAAGCTTTTGCATGATGGCCCGGGCGTGATTTCCATGGCTAATTCCGGTCCTAATTCCGGCGGCAGCCAGTTCTTTATTACTCTGCGTGATTGCAGCTGGCTTAATGGCAAGCATGCTGTGTTTGGCAAGGTGACCAAGGGCATGGAGGTTGTGTATAGGATTGGTAAGGTACAGACGGGGCCCATGGATAAGCCGGTGAAGCCGGTTGTAATTAAAAAGATTACGATTGAGAAACGATAAAAAGCGAGGGAAACCCCTCAGTCGCCTAAGGCGACAGCTCCCCTAGCAAGTGGAGCCTAGTTGCTAGCGAAAGGAATGCATTTTTAGGAGGAAGAAATTTGGCTACTAACGTTGAATTACAGACGTTTGACCAACAGGAAATGGTGGGCATTTGCGGGCGCAATGATGAGTTTTTGCGGATTATCCGCAGTGCCTTTAACTGCACTATTGTGGCGCGGGGCAATGCGATTACGGTGACGGGGCCGGACGAGGAGGCTGCCCAGCTGCAGCTGCTCTTGCAGGAGCTGCTGTTTTTGTACCGTCAGGGCTTGCCGTTGACGACCCATGATGTGCGCTACAGCATTTATATGGTGAAGGAGGGCAAGCTGGAAAGCCTGCACCGCATGTACGCGGATACGATTATTGTGAATAATCGAGGTCGTCAGGTGAAGGCCAAGACTCTGGGCCAGTGGCAGTATGTGGAGACCATTCGCAAGAATTTTATTACCTTGGGCATTGGTCCTGCGGGCACGGGCAAAACCTATTTGGCGGTGGCGCTGGCTGTTTCTGCTTTGAAGAAAAAAGAGGTGGAGCGCATTATCCTCACCCGTCCTGCGGTGGAAGCAGGGGAAAAGCTGGGCTTTTTACCCGGCGATATGCAGGACAAGGTGGACCCTTATCTGCGTCCTCTGTATGATGGTCTGTATGATATGCTGGGAGCGGAAACCTTCCAAAAATACCTGACCAAGGGCACCATCGAGGTAGCTCCCTTGGCCTATATGCGTGGCCGCACCTTAAATGATGCCTTCATCATTTTGGACGAGGCCCAAAATACTACGCCGGAGCAAATGAAGATGTTTTTAACACGCTTTGGCTTTGGCAGTAAGATGGTGATTACCGGCGACATTACGCAAATTGACTTGCCGGGAGGCAAGGCTAGCGGCCTTAAGGATGCGGCCAAGATTTTGAGTAATGTGCAGGGCATTGGCGTGATTAAGTTCAGCCAGCAGGATGTGGTGCGCCACGAGATTGTGGGCAGCATTATTAAAGCTTACGAAGCATTTGAAAAGGGAAAAAATCATGATAATTAATCTCGAAAACGATCAAGAAAAAATAGAACTGGCCGACGCCGTCCTAGAGCGCCTGCAGCAGGGGCTGCAGGCTGTGGCACGCCTCAATGAGCTGGAGGAGGATGCCGAGGTGGACGTCACCATCGTGGATGACGAAGAAATCCACGCCTTAAACCGTGACTACCGCGGCATGGACAAGCCCACGGATGTGCTGAGCTTTGCTCTGGACGAGGAGGCCGAGGATAGCGACGAGCCGGAGCTTATCGGCGGGCCGGAGGAGCATCTTTACGGCGATATCATTATTTCCGCCGAAACTGCTCTGCGTCAGGCCGAGGAATATGGGCACGGTCTGGAGCGGGAAATGACCTATCTGGCAGTGCATGGCATGTTCCATCTTTTGGGCTATGACCATATGACGGAGGAGGACAAGGCTGAGATGCGCGCTAAGGAGGAAGAGGCTTTACGTGCTATTAATTTGTCCGAGGAATATTTTGACCATCCCACGGGTGAGCATTAAGAAAAGGTGAAGGAGGTGCGCCCATGCAGGATACTCATTTGGCAGCGTTGCCGCCGGATTTGCAGATGCTGTACGCGGCAGCTGTGGTAGCAAGACAGAATTCATATTCACCATATTCTCATTTTGCGGTGGGTGCGGCGTTGCGCACTGCTGAAGGGAAAATTTACGGTGGCTGCAATGTGGAAAATGCTTCCTATGGCCTGTGCTGCTGTGGGGAGCGCAATGCGATTTTTGCTGCTGTCTGCGCCGGAGAAAGAAATTTGGACGCCATTTGCGTAATAGCGGATACGGAAAAGCCCGTGTCTCCCTGCGGCGCCTGCCGTCAGGTGATGAGCGAATTTAAAATTGCCAAAATACTGTTGGGCAATATGCAGGGGGACATTAAGCTATGTTCCTTGGAGGAGCTTTTGCCCTACGGCTTTGATTTATAAAAAGGAGTAGTTAATGAGAGAAGAACCGAAGCATTATGCAGGCTTTGTGGCCATGGTGGGCCGTCCCAATGTGGGCAAATCCACCTTGACCAATAGCCTGATTGGCGAAAAAATCGCCATTATGAGCGATAGACCCCAAACGACCCGCAACCGCATTATGTGCATTATGAATACGGATAATGCCCAGATTATGTTTCTGGATACGCCGGGTATTCATAAGCCCCAGCATAAGCTGGGTGAATATATGGTGCGCACAGCGGAAGGCACTTTGCAGGAGGTGGACGTAATCCTCTTCATTGTGGATGTAAATGAAAAGCGTGGTGCCGGTGAGGAGTATATTCTGGAGCTGCTGCGCAAGGTAAAGACGCCGGTCATTTTGGTCTGCAATAAGATTGATAAGCTGCAGGATAAGTCCAAGCTTTTCAAAATCATGGAGGACTACAGCAAGCAATATAATTTTGCAGCTATTGTGCCCGTTTCCGCCCTTAATGATGGAGAATTTCCCGGTCTAGTGCAGGAGATTACCAAGCATTTGCCGGAGGGTCCGGCCTATTATCCCGATGATATGATTACGGACCAGCCGGAGCGGGTGATTGCGGCGGAAATGATTCGCGAAAAGGTGCTGCGCCTGACTCGTGATGAGGTTCCCCACGCTATTGCCGTGGAGGTGGATGAGTTCAAGGAGCGGGACGACGAAACGATTTATATTCGCGCTACTATTTTTGTAGAGCGTGAGTCCCAAAAGGGCATTGTTATCGGTGCCAAGGGCAGCCTGTTAAAGAAGATTGGCCAGCAGGCCCGTGCCGACTTGGAAAAGCTTTTGTATTGTAAGGTATTCTTAGATTTATGGGTAAAGGTTAAAGCTGACTGGCGCAACCAGGATAAGGCTTTAAGGCAGTTTGGTTTCAAGGAGTGATGACTTATCAACGCTGATCCTTACTTTAGTAGTATTGTGCAGTTATTGTTAATATTACTGATGGTATTTTTAAATGGTTTCTTTGTAGTTGCAGAATATGGTCTTGTGCGCGCCCGCAGAGCAAAGCTGGAGGAGCTAGCCGAGCAGGGTGAAGGCAGCGCTAGCCTGGCTCTGAAGGTGATGGATAAGCAGGAGACCTATGTGAGCGCTGTGCAGCTGGGGATTACGGCCTCTACGGTGCTCTTGGGTATTTTGGGCGGACGCTTTTTTGCGGAGCTGCTCCACGCCCATGGGGCCTTGGACATGATTTTAGCCTGGGCCTTGAGTATTCTTTTTGTGATTTTGCTGCACGTGGTTTGGGGCGAGCTGGTACCCCGTGCCATGGCAGAAAGCAATGTGGAACGGGCAGCCATGAGCACTGTTTATCCCGTGATTTTTTTCCACTATCTACTCTATCCCCTGGTGCTGATTTCCAGCAAGGCTTCCCTAGCCATGCAGAAGCTGCTCCATATTTCCAAGCCTGCGGAGGATATAGCCCGCAGCGAGGATGAGCTGCGCCGCATTGTCAGCGCCAGTGAGCAGGAGGGAGAAATTGACCACATTGAGAGTAGCATGATCGACAATGTGTTCGATTTTGCTGACCGCGTGGCCCGTGAAGTGATGGTACCTCGTCAGGATATGGTTTGCTTATTTACGGATGATACCTTGGCTGAAAATCTGGCAACCGTGCGCGGCAGCCGTCACACCCGTTATCCCCTGTGTGATGAGGATAAGGACCACGTCATTGGTACCATTCATGTGCGCGATTTGCTGTCTATTCGCGGCGGCGTGCAGGAGTACGATTTGCGGCGCTTGATGCGTCCCTTGGTGGTTATTCCTGAGGCCATGCCCATTTCCAAGGCTCTGCCCCTGATGCAGCAGCGTCATGTGCAGATGGTGCTGGTGGCCGATGAATACGGTGGTACCGCAGGCCTGATTACCATGGAGGACTTGGTTGAAGAAATCGTGGGCGAAATCCAGGACGAGCATGAGGCTCAGGAGCCGGAGGAGGTAGTGGCTCTGGAAAACGGCGCCTATGAATTTGATGGCATGGTGCTTTTGGATGAAATCACCGAGATTTTGGGCATCGAATTTGAGGAGCCAGAGGAGGATACCATTGGCGGCTATGTGTTCGGCCTTTTAGGTCGCAAGCCTGAGGTGGGTGACCCGGTGGTTTTAGGTGATTATTGCTTTAAGGTGCTGCAGGTGGAGGGCTTTAGAGTGCTGCGCTTGCTAGCATCACCTTTGAAAAAAGATTTGCAGCCGAAGGAAGAGGCTCATGAGTGAGAATGAACGGGAGCTCCTGGAGGACGAGGCTCTGGTGCTCCATGTAAAAAATTACCAGACGGCGGATAAATACGTGGTCTGCTTTACGAAAAATCATGGCAAGCTGCGCTTTATCGCCTACGGCGCACGTTATGTGAAGAACGTGCAGGGCCGCCTCCTGCAGCCCTTCGCCTTCCTGCGCATCCAGGTGCAGCAGGGGCAGAAGGTGGATAAGCTCCGCAGCGCGGAGCTTGTCCACCTGCCCCAGCACCTGGATATGCAGCAGGTAGCCTACGGCGCCGTGGCAGCGGAGCTGACCGCGGTGCTTACTGAGGACCGTGAGCCCGCTAGCGAGCTCTACGAGCTCCTTAGCTTAACGCTGGCAGCACTTACCAAGCGCAATCCGCGCTTGGTGGTGCTGTCCTATGCCATTAAGCTCCTCGGGCTCACGGGCTTTGCGCCGCAGATGGCCCACTGCGTGGGCTGCGGCGCCCCCATAGCGCTGCCAGAGCCCGCCTGGTTTAGCCCGCTGCAGGGCGGCTTGCTGTGCAAGCAATGCCACGCAGCGTACACAGGCGAGGGCCTAGAGACTTGTGCCGAGGGCACAAGGAGGCTGTGGCAGTGGCTGGCAGCGCTGGATTATGAAAGCCCCGCAGCTTTCAGCGTGCGGGGCGGGGACCTGATGGAGCTGGAGCGCATTCTGTATAAATTTATTTTCTTCCAAACGGATAAGCCCCTAAATAGCTTGAACTTTTTGAGCCAGATGGGGCTGTGAGCTTTGCTCTAATTGATATGTAAACGCCTATACTCATGAGCATAGATTTGTGAGCTTATGCGTTCGTACTAAAGGATATTTTGCTTATGCTGATGAAACTAGCTATAGCGCTGGCGCTCACCGCCATTTTGACGCCGCTTAGCGTGCGTCTCATGGCGTGGCTCCTAGAGCGCAACAAGGATAGCCTAGCTGAATATAATCTGGAGCCGGGGCCAGTGTGCTCTCATATTACCCTTGCGGTGGGTATTTTCGTAGCCCTGACCTTGGGCCTCGTGATTGCGCCGACTACGGTGAGCAAGGCCTTGAGCTGCTTTTTGCTCTACTGGCTGTGGCTCCTGTGGCTTATCGATTATCGCTTTCAGTTTATTTTTGACGATAGCCTTGTGCCCCTGGTAGTGCTGGGCCTGGCGGCCACGCCCTACCTGCCCTTTAGCATCTGGCAGCGCTTGGCAGCGGCTGCCGGTGCCTTTATCGTCCTCGCGGCCCTTGCCATTTTGGGGCGCGGCGCCCTTGGCGGCGGCGACGTAAAAATGATGGCCGCGCTGGGGCTGTGGTTCGGGGTGAACGGTATCATTACTACGGCCTGCATCGGCTTTCTTGTGGGCGGTGTGGCTGCAGTTATTTTTCTGCTTTTGAAAATACATGGGCGCAAGGACTTTTTTGCCTTTGGTCCCTTTTTAATTATCGGTGCGGTGGTGGCTTGGCTGAGCCAGGTGCTGCTCTGGAAATAGGAGATGAAGTAGATGACTTATTGTTATGTATGTCCCCATCGCTGTGGGGTGGATCGTCCTGAGAACATGGCGGACACCGAGGGCGAGCGTTATTTTGGCAGTTGCGGCTGTGGCATGCTGCCCATAGTAGCCCGTGCGGGCCTGCATATGTGGGAGGAGCCCTGCATTAGCGGTACTCGCGGCAGCGGCACCGTTTTTTTCAGCGGCTGCAATCTGCACTGCGTGTTCTGCCAAAACTTCGATATTAGCTGCAAGGGCTTTGGCAAGGAGATTTCTATTGAGCGCCTGCAGGAGATTTATCAGGAGCTCATTGCCAAGGGTGCTCATAATATTAATCTGGTTACGCCTACGCACTTTACTGAGGCAGTGCTGAAGAGCTTGGCAAAGCCCCTGTCCGTGCCCGTTGTTTACAACACTAGCGGCTTTGAAACCCAGGACACCCTGCGTCGTTTAAAGGGTAAGGTGCAGATTTATTTGCCTGATTTGAAGTACAGCGACGACATCGCGGCTATTAAATACAGCAATGCGCCCTATTATTTCCGCATTGCCACGGACGCAATCAAGGAAATGTATCGTCAGGTGGGCGATTATGAGCTGGATGAAAATGGCCTTTTGAAGAAGGGCGTTGTCATTCGCCATTTAATCCTGCCGGGGATGCTGGATAATTCCAAGAAGGTTATCGACTGGGTAGCTCAGAATTTTAAGCCCGGACAAGTAATGTTCAGCCTGATGCATCAGTATGTGCCCTGCGGTCGCGCAGCGGAGTTTCCGGAAATCAACCGCAAGGTGACGGACGAGGAGTACGCCGAGGTAGAGGCCTATCTTATGGCCAGCACCATTGAGGATGGCTTTGTGCAGGAGGGCGAGGCGGCCTGCGAGGATTTTATTCCCTGCTTTGATGGTACGGGAGTGTAAAGATATTGACAAAAATAGCGTAAGCTTTTATAATTTTAGTAGTAGGTCATATAACTGACGGAAGTGGGTCACCACAGGGGAGTATGACCGGTGAAGCCGACCGTCTGGGCATGTATATGCATCAGTGTGTCGGTTTTTCTTTTTTACCGACCACTTTATTTTAAGGGAGGAAATTTGATGAACGAATTAGCATTGAAATATGGTTGCAATCCCAACCAAGCGAAAGCAAGAATTTACATGGCTAATGGCGCTGAGCTGCCCATTAAGGTGCTCAATGGTCGTCCTGGCTATATTAATTTTTTGGATGCCTTCAATAGCTGGCAGCTGGTGAAGGAGCTGAAGGAGGCCACCGGCCTGCCCGCAGCTGCTTCCTTTAAGCATGTTAGCCCCGCCGGTGCTGCTGTGGGCCTGCCCATGAGCGACACCCTGAAGAAGATTTACTATGTGGACGATTTGGAGCTGTCCCCGCTGGCCAATGCTTATGCCCGCGCCCGTGGTGCTGACCGCATGAGCTCCTACGGCGATTTTGTGGCTCTGTCCGATGTGTGCGATGTGCAAACTGCAAAAATGCTGCACCGTGAGGTTTCTGACGGCGTTATCGCTCCCGGCTATACCGAGGAAGCACTGGCTGTTTTGAAAACCAAGCGCAAGGGCACCTATAATATTATCGAGATTGACCCCAATTATGTGCCGGAGCTGACCGAAAGCAAGCAGGTTTTTGGCATTACCTTTGAGCAGGACCGCAACGAGGCTAAGATTACCGAGGCTTTGCTGGAGAACCGTCCCACTGTGAATAAGGAAATTCCTGAGGCTGCAGCCCGTGATTTGCTGATTTCCCTTATCGTTTTGAAATATACCCAATCTAACTCCGTGTGCTATGTGAAGGATGGTCAAGCCATCGGCATTGGTGCTGGTCAACAGTCCCGCGTACACTGCACTCGTTTGGCCGGCAACAAGGCTGATATTTGGTGGCTGCGTCAAAATCCCAAGGTTTTGGCTCTGCCCTTTAAGGACAGCATCCGCCGTCCCGACCGCGATAACACCATCGACGTATATATTTCCGACGATTACGAGGATGTATTAGCTGACGGTATTTGGGAGAACTTCTTCACCGAAAAGCCGGAGCCGCTGACCCGCGCTGAGAAAAAGGCTTGGCTGGCTGAGCTGAAGGATGTTGCTCTGGGTAGCGACGCCTTCTTCCCCTTTGGCGACAACATCGAGCGCGCTCATCGCAGCGGTGTACAATACATTGCTCAAGCAGGTGGCTCCATCCGCGATGACAATGTTATTGAGACCTGCGACAAGTACGGTATCGCTATGGCCTTCACCGGTCTGCGCTTGTTCCATCACTAATATTGCTGTAACAGAATTAATATTGTTCTTGAGCCTGCTCTATTTGGGGCAGGCTTTTTCTATAATAAAAAAACAGCAACTCTCTGAGCGAGAATTGCTGTTTAAATAGCTATAGGCAAAAA
>JBJDXC010000151.1:0-9050 GCA_051866475.1 Phascolarctobacterium sp.
TAACGCAAATTTCGTGGGGTTCAATTGGCCTCTGCGGGGTACTATTTGTCTCGTAGAAGAATTTTCTTTTTCGAACCCTTGAGGCCATTGTACCAAGCCACTCATTTGCTAAAACTCACAGCTCACTGTCTGTTGCCATATTACTCAATTGCGGATAGTATTTTTTTGCAGAGTAATATTCTTTTTCGACCCTTGAGGCCATTGTACCAAGCCACTCATTCGCTAAAAATCACAGCTCGCTGGCTGTTACCATATTACGAATTGCTTTAGTCAAGTCTAAACACAATTGCATAGAGTACGGGAAGTACAATCAATGTTAATAAGGTGGCGCCGGTGAGGCCGCATGCGATGGAGACGGCCATGGCGTTCCAGAACTGGCTGGCGAACATGGGGATGAGGCCTAGGATTGTCGTGAAGGCGGCCAGCATGATGGGACGGAAGCGGACGATGGCCGATTCTACGATGGCTGCGCGCAGGGGCATGCCGCTATCCAGATGCTGCTGGATTTGGTCCACGATAACCATGCTATTGCGGATGATGGTGCCGGTGAGGGCTAGGATGCCTAGCTCGGCCATGAAGCCCAGGGTGGAGTTAAAGAGCAGGAGGCCAAGGATGACGCCGATGATGCCCATGGGCGCTGTGAGCATGATGACCAGGAGCTTACGGATGTCCTGAAGCTGCACCATGATGAGAATCATGATCAAAAGCACCATAAGGGGCACGGGCTTCATAAGGTAGCCAAAGGTTTTCTTGCTGTCCTCCAGGGAGCCACCGATTTCGATTTTCATGCCGGCAGGCAAATTAGCGCGCATGTGGGCCAATTGGTCGTATATTTCCTGGGTCACGTCATTGCCGGTAACGCCTGCAGTAATGCCGCCGTTGACGGTGATGGTGGGGCGCAGGTTGCGACGCCAGATCATATTATCCTCATTGGTATATTCTACGCGAGCCACCTGGGATAGGGGCACTGCGCCGCGGCTAGTGGGGATGGAGATGGTCTCCAGCTGGGAAATAGTGGCGCGCTGGTTGGGGTCCAGCCTAAAGACGATGCCGATTTCCTGGTCGCCCTCTAGGTAGCCTGCCACGGTGTAGCCGCTGACCTGGGCTTGCAGGGCGGTGGCCACGGTCTGACGGGTGAGGCCCAGCTGCAGGAGCTTGTCGTTATCCACGGTGAGCTTCACCGCATTGCTTTCCTCGAACCAGTCCAGACGGGTCATGGTGACATAGGGATGAGCAGCCATGACCTGGCGCACCTTGTGCGCATACTCCTTTACCTGGGCATGGTCGCTGCCGCTAACCCGCAGCATAACGGGATAGGGAGCAGGGGGACCCAGGGGGATGGAGCGGGAGTAGGTTACAGCCTCGGGCAGCCTTTGGGCAGCTAGCTCATTAATGCGCTTTTCCAGGCGCTTGCGGGCTTCCACATCTTTGGCCACCACCACTAGCTGGGCATAATTATCACGGGGCTGTACCGGGTCGATAACCAGCACGAAGCGGGGGGCGCTCTTGCCCACATAGGTGGAGACGTGGTCTAGGTCAGGATCGTTTTTGATGAGATTAGTAAGCTTTTGGGCAGCCGCATCGGTGTTTTTAAGGGAGCTACCCTCGGGCAGATTGAGCTCCACCAGTATTTCCGGCCTTACGCTGGCAGGGAAAAACTCCTTGCTTACAAAGCGCAGCATGAAGGTGGAGAGGCCTAAAAGGGCCACGGTGATGCCGATGACGATGGCTCTGTGGTTTAAGGACCACTGCAGCAGGCTACGGAATTTTTGATAAAAGAAGCTGTCGTAGCTGTCCTGCTTAATCACAGTGGGCCTAATCCAGGCATAGCCCAAAACCGGGGCTAGGGTAGCGGATACAAGCCAGCTCAAAAGTAAGGTCACGCTCATCACCGGGAAAAGGCTGTAGGCGAATTCCGAGGATGAGGAATCAGAAAAGGCGATGGGCATGAAGCCTAAGCAGGTAATGACTGTGCCTGTGAGCAAGGGGCGTCCACAGGTAGCAAAGGCGTAGGAGGCAGCAGCCTTGCGCTCCATACCCTCGCTCATTTTGACCTCCATGAGCTCCACCACAACGATGGCGTCGTCCACCAGCATACCTAGGGAAATAACCAGAGCGCCAAGGGATACCTTGTGTAAATCGATGCCCATGGCAAACATAGCAGCGAAGGAGCCCAGCAAAATCAGGGGGATGCAGCAGGAAATGACGTAGCCGCTACGGCGACCCAGGCTAAAAAGGCTCACTGCCAGCACGATAATGATGGCCTCATAGAGGCTTTGACTGAATTCACTAATGGATTTTTTGACTACCTCGGGCTGGTTGGCCACTTGGTTCAGCTCCAGGCCCAGGGGTAGCTCCTTTTGGATGCGGACGATTTCCTTAGCTAAATTTTCGCCTAAGAGGATATTATCGCCACCGTCCTCCATGGACAGGGCAATGCCCACGGCGGGCTTGCCGTTGTAGTACATGAGGGGCTCCGGCGGGTCCGCATAACCGCGCTTGAGCTGGGCAATATCCCCTAAGCGGAAGACCTTGCCGTTGGCGTTAATGGGAATGGCAGCGATATTGGTAAGGCTATCGGGACTGCCGGTGATGCGTAAATAGGCATTGGCCACATCGGTTTCCACCATACCCGATGGCGTCATGACGGTCTGTGCCTTAATGACGCTGGCGATGGTGTTAATATCGAGGCCAAGGCGGGCCAGCTTTTCGGTTTCCATCTGCACGAAAATTTTCTCCGGCTGCACGCCCACCAGCTCCACCTTTTTCACATCGTGGATGCCATAAAAGTCCAGCTTAATTTTTTCCGCATAGCGGCGCATGTCCTCATAGGAATAGCCATCCCCGGTGAGGGCATAGATATTGCCATAAACATCGTCGAAGCGGTCGTTAAAATAGGGACCATAACTGCCTGTTGGGAGCTTACTCTTGCCGTCGTTAACGATATTGCGCAGCTCCAGCCAGCGCTGGCGCACCAGATTGCCGGTGACCTCGTCCTTTAAGGTTACGGTGATGACGCTGGTGCCGGGGCGAGAATAGCTGGTAATTTTGTCGATTTGGGGCAGGTTTTGGGCTTCCTTTTCAATGGTGTTGGTCAGATGCTGCTCCACCTCCTTGGCGCTGGCACCGGGCCAGGCAGCGGAGATGACCATTTGCTTCACCGCAAAGGAGGGGTCCTCACTGCGCCCCAGGGACTTAAAGGAGAAAAGGCCCATGACCAGCACAAGAAAGGCGAAAAAGTAAACCAGTTGGCGATGCTCAATGGACCAAGTGGCCCAGTTAGCACCGCGGGAGCCTTTATTGTTAGTATTATGCTCGTGATTATCCTTGGAGAAGGGGTTAGTCATTACTTGTCACCGCCTTCCTCAAGGCGTACTTCCTGATCGGGGGTGAGCTTGGCGAGACCGGCGGTGATAATTTTATCACCGCGGCTGAGTCCTTGCTCAATCAGCACTGCGTTGCCACTATAGCCGCTGACCTTGACGTCCGCCAGCTGGGCTTTATTAGCGCGTACAATCCAAACCTGTGTTTTGCTGTTCACTTGGTATAAGGCCTGTGCAGGGATGCTGAAGGTAGCGTTAGCGCCCGTGGCAGCTGTAGCAGAGGCGGCGGCATTGGTAGCAAGCTCGACCTTGGCGGTCATGCCCAGCTTGGCAGCAGCTGGCAAATCGGGCACGGCCACGCAGACCTTATAGGTGCGGGTAACAGGGTCCGCCATGGAGGCTATTTCCCGCACATGGCCAGCTGCGCTTACGCCGGGCAGCGCCCAAAAGCTAATGCTAGCTTTTTGACCAACTCTTAGCGTCGCACCCTCCGGCACGCTTATCTGCACCTCGCGCTGGCCAGCGCGCACCACGGTGGCTATAGGCGTGCCTGCGCCCACAACCTGTCCAACCTCGCCGCTCAGCGCCGTTACCACGCCATCCGTATCGCTCACCAATTGGGTATAGCCCAATTGGTTGCTGCTCACGTTGGCCTGGGCCTGGGCTTGGCGCAGCGCGGCGCTGGCCGCCTCCAGCTGCGTCTGGTATTGGTCGCGGACAGCTTCGCTGACCGCGCCTTGGGCGTAGAGCGAGCTGTAGCGAGCGGCGTTATCCGCGGCCAGCTTATAGCTGGCGCGGGCACTGGCCAGCTGGGCCGTGGTGGCCTCTACGCTTTGCGCTACGTCCTTGGGGTCCAGCGCCAGCAGGACCTGGCCTGCGCGCACGGTGTCGCCCACGTTGACGTAGCGGGCAGCGATTTTACCGGCCACCTGGAAGGCCAGCTGGCTTTCGTACCTACCCCGGACCTCGCCGGGGTAGAATTTAGCGTCAGCGGCGGCGCTTGCAGCGTCGCCCACAGTGTACGTGCGTACGATGGGGATAATTTTCTGCGCCTGGGGTTTGTGCGTAATATTGCTATAGAGTGCGTAGCCGCCTAGGCTTAGGGCGAGCACTACAGCAGTAATACCTAAGCGCTTTTGGTTAGCAGGGTCAGTAAATATTTCTTTCATTATATACACCACACTTCGCAGCAATTTACCTTCGTCAGCAAGGCTGCTTGCTTAAATTAGGCATGCTTCGTAAGCGGAGCGAACTACCTAAGCTAAGGGTGACAGGAAGGCAAATTTAATGCAAAATTTTTAATCGTTCAATTAAATTATAAGTTGAGATGATGCCAGCGTCAAGCAACAAGAATGTGATATCTTTCCCAGAGCACAAGGTTGCTCGCTGAAGCCCTTGCAGCAGGCTTAAGCTCTGGGGAATTTTGTAAAGAACGTGTATATTACCTGTAAAATTTGCCATGTATACAGACAAAAGCTATTCCCTTAAAACACTGAATATGGTATAATATTTGCTTGTCAAAATTGTGAATTTGTGAAAATGCTGTAAAAATTTTGGAAAGTGTAGGTGAGGAAATGGAATGCTTTTTGCTTGCTGCCGCCTGCTTTGGCGTCGGCATCGTAACCCTTTTATTTCCCCATGGCCTGCAGCGCGTGGCCCATTGGCTGGCCAATCTTGCTGCCCTAGCTGGCAGCGGTATGGTGGCCGCCAAGGCTTGGCAGGTGCTGGCAGGCAGTGGGGTGGAGCCGCTTAAATGGGGCTCCTATTCCCTGGGCGTGGATGGCTGGAGTGCCATCTTCTTGTTGCTCACAGGTATCGCTGGCGTCATCACCAGCCTGTACGCTTTGGGCTACGCCCAAAGCTATGAGGGCAGCCGCCTGCGTCTCTTAGGCGGCATGTGGAACCTCTTCTTGCTGTCCATGGTGCTGGTGCTCCTGGCAGGGGACGCCTTCAGCTTCCTGCTCTTCTGGGAAATTATGGCTGTGGCCTCCTTTATGCTGGTAAACCATGAGTCCGAAAAACGCTCCACCTGGACCGCTGCGTACCAATATCTGGTGATGACCTCCTTGGGTACCGCAGCCATTATGATCGCCTTTTTAGTGACCGGCGCTTTCAGCGCCAACTTCAGCTTTGAAGCTATGGCCGCCAATAAGCTGGTGGGCTGGTGGCAGCACGGGGTGTTCGCGGCAGCCTTTATCGGCTTTGCCCTGAAGGCGGGCCTCGTACCCCTGCATGTGTGGCTGCCCAATGCACACCCCGCTGCCCCCAGCCACGTGTCCGCCCTCATGAGTGGCGTTATGCTGAAGATTGCCCTCTATGGCTTCGGTCGCTTTATGTTCAGCTTCCTACCCACCTGGAACTACTGGTGGTGCGTCATTGTGATGCTGGTGGGTGCTGTGTCCGCCTTCCTGGGCGTGCTTTATGCCCAAATGGAAAACGATATCAAGCGCATTCTGGCCTATTCCTCCGTGGAAAATATGGGCGTGATTTTCGCAGCCTTCGGCTGCGGCATGCTGCTGAAGGTCTTGGCCGGTGGCAACTGGTATCTTTTAGGCTTTGTGGCCGCTTTAGTCCATGCCTTTAACCACAGCATTATGAAGGTGCTGATGTTCATGAGCGCCGGCTCCATTATGCATGGCACCGGCAGCAAAAATCTGGAGCTTTTCGGTGGCTTGGCTAAAAAGATGCCCTACACGGCCCTCTTTACCTTGGTGGGCTCCATGGCTCTGGCCGCCATTCCCTTGACCAACGGCTTCACCGGCGAGTGGCTGGTGCTACAAAGTTTCATAACCCTGGCTAGCACCAACGCTGTGCAATCCACCCGCATTTTGGTAGCTGTTTGCTTCATTTTGCTGGGCTTCACCGGCGCCCTGGCCCTGGGCTGCTTCGTGCGCCTCTATGGCATCACCTTCCTGGGCCGCGCCCGCAGCGAGCTCACCGAGCATGCCCATGAATCCGACTGCTTCATGCTCACGGCCATGGGTATTTCCAGCATTTTGGTAGTGGCCTGTGGCCTTTATCCCGTGCCCGTGGTGCAGACCATTTGCAATGCCTTGGCCATCAACAAGGAATTTGCTGCCCAGGGCTTGGCCTTGGAGTGGGCCGGTACCGGCACCTTGGCTGTGTTTAATCCGGTGCTGCTGCTCATTTTAGTAGCCATCATTGGCCTTGTGGTTTATCTGTGCACCGTGAGCGTCTTCGTGGAAGAGGATGTGACCTGGAACTGTGGTACCTATCCCACGGAGCGCCAGCAGTATTCTGCAACCGGCTTTAGTAAGCCCGTGCGCCGTGCCTTCGATTATCTCTTGAAGCCCAAGCGTCAGGTTTCCTATATGCGCAAGGACCACGCTTATTTCGGTCGCCAACTCTCCTACAAGCTGGAAATTCCCGATATGATTACGGAAAAATTATATGCGCCCTTCCAAAAGCGCTTCGTAGGCATTTCCGCCTTTTTGCGCCGCATGCAGCAGGGCAGTGTGCGCCTGTACGTATCCTACGTTATGGCTGCCATGGTATTAGTGTTAGTATGGGGGGCGTTGTATAAATGATGAACTTACAAACTGATTTACAAAGCCTGGCCCTGTGCTTAGCTCAAGCATTGCTCTTGCTTTTAGTCGCGCCCGCCATCACCGGCATCGTGAAAAAGGTGAAGGCGCTGCTGCAAAACCGCATTGGCTCCAGCATTTTCCAAGAATATTACGATATTAAAAAATGGTGGGGCAAGCCTACCATGCTTACCCCCTATACCAGCGCTCTCTTTAAAATGGCGCCCTGTGTGTATTTTGTAACCACTCTCGTGGCTGCCTGCATGCTACCCAATTTCTTCGGCGGCAGGGCTGGCTTCGGCGATGTGTTCGTTTTCGTGTACATTTTAGCTCTGGGTCGCTTCTTCATGGCTGTATCCTCCATGGATGCTGCCACTGCCTTCGGTGGCATGGGCGGTAGCCGCGAGGTGTATATCGCAGCCTTCGTGGAGCCGGTGATTATGCTGGCCATTCTGTCCAATGTGCTGCACACCGGTAGCACCTCCTTGAGCGGTATGACCCTGCGCTTCGACACGGTGAACCTGACTGTGGCCGGTGTGCTGACCTGTATCGCCTTCTTCCTGGTGATGCTGGCCGAAAACAGCCGCATTCCTGTGGACAATCCCGATACCCACCTGGAGCTGACCATGATTCATGAGTGCATGACGCTGGAATACTCCGGTCGCCTCTTGGCCTTGATTCACTGGGCAAGCCAGCTGAAGCTGTTGATGTTTTTGATGCTTTTCTCCATGCTGTACCTGCCCTTGCATTTGCCGGTGGTGCTGAAGGTGCTGCTGAGCGCTGTGGCTGTGGGCGTGGTAGAAACCTTGAATAATAAAATGCGCCTTTTCAAGGTGCGCGTATATTTGGCTGCGGCTGCTTTGATGCTGCTCCTGGCCATTGTGGCTCAGTAAGGAGGTAGACGATGGAATATTTAGTAGTTAGTTTAATGTTTATCGTCTTCCTGCAGACGAGATTTATGGAGCTGCGCCGGGCTACGCTGTGCCTGGCAGTGCAGTCCGCCTTGATTGCCGCTGCCTGCTTAGTTATTGGCCTGAGTCACGGCGGGGGACTGCATGGCTGGATGCCGGGCTTACTCACCATCGCCGTTAAGGTGCTCTTTATTCCGGCGGCTATTTTGCGCACGGTTAAGGGCCTCCGCGATGAGCGGGAAATAGTCAGCGATATTAATGTTAACTATTCCACGGCGGTGGCTGCTTGCAGCCTGGCCCTGGGCTATATGGTTATCGATGGGCTGCTGCCCCAGGCTGAGGGCCGCGATATTCTGGCCACCTCCATGTTCATGATCATGACGGGCCTGACCTTGATTGTTATGCGCAGTCGTGCTATTATGCAGATGATTGGCCTGATCACCATGGAAAACGGCATTTATTTGCTGGGCTTGATTATGACCGAGGGCCTGCCCTTGATTATCGAGCTGGGTATTTTCCTGGATGTGCTCATTGCTGTGGTAATTCTCGTAATTTTGACCTCACGTTTGCGTTTGTCCTTTAGGACTACGGATACCAACGTGCTGGATAAGCTGAAAGGATAGGTGGAGCATGTTAGAATATATTATTTTACTTCTGTGCCTGCCCCCTGTATGCGCTCTTTTGGCTTTGACAGGCTTATTTTCCAATAGTATTTTGCATTGGCTGCACCGCCTGACCGCCACCGGCGTGGGCATCAGCGTGGGCCTTTTGGCCAGCAAGTTCAATCCTGCTGAGCCCTACATGGACGATTATTTCTATGTGGATGCGCTGAGCCTGTGGGTTGTGATTATTATTACTACCTTGTATGTGGCAGCTAGCTGGACTGCCCGCAGCTATCTCACTCGCGAGGAGCGCTGCGGCGTTTTAAAGGGCGAGCAGCTGCAAACAGGTCGTTATTTTGCCCTGATGCAATTCTTCTGCTGGACCATGTTCATCGTGCTGCTGGTGAAGAATTTGGGCTTGATGTGGGTTGCCATTGAGGCGACTACCTTAATCTCTGCTTTGTTAATTTCCTTTAAATTTACCCGTGCGGCTCTGGAGGCTACCTGGAAGTACATCATGGTCTGCACTGTTGGCATTTGCTTGGCTTTGCTAGGCACCTTGGTACTCTATTATGCACAATTAGCCGCTTTGGGCAGTGAGAACGCCCTGAGCTGGGTATATCTCCATGAGCACGCAACTGCCCTTGACCCAGCCTTGACCAAGCTGGC
>JBJDXC010000152.1:0-9003 GCA_051866475.1 Phascolarctobacterium sp.
TTTAGCTTCAGATTCTTCATCACAATTTGATACATTATAATCATATCATTTTCCGTAATCAAACGCAAGCTTTCTGAACGTTTTTCACTGATTAAAGAAAAATATTCGGAAAAATTTTACAAAAACTAAAGGACTGCCCCTTAAAAAGCAGTCCTCGAAATCAGCCCTCACGCTTCGTGAAGCCCACAAATTTAGTAAATTGTTTATGGAAGAACAGATTAACCGTATCCACAGGACCATTACGATGCTTAGCAATAATCAGCTCCGTGTGCTTGTTTTCTGTCTCCGGATTATAGTAATCCTCGCGATAGAGGAAGGCTACAATATCCGCATCCTGCTCCAAGGAGCCGGACTCACGCAGGTCGCTGAGCATGGGTCGCTTTACCTGGCGTGCTTCCACGCCACGGCTCAGCTGGGACAGAGCCAGCACCGGCACATCCAGCTCACGAGCCAAGGCCTTTAGCGAACGGGAAATCTCGGAAACCTCCTGTTGGCGGTCGCCGCTAGTATTACGCTTGCCACTGCCCTGCATTAACTGCAAATAGTCCACTACGATTAGGTCCAGTCCGTGCTCTGCCTTCAGGCGACGAGCACGACTGCGCATATCCATAACCGTGATGCCAGCAGTATCATCAATATAGATTTTAGCCTTGCTCATCGTATCGCAGGCTGCCCATAGTGCATCCCAATCCTTATCATTCATCTCGCCCACACGCAGCCTCTGGCTGTCGATATTGGCCTCGGCGCAGAGCATACGGTTAACCAGCTGCTCCTTGCTCATTTCCAAGCTAAAAAAGGCTACGCTGCGAGGGTCACCGCCCACACGCTTGTGGGCACGCAACGCCACATTTTGCACAATATTCAAGGCCAGCGCCGTTTTACCCATGGAGGGACGGGCCGCCAGAATGATGAAATCAGAAGGGTGTAAGCCGCTGGTAAGCTTATCCAAGTCATTAAAGCCCGTGGGAATACCTGTCAAGCCACCCTTATTATTGAGCAGCTTTTCTATGGATTGCACGCTGTCCATGAGCACCGCGCTAATGGGCGTAAAATCGGCCTTTTTCTTGCGGTTGGAAATCTCTAGAATGCGGCTTTCCGCTGTATCCAGCAATACGCCAACCTCATCATTGGCCTCATAGCCCATGGCAGCAATTTCTGTGGAAACCTTTACCAGCTGGCGCAGCACACTTTTTTCAGCCACGATTTCTGCATGATACTTCACGTTAGCAGCCGTCAGCACTACATTGGCCAAACTGGTAATATAGGCAATGCCGCCGATATCCTCCAGCTTATTGTCACGGCGCAGAATATCAGTCACCGTAATCAAATCTACGGCCTCATTTTTATTGTACAGCTCCAGCATAGCTCCAAAAATAACCCGATGGGCTTCTCGATAAAAATCATCCACATTAAGTATTTCTGTAGCCTTAGCAATGGCCTCCTTATCGATGAGCATAGCCCCTAAAACGGATTGCTCAGCCTCGATATTTTGAGGTGGTACTCTCTCTTCCATAGTTACACTTCTCTTTATGCTTTAGTTTTATTCAGCTTCAACCATTACCTTAAAGGTAGAGGTTACATCGGTGTGCAGCTTAGCCACAGCGGTGTATTCGCCCAATCCCTTCACTGCGCTCTTCAATTCGATTTTGCGACGGTCGATATTGAGGCCTGTTTGCTTAATCAAGGCTTCAGCCACGTCCTTGCTGGTTACGGAGCCGAACATTTTGCCGTTCTCGCCCACGCGCACCTTCATAATAACGGTAATCTTTTCGATTTGTACGCCCAATACTACAGCCTCATCCTTAGCCTGAGCAGCACGGTGAGCAGCAGTAGCCTTGTCAGCCTTAGCCTGATTTAAATTAGCAGCAGTAGCTTCCTTAGCCAGCTTGCGGGGCAGCAGGTAGTTACGGCCATAGCCCTCCGCAGTTTCTACAACATCACCCTTTTTACCTAAGCTTTTAACATCTTGCAGCAGAATTACTTTCATTATTATCTCGCTCCTCTAATTGTTTTTTTGCTAACGCAATAATTTGCGGCTCCACATCCTTGGCACGCTTATTGGCAATCTGTACGCCGGCCACAGTTTGGTGACCGCCGCCGCCCAGCTCTTCCATAATCACCTGCACATTGACGCTGCCATCACTGCGGGCACTGATGCCAAGATAGCCGTCTTTATATTCAACTATTGCCACACCTACAGCAATCCCGTCCACTGTAATCAGGGAGTCCGCTGTCTGGGCAGCTAATACGGAAGACCTAGTTTCACGCACTGCATTGCGCATAATGGAAATCGCCAAGCCCGGAATCGGAGTCTTGGCCTCGGCTATGAGCTTAGCCCTAGCCTGTACGGTGCCGATATCGTCCTTAAAGAGCAGGCGCACTAAATTGGGGTCAGCGCCACTACGACGCAACAGTGCTGCCGCTTCAAAGGTACGCTCGCCGGTCTGCACGGCGAAGTTCTTGGTATCCAGCACAATGCCGGCATACAGAGCTGTCGCCTCTGCCGCTGTGATTTCCAAGCCATCGTCAAAGTAGCAGATCAGCTCTGTCACTAGCTCACTAGTGGAGGAGCTAGAGGGCTCCAAATATAGCAGCACCGTATTACTGATAATATCCTCGGCACGGCGATGATGGTCCACAATAATCCTCGTCTTCACTGCTTCCAGCAAGGCTTTAGAAGCTGACAGGCTAGCCCGATGATGATCCACTAACACCAAAAGGCTCTTAGGCGTAACCATTTTTAGTGCCTCATCCTCCGGTACTACAATATCAAAATACTTGGTTTCATTATCCGACAGAATAATATTCTCGTGCTCCAACACCTCACCAATGCGATTATAATATTCATTGCTAGCGCTGGCCACGATATAGGTTTCCTTCTGCAGGGACAGGCCCAGCTTGGCCATACCCACAGTGGCGCCGATGGCATCATAATCCTCGTTATGGTGACCCATAACAAAAATTCTATCCGCCTGCTGCATCTGCTCGTGAATGGTCTGCGCCACAATACGAGCCCGCACGCGGGTACTCTTGGCTGCCACAGTGGAGGTACCACCGAAGAATTGGGTAACCTTATCCTTCAATACCACCGCTTGGTCACCACCACGACCCAAGGCCATATACAGGCTCTTATTGGCATTTTGAATGAGCTCTTCAAGGGTTATGCCATCACAGGCCACACCAATACTAAAGGTAGGCGCAAATTTATTGCCGGCACGGATTTCGCGCACCCTATCCAAAATGGTGAACTTATCCTCCATCATGTCCAGCACTGCTGCCTGAGTAAAGCCCATAAGGCAGCTTTCCTTATTCATACGACAGATAAAGCCCTGCTGGGTGGTTACCCATTTGGTCAACAGCTCGTTGATTTCACCATTCAGATTGGCAATACTGGTTTCGCTTATGCCCCTGGTTACCTCTTCGTAGTTGTCAAAGCGCACATAAGCTAGACAAATCTTATCGTTATTATATTTTTGCTTAAGCAGCTCGAACTCCGTAATATCCGTCAGATAAATCATCAGACCACTATTGGTGGCCATATTATCCTTTTTCGTCGTATGCTCCTGGGTCTGGACGCTGGCATATTTCATGCGGTAATAGCGACCCTCCATTTGAATGACTTGCTCACCATCACGCACGCTGAGCATTTCAAAGGCATTGGCAGGCAGCGGCAAAACCTCCTCAGGACGCTTGCCCTCCAGATTTTTCTTGCCCACCCATTGCTGGAATAGCTCGTTCTTCCATTGCAGCTTGCCGTCCTTGGAAAAAACAGCCATGCCAATATCCAGCTTGCGCACAGCAAAATGATTGGTGCGTTCAATATTGCGGATAATATTGTCCAAATAGCTGCTGAAAAAAATCTCCTTATTGATAAAATTGCGACGTGCAAAATAGTATGTCACGCCCACAACTGGTAAGGCCAAAATAATCAGCTTAGGCTGCAAATAGCATACCAAAAGAGACAGAGCGATAATCACCAACAAATAAATATTGGTGTCCACCCGTGAATTCATATTGCGGTTAAATCTGTTAAACATCCAGCTTCACCTCACTTTAAGACAACTAACGAAGTAGATGGTGATTTAGCGACGATTCCTAATCTTTCTAAAGTCGAAGACCATATCAAACGCTCCCACATAGACAATAATCTGGGAGAACAGCGGAATCATAAACATCAATGCCGTGCCGATATTGGCCCACCAGCGGGGCTTTTGCTTCGTTTCCACATACCAATAAATCAGCACGATGCCTTGGAAAACCAAGCTAAAGCTGCACACAGTCTGCACATTAACCGCTGCTGCATACATCCAGCTGCTTTGATTAGTCTGGTAAAAATAGGTTACAGCCAGCAAGGATAAAAAGTAAGGCCACAGCACCCACTGGGGTACCTTCAGCATAATAAAGGGTGGAAAGCTTTCAAAGCTATCCCCTAGCTTGGTCAAAATCTTTTTGGCGCAAATGTAGTTTACAAAGGCCATAATAGGAGCACAAATGAGGAAGGCGCCGGGCATAATAATTTTCATCATGCGTAGCATTTCCTTGTAACCATCGATGCTGGCCTTGATATCGGTCTCGCTCATGCCATGTTCACGATAATACTCCGTTAGCTGCACGAGACTATCGTTAAAGGAAGTAAACATCATGTTGATGGGGTCAATTCCCAGCACCGCAAAGCTCAGCGCAATGTTGAGCACCAAAGCGATAATGCCACCGATGGTACCAAAAAGCATCAGCTTCATAGGAGCCAGATGCCGACGCATACACTCGCCCAAAATTAAGCCCAAAAGGCCAAAAATAGCAGCCAGGAAGAAAGCATTCACGGGGCTCATAACCATAGCGATGATGATGGTCGCCACGAGCAATGTCATGATGCTCCATTTCAAGCCGTGACGAGCCCCACAAATTACAATGGGCAGGGGCCACAGAAAGTTTACAAAGGCACCCAGCACGGGCACATACATGACTATTAAAGCCATGACGATGGCAATGGCAGCTAAAATACCGGCCTCCACCATGGCGGATGTTTTACGAATCACAGAATATCCTCCTTTATAGAGCAAGTTTAGTTCTAGAATTTAGTTCAAGCATAGGTATAGTTGTTCAATATATTATTGTACTACATAAAAGCGCTAAAAGTAAAGGCCTAGAGTGTAAAAACAAAGCGAACATTCTTTTCGAGTAACGTTCCATGACGCCAGATTTTTAGGCAAACATTCTTTTTGGTAACGTTTCGTTAGTAATTAAATTTTAGTATATTTGTATTTTTATGATACACATTTAATAATTTAAGCATAAAAAACAGCTAGCCCCGGCACATTCGCCCCAAGGCTAGCTGTTAGTTTTTTACTAGCTTATCCTATTTTAACTTGTCCCCGACCTTGCGTACAGCGTCGCTCAGCTTATATTCAGCCTCGTCGGCCTTGCGCGTAACAGAGTCAAAAACTTCCTGGGAGCCCAAATTAAAGCGCTTGCTTTCATCACCCAAGGGCTCGTCCTTACAATCCAGCTTACTGAATTCCTTAAACTTCTTCATGCCCTCGGCCTTAGCCTCGTCATAGACCTCTTTAAACGCGGCAATATCCTCAGGACGACCAGCCTTGAGCCAAGCATTAGCCACCTTGCCCACCGCATATGTCACAGAAATGCCCACAGGAATTTGTACCGGTGCAAAGGGAATGAGTGTTACCAAGGTTTGACCTACAAAAGTAGCACCCAAGGAACCCAAAAGTCCTAGCACAGCGCTTTCGCTGAGCTTAATACCGCGTAGCTCTGCCAAGCGGGTAATCATATAGACCTCGTTAGCCATCAAGGTCATAGTGCCGATTAAGGGAGCAACCACAATCACACCGGCGCGAGCTGCTGCCCAGCGACAGATTTTTTCCGCTTCCCATTCAATATCAGCACTATCCTTATAACCATCAGTAATTCTTTCTTCAGCCATAAAGCACCTCTTTTCTACGTAAAATCCAAGCAAATAGTTTATTTTTTAGCCTTGTTATCCCAATACTCTAGGGGAATGCCCACAACCTCGCCTGTGAAGGGAGTACCATCATTTTTAGCATAATGCTCGTGAGCCTTGAAAACTAGCTTAGCACCGCAATACAAAATCGGAATGTTGAAATATACAATCATAATATTACCCAAATCGGAGAAGGCCCACAGGTTGCCCAGCTCGTAGCCTGCAATATTACAGAGAATACCAAAGGCTGCTACGAATAAGCCGATAACGCGAATCATGTTGATGAAGGACGCGCTGCGGCTAATGCGGTTGGCAGCGATTTCGGAGAAGGAAATCATGCCCAGGAGGCAGGTATAAGCAAAGAGGCAGAAGCAGAAGGTAACAAGGAAGGTTACTACCTGATGGAAGCCTTGCCCACCGGTCAACTCTGCTACAGAAGCGATGAACTTCGGCAGCTTATCTAGCTTGCCCCAAGCAGCTCCGTCAGCACCGGTCCAGCAATGGGCCATGACTACGACAAAGCCTGTTAAGGTACAAATGACGATGGTGTCCAAGAAAACGCCAATGGCGGAAATGTCGCCCTGCTCGCAGGGATGATCGGCATCAGCAGCTGCTGCAGGCATGGTAATGGTACCTTGACCAGCTTCATTACTCATCAGACCGCGTTTTACGCCTTGGGATAGAATAGTACCAAAGGTACCACCAAAGAAGGCTTCCTGGGTGAAGGCACCGCCAAAGACTGCGCTAAAGAAATAGGGCAAGCGGTCTAAATTCATTAGAGCCAAAACCATAACAATGAATAGATACACCACGGCCATCACCGGTACCATTTTATCGGTGATCTTGGTTAATTTGCGAATGCCACCGAAGGTGATAATGGCACTGATAACGATGACAATGGCACCAACAATGTAGTAGAAGCTAGAGCCAGCTGCGATTTTAGCACCTGTAACGATGCTAGTCATTACGCCCACGGAGGAAACAACATTGAAGGCCTGCGCTGGCAAGCAGCACATAGCATAGAGAATGTAGAGCACGGACAGGAAGCAACCAATCCACACCTTGTTGCCTAAAAGGCGACGTCCGTAGAAGGGCAAGCCACCTACATATTCATCATCCTTGCGCTCCTTAAAAATCTGCGCCAGTACACTTTCTACATAGGCCACTGCCATGCCGAAGAAAGCGGAAAGCCACATCCAGAACAGGGCGCCAGGGCCACCAACAGAAATCGCACCGGTAACACCGATAATGTTGCCGGGTCCAACGCGCATGGCAGAGCTCAAGAAGAAGGCTGCCAAGGGAGAAATACCAATTTCCGTATGTTTTTTATGAGCCATAGTTAAAAGGCCACGCTTAAATTCCGTGATTTGCACAAAGCCCAAGCGCAGACTAAAATAAATGCCGGAGCCCATGAGCAAAATAATCGCCAGAGAAAAATTACCCAAAACAGGTATGGATGCATACCATTTCATATTGGTGGGAAAATCCCACAAAAAGTCGGACAAGGGTCCGATAAAACTAAAAATACCATTAATAGCAGCAAAAATCGCTTCCATTAAATTCCCCTCCTCAAAAAAATAATAAAAAATTTCACTATTTTAATTATAGGCATCTCTTGCCGAAAAAGCAATGAGAACATAAGCTTTTTAGGCTAGTTTTACGCATAAATACTGTACACAAGCAGGGAACGATATGATAAAATATAGATGGAAAGATAAAAGGATGTGCCTAAAAATGCTTTTTAGAGAACAGAATTTGGCAACTAAGCCTGTTGTAGGTCGTTTTGCTCCTACGCCCAGCGGCTTTTTGCATCTGGGCAATGTGTTTTGTAGCCTGCTGGCTTGGCTTTACGCTAAAAGCAGCGGTGGCAAGATTATTTTACGCATTGAAGATTTGGACCCACAGCGTTGTACTCGCGAAAATGCTGACCAGTTGGCCAGGGATTTAGAATGGCTGGGCCTCACTTGGGATGAAGGCGCCTACGCCAGCCCTGATAGTGAGCGCTATTTCCAAAGCAAGCGCAGTGATATTTATGAGCACTATTTTATCCAGCTAGAGCAGCAAGAGCTGGTCTATCCCTGCTTTTGCAGTCGTGCCGAGCTGCATGCAGCGGAGGCGCCTCATTTGAGTGATGGACGCGTGCTCTACGCCGGTACCTGCCGCCATTTGACTGCGGCAGAACGCGAAGCTAAAGCGCAAAAACGAGCGCCAGCATATCGTCTAAGGGTAGAAAATAAGCCCATCAGCTTTGTGGATGGTCACTATGGTGAGCAAGGCTATAACCTAGCGGAGGAAAGCGGTGACTTTATTGTACGTCGTAGCGATGGCGTCTTTGCCTACCAGCTAGCCGTGACCATTGATGATGCACTTATGGGCATCACCCAAGTAGTGCGTGGCTGTGACCTTTTAAGCTCCACGCCCATGCAGCTTTATATTTACCGGCTCTTAGGCTTTACACCGCCAGCCTTCTGTCACATTCCGCTGTTGGTGGACGCTACAGGGCGTAGACTTTCTAAACGCGATGGCGATTTGGAAATTGCCGCTTTGCGCAAAGCCTATGGCAGTCCAGAGCCTCTTATCGGCTTTTTGGCCTATCTGGCAGGACAAATTGATAAACCAGAGCCGCTGCATGTTAGTGATTTGTTGCCACTATTTAAACCTGAAAACATACCCACTAAGAATATTGTAGTACCTAGTGAGTTGCTTTAATATAATTTAGGAGGAATATATCAATGAAAAAATATCTTATGAAATACAAGGTAAATATGCTGCTGGTGGTTATCGTCAGCTTGCTGGCCGGCATGGCTGGCTCCTACTTCTTTGACAACCGCTGGCTGGGCATGTTTATTGTTGTGCCCATGTGCGCCCTGTACATCTACCAAGTTTACCAGGTGCAGGCCGACTATCGCGTAGAGCACCAACGCAAAAAACACAAAAACAAATATAGATAAGCAAAGGATACTTAAGCTTTAGCCATTTTCGACCATTGCACAGCCAATGGATTAAAAAATAAAAATTATATGGGATTTGGCTAAAGAATTTAT
>JBJDXC010000153.1:0-8987 GCA_051866475.1 Phascolarctobacterium sp.
CCCCACTTTTTCCAAGAAATTCTCTTCCGAAAATACAAAAAGGACTGCTGCCGAAGCAACAGTCCAGATTGACGAAAAATTAGTGGGATTTACGTGCGTTGAAGCAATCGCGGCAGTAAACCGGACGATCGTTAGAGGGTTTGAAGGGTACCATGGTCTCTTTGCCACACTCTGCGCAGGTTGCGGGGAACATTTCGCGTTGCGGACGCTCGGTTTGGATGCCCATGCGTTGTTTACGAGCTTGACGGCAGGAAGGGCAACGACGGGGCTCGTTGGTGAAGCCTTTTTCAGCGTAAAATTCTTGCTCGGAAGCAGTGAATACGAATTCTTGGCCACATTCGCAGCAGGTTAAAGTCTTGTCTTCTTTCATGGATCAATCACTCCTTATCATAGATAATACCCCAAAGAACGCATTAAGATTTTACTGAGGCTTCCCCATCTCATCAATGGTTATATCTATGATTGAAGAAGTTTAGTAACTTAAACGGACCACTGAGATACCAATATCAGTATATAGTACTGGGATACAAATGTCAACTAGAGATTATAAAAAATATGTTAAGTGCAGTACAGTTTTTTTACAATAAGCCATTGCTCAAATCACATGGGCTTCAATACTGCGCTTTAAAAAATCAGCCACATTCATAGTGTCCACGCACAGGTTGCCCTGCCAGTCGCTGAGGGTGGAAACGGACACGTTATAGACGCTAAGACGCCACAGATTATTCAAGGGAATGCCCAAGGCCAAACACAGCTGCAGGCGAATGATGCCCCCGTGGGAGACGATGGCGATGTTCTTATCGTGGCCATGCTCGGCAAAGATATGCTCAAAGGCTAAGCGGCAGCGCTCCTGGGCCGCAGCAAAGGTTTCCCCGTGGGGGGGCTCCCACTGCGCCGGTCGATGCAAAAAGGCCTCCATTTCCTTGGGCCAGCGGGCGGTGATTTCCGCATATTCCAGGCCCTCCCAGTCCCCGAAGCTGATTTCCTTCAGCAGGTCCAGGGAGCGATAGGGCAAATTGCGGCTCATGGCTAGCTCCGCTGCAGTCATGCGGGCACGCAGCATGGAGCTGGAATAGATGCAGTCAATTTTTTTATCGGCCATATAGGCTGCCATTTGGCGGGCTTGGTTAAGGCCCGTGGCATTCAGCGGCAAATCCATCTGTCCTTGGAACTTATGGCCCAGATTACTATCGGTTTCGCCGTGGCGAATTAAATAGATTTTTCCCATTACTCTTCCCCTTTTTTCTAACAAAAGTTTATGAACTTTTTGTTTTCCTACCGCGTTTCGGGGTAGGAAACAAACGTTTAGCTTTATCTTGCCTGTTTATTCTGCTCGGCCAAAGAGAATTCCTTCACCTCGGCGTGCACGCTGGCTTCCTCAAATGTTTCCATTTCCTTGTAGGCCTTGATGCCACCGTCCAGCAAGGTGAAGCACAATGCTGCGCCCTCACCTGCTCCATCAGGAATGTCTAAGCGCAGGGGTGCCACTAGATTGAGCTCCTTTAAAAGCTCCTCTGCGCCCTCTTCGGCGCTCACGTGACCGGCAAAGCAGTAATCCACCACGGCCGGGGCCAGCTCCATAGCCTTTTGGGCGGCCTTCAAGGTAGCCACGCCGTCCAGCATGACGCCCACACCCATGGCTGCGGCCTGCAAAATGCCGCCGGTCATGGCGGTGATGACCATTTCGTCCTCGACACTGGCTAGGCAGCCAAAGCCTAACATACCCAGTCCCTTTTCGTGGATAATCTCTTGCACCAGGGCAGCCCCCTCCTCCATAGCGTCCGCGGCGGTTTCCGAGGTTACCAATAAAGCTTGGGTTCTGGCGCCGGTCTCCGCAGCCAGCACGTTCACCGGCAGCTTGGCTTCCATTACTGCAGTAGCTTGCTCTGCTTCGCCAATGCCACACCATACCAGGAGCTCACGCTTGGGGTAGTCCATGTCCTGCTTATTATATTCCTTGATAATACCTGCGTATTTGGCAGTCATTTTTTCCAGCTGGGCAAGGCTGCCCACTGGCTTGATTAAAGCATCAAAGCGGGCCTGGGCCAGCTTAGCGCAGGTTGCGTCCCCGGGCACGATTTTGGCAATTATTTCTTCTATATGCATAGGATTTTCCTCCCATTACTTACATTATATACTAGGTAAAGACGAAAGCGAAGGTCTTACAAGCGCTTTCACTTAAAAATCACACTACATAGGTGGCCAGCATTAAGTAAACCACCACGCCGCACTCGGTCAAGAAGCCATAGGTATCCCCGGTGAGGCCGCCCAATTGGCCGCTGAGGAAATGGGCAATGCCTTGGCAAATGATGAAGGTTCCCACGGCGGTGTATAGATAGGGCAAGCCACAGGCGTACACGAGGCCAATGCACAGGGCAAAGGCGATATAGGTGTACATGGGCTTGGCATAGGCCTTGAACATGTGGCCAATGCCTGTTTTGCGAGCATATTTATAGTTGACGATATAGCTGACCATAAAGGTGCGGGTGCAGACGTACATGGCGACCAAGGCGAAGGTGAGCTTCATGGGGTCCAGCGTGGTATAAGCAGCTACCTTGAGCAGCACGAGACACACCAAAGCGATGACGGCGTTGGAGCCCACGTGACTATCCTTCATAATCTCCAGCATGCGCTCCCGATTGCGGGCACTAAAGACGCCGTCGGAGGTATCCATGAAGCCATCGTACATGAGGGCACCAATGATCATGAGCTCTGCCAAAACCAGCATCACTGCGCGCATGAGGTCCGGTGTATGCAGGTAGCAGAGGCCATAGTTCACACCGCCCATGAAAATGCCCATGACCAGGCCCACCAGCGGGAAATAGGGCACGCTACGGCTAAAGTCGTCGTCATGCCACTCGGTGCGATTGGTAAAGCGCAAGCGAGTTAAAAATTCTAAGCAGGTTATAAAATCACGCATCTTGTCACCTGCTTATTTATGAAGTTGGTTATAAACATCCATAGCGCTCTGGAGCACTACGATGGCGAGGCTGGCGCCGGTGCCCTCGCCCAGGCGCAGGCCTGCGTCCACGATGGGAGTGAGCTGCATGAGCTCCAGCATGGCCTTGGCCGAGATATCGCTGCTCAGATGGGAGCAGAGCATGTAGTTGCGGCACTCTGGGTAGAGGCCGTAGGCTAAAAGGGCGGCGGCGGTGGCGTTGACGCCGTCCACCATGGTGGGCACCCGTCTTCTGGCACCGCCGATGATGACACCGGCGAGACCTGCGTGGTCGTAGCCGCCCACCTTGCAGAGTATATCCATGGCATCGCCCTTGATGGGCTTATTAGTAGCCAGGCCATCCACTACTACCTGGCGCTTGATGCGCAAGCGTTCGTCGTTAATGCCGCTGCCGCGGCCCACGGTTAACACCGGGTCTAGGCCCAGAAAGGCGCTGGCAATGGCGGCGGTGGCAGTGGTGTTACCAATGCCCATCTCGCCGGTATAGAGCAGGTTATAGCCCTTGTCAATGCACATATCCGCCATGTCCATGCCCACCTGGAGCGCGGCTACCGCCTGCTCCTTGGTCATGGCCGGGCGTTGGGTGAAGTCCTCGGTGCCCCAGGCTACTTTCCTTTGGTAGACGTGGTCCATGTCGCTTAAATCGAAGGCTGTGCCCACATCACATACGTAGACGTCGGCCTTGGCATGACGAGCTAGTACCGTGGCACCGGCGGTGCCACGCTTGTAGCCGTTAATCATTTGGCGGGTTACCTCTTGGGGATAGGCACTAACGCCGTACTTAGCGATGCCATGGTCGCCACACATTAAGACCATGGCAGAGCGCAGCTTTTCGGGGACGCCGCCAGTCATGGCGGCGTACTGCTCCACCATTTCCTCTAGCTTGCCTAGGTTACTACCGCATTTTGCTATTTTTTGCCAGCCGCCGCGGACGCGGGCGGCGGCTTCCTGATCCAGTGCAGGAATTACTATTGCTTCCATTATGTAAAGTCTCCTTGATTTTCTTCATTCAGCAGAGTTCCTTCTCCGCTTGTACTCTTTTAGCCTTTAGGCCTTGTACACTGCTTTCTTACTGCAAAGCTACAAGCTTTCTATGCCCAGCTTCAGCACTTGCTCATGTATCAACAGCTCTTTAATCCTCGAACTTAAAGGCTAACTTCTTCACATCTACTGCTTGGCCTGCTACACACAAATAGACGTGGTCGCAGGATGCGGCCACTCTTTGGTTGACCCAACCGGCCAAGTCCCTATACTCGCGACCCACGGGGGTGTTGGGCACGATGCCGCTGCCCACTTCGTTGCTCACGAAGACGACGATTTTGCCGCTTGCTCTCGCTGCAGCTAGCAGCTTGTCGATTTCGCCATATACGTATTCGCAGCGGTGCAAAAAGTCCACCTTTTCCGGATCCGGTGATCCCTTGCCATAGAATAAATTGGCCATATAGATGGTCAGGCAGTCGAAGAGTACTGCCTCAGTGTCCTCGCCTAGGCTTGCGAAGACTTTATCTGCCTCGTAGGGCGCTTCATGGTTCACCCAGCGGCCGTCGTTGCGGCGCTCTCTGTGCAAGCGCACGCGCTCTGCCATTTCCTGGTCGGTGATTTCGGCAGTGGCTATGTAGTCGCATTTGGGAGAATAATGCAGCACATAGCGCTCGGCGAATTCGCTTTTGCCGCTGCGGGCACCGCCCGTAACCATGATTAATTTTCCAGCCATTTTCCGTCCTCCCTTCATTTAAAAAGCCTCCCACTGCTGGCGGGAGGCTCCAAAATTACATAATTATCCTCTTCAATTGCGCACGAAAACCAGCCTATCTCCCGTAGGCCCACGGTTTCGCAACAGGCAGGTCTCCTGGCTTAGCTTCTTCGCCCTCAGCGCCTTCCCAACTTAACGTCAGTGACATAATTGCTTGGGCTCCACTTACAGTAGCGGGACTGCTCCGGATTCGCACCGGATTCCCTTTTCAGCATTGACCATTACAGTCATCGCACCTGTCAAAAATTTCCAAGTTATCCTATTCTACACAACTCTCTTTTTTCCTGCTAGCGTAGAGATATTTTTAAATTTATGCAATTTACTCTTTCCCTAAGCCTTGTGCTAGCATTTTTCTACCCATAACATCTGTTTTTTAACTATGCAAGCAGAAGAAGGCTGCTTGTCATGCATGCTTTTCCTTAAGCATATTTAGCGCTTCAATCATATCACTTAGTGTAACCACTGGCTCACCGTTTGTGCCTACACTGCTGCTATTTGCTGCCTTGATATCCTTATCGATATCTACGAAGAAATCCGACATCTTCACCTCTAGCAAATCCCTCAAGGCGAACAAGTTCTCTAATGTCACATGACTGCGCCCGCCTTCAATATTACTGAGGTGAGATTGACTGATGCCTATCATTTTCGCTGCCTGGCTCTGGCCCAGGCCCCTTTGCATGCGCAGATTTTTGATTCTCTGGCCTACTACTACATTCCTGTCTAACATTTCCCTAACTCCTTAGTTTATTTCATTTCATTATTGATATACGTGTTCACACGTGTTATAATATCTATGGGAGGCGATAATTTGAAGCCGAAAGAACTAATGAAAATTCTTGAAGCCGATGGTTGGCTGCTGATTAGGGTGCGTGGTTCACATCACATGTATAGACATCCTAATAAACCAGGCATGCTGATCGTGCCCTTTCATAATAATGATATGAGACCAGGCACAGTTAACCAAATCCTTAAAGACGCAGGGATGAAATAAGCCCTGCGTTCCACTGTTAAAGGAGGCACATTAAATGGAAAAACGCATTTATCCTGCAATATTTCATAAAGAAGAAGTCGGTGGCTACTCCGTAACATTTCCTGACCTTCCCGGTTGCAATACCGAAGGCATGGACCTCGCAGATGCACTTTATATGGCACAGGACGCTTTAGGCTTATACCTTTACTCTTTGAAAGAGGATAAACTTCCTCTTCCACCTTCTATGCGCCCTGAAGCTTTAATCTTAGATAAAGATAGCTTCGTTACTTTAGTTGAATGGGACGAAGAGGCTTATTTGCGCCGTACAAGCACTAAAGCCGTAAAGAAGACTCTCACTATCCCTGAGTGGATGAATACTCTTGCTGAAGAGAAAAACATCAATTTTAGTAAAACTCTCCAAGAAGCTTTATTAGAAAAGCTGGAGGCTTAAATAAAGCTTGACAAAAAGCCCTTACCAACCGCAAAATCTAGGAATGGAGATTTACAATGGCAACTACAAGCTTCTTTAAACAGGTAATAATCAAAGATAGTAAAGACTGCGAGGCATTAGTTAATGCTTTTGAAAATGCAATGTTACAACAATCTGATCACGCTAATGTCCCTAAACCTTTATGGGCAAAACCAGAGGATATTAAAAATATGACATTTGAATTAGGCCGACAATAGCTTACTCCCCTATTAGGGGGAGTTTTTTATTGCGTCAAAAACCTTTTATACCCCATATAAGCAAGTCATGTTTTTCTCTGCTATATCACAAATTTATGTACGCATTATTGTATTGCTCTATTTTGTATCATTTCTTCTTTAATTTATGTATTTCTCTTCGCTAATCGTAATCTTATAATTTTCTTATACACAAATTACACCATATCAGTACTGAAATTTTATCAGTAACGCCACGTTACCGAAAAGAAAGTTTGTCCATTGGTACGCCATTTTTAATTACATCCATCATTACTTCTGTTTATGATAAAATCTGACATCTTGAGTTATCGTCCATTTCATGTATATACAACCTATAGCCTAAAATTGTACGCTTTCTATCTTTAAATCCATCGCTTTTCCTTCTTTGTACAGGAGCATGTCGATTTTTCTCTCTATGTGATTGACCTCTATAAATGCTCCTAAAAGATAATGATAAATATAATACTGAGCAGCCAAATCCTTTAATCTCTCGATATCAGCATCTCTTTTTTCTTTGTATACTATCTAGTTTTCACTATATCATAACCCTGGGCATCATTCTCACTTTTATCATAAGCATTATCAATATACTTATCAGGGTATTTTAAAAACTCGTCTTCTTCAACAAAGGAAATATAAGACCCTGTAAGTGCGTCCACGGTTTTACATACATCACAAGAATACTTCTTAGGCTTTTGATTATACCGATTTTTATTAATTATGTCATATACCTTTTCCTCATGATAATTAGTTGCAGTGCATCCATCCTTGTGATTTACTGTGTATTTAAACCAGCTATAATCACCATCTACTTTCATAATCACACCTAATACACCATTAGTATGGGAAGTTCTACCCTTTCTGGTGATATTCTTTAGGCTATACTCTATCTCCCAATCAATCCATTTACTTTTCTTGATATTTGGTGAAATGATGACAATAGTAACCGATGTATCATACATCATATCAGTTAAATTCTTTTTTATGTTTTCTGTACTTGTATCAGTTAGATCAGGTGATTCACTTGTCTCACCTTTATAATATTGGGCATCTTCCCCTAATGCATCAATAATGCGGTCACGTAAGTCCTGTGCTTCAGAATATTTGTACGAGATAAAAGTCTTATGCGCCATCTTCGAACCTCCATGTCACTAATATAACATTATCCACATATGTAAGGTTTTATTATTTGCCTGACAAAATACAATATTGGAACAATCATTCCAGGGCCATACATTATTCTCAACGTCTTAGAATTAATATAATTCCAAAGACCCTCTTTTTCGGTTTTTTGAACAGGATTCAGCCACATCCTTTTATTATATGGATTCAGGTCATAGAAATCATTGGTGTTTCCCCTCGTTCTCTTATCACCCATTCATACTTCCATCTGTAAAGAGTTTCGGTTTTTAGAAAAAATCCATCCAACCACCAAAAGACAAATGTTAAAATAAATAACAGCAAAAACGGATAGCAAGGATCTACATCTTTAGTACTCAATATAGTTGCGCCTATCAGTACCAAGGATACGTACCATCCCTTGAGCATAAACGAGTTTGAAGCCATTCTGTTGATACATCCTTGTATCATATTCATTTCTTGATGGACCATATCTTTATCCATGATATAATCTAACGCCTCAACTTTCTATTCACAACACTACACATGCATAACGTTTCGTTACGGGACTAAAATGTTTGTCCGCTGGTGCGCTATTTTTCAACTATTTTCCTAAGCCTCAAATATTTTAACCCTATTTTTTCCAATAGCTTCGTAAAGATCTATCAATAGTTTCCTATATAAAATCATTTTGTTGTTAACGCTATCCTGGTTTTTATAAAACTTTTGATTATCAAACTTTACAAATTTACCATTGGAACTCATTTTGCATCTTTCATATATAAAAGAGCTATACTCTTTTGAACAATTGATAAACCTCTGGATATCCTTGTATGTACTACTATCCTTCAGCATGGGAGCATCATATAGCACGGCTTCAATAGCTTCAATGCTTGTATCAAACAAATCATAGTAATCTGATGCTAATCCTGCCATTGGACTACAATTACGCAAAAAATATTCAACCTTATATTTTACACATATTTGAAAGAATCTCTCTTTAAGTTTGTATTCACTACCTATATATTTATTCTCATTGTCCTTATTGCCAGCATTTGTATCAGAATTACATATTGTATTCACTGTAATTTGATTATCTACAACCTGAGAGCTACTAAATTCACTATTTCTTTTCCATCCAGGTCTATCTACTTCACTCATGGCACGATACAAAGAGGCCGTTACTTTCGCTGCAAGGTCATCAGCATTTTCCCAAAAAGAAACATTTCGTTCCTTCTTTACAATATCTTTAAAATCATTTAACTCTGGAATATGGTTTTTATTAATATCACCTGGATCAACAAAAGTACTTTTTTCTTTGATGAAAGCAAGAATCGGTATATTTTTACTTTTAGCGTACATATACTCCTTTTGAGTGAAGCTCATTATAGAACCATCTTCTAAAGTAATCACTGAACCATAGCTATCTCCTATGATCAACACATAATAATCAGTATCGTCTATAGTTCTGGTTATTACAT
>JBJDXC010000154.1:0-1973 GCA_051866475.1 Phascolarctobacterium sp.
TTTTGCGCATCCGTATTCCTGCGGCTTTGACAGCTATTGTGGTGGGTATGCAGCTAGCCTTGGGCTATAGCTGGCGTGCTCTCATTGGTGCGGAGCTGATTGCGGCCTCCGCTGGTATTGGCTATCTAATTTTGGATGCGGAGGAAATGTCGCGGCCGGATGTGGTCATCGTGGGCATGCTGGCTATTGGCATTATCGGCACGGCTATTGATTATATCTTTTTGCTGTTGATGCGCAGAATATTTCCCTGGCAGCAGGCTTGGCAAAGGTAGGAGGTTGTGCAGATGGAAAAATGGAGCTTACGAGTCCAAGGCATTTGCAAGACCTATGGAGCCAAGCAGGCCTTGCGGCCTACGGATGAAGTATTTGCGGAGCACAGCTTTACCTGTATCGTAGGGCGCAGTGGCTGTGGCAAAACTACTTTGCTAAGGCTTTTGTGTGGTCTAGAAAAGCCTGATGCGGGCGTGATCGAAATGCCTGCGGGCAAACGGATTGCCCCTGTGTTTCAGGAGCCCCGTCTCATGCCCTGGCTTAATGTGGGCGAGAATATAACGCTGGCAGCTCAGCATGACAAGAGCTTGGACACTACTCGCTTGCCGGAGCTTCTGAAGCTTTTGGAGCTGGAGGGCACAGAAAAGCTTTATCCTAACCAGCTCTCAGGCGGTATGGCCCAAAGGGTTTCCTTGGGAAGAACCTTATTTTATAATCCCGATATTATTTTGATGGATGAGCCCTTTAGTGCTCTCGATTATTTTACTAGACAGGGCTTGCAGCAAACCTTGCTCAAGCTTTATGCTGAAGGACGCAAAACTATAATTTTTGTAACCCATGATGTGGAGGAAGCCTTGCTTTTAGGCGACAGAGTCCTTATAATGGATAGTGGCAAAGTGTGTGAAGCTTTGCCTGTGATGCTGCCCAGACCGCGGCAGGCAGCGGATACGGCTTTTCAATTGCTGCGGCAAAAAATATTGCAAGCACTGTAAAAAACAGCTGCGGCTGCAGGTTAAAGAAAGGAGTTCATGAATTATGAACAAAAAGCTTATTGCCTTAGGCTTAAGTGTGTTAACAGCATTGACTCTGCTCAGCGGATGCGGGAGCGAGAAAAAGGAGGCAGCAAAGCCTGCCATCAAGGAATTAAAGGTGACCTATGTGAAATCGCCTTTAAATATTCCTAGCATTGTGGACAAGCATAATCAAACCTTGGTGAAGGAGTTCGGCAAGGATAAAATCACGGTGACCTTCCCGGAAATCAATTCCGGTGCCAAGCAAACCGAGGCTTTAGCCAGCGGCAGCTTGGATGTGTGCAGCGCCTTAGGTGGCACCAGCGCTATTTTAGCAGCCTCCAATGGTGTGGATGTGAAGGTTGTGGGTATTTATAGCCGTGCTCCCAAGGCTTTTAATATTATGGTGAAGGATCCTGCTATCAAAACTGCTGCTGATTTGAAGGGCAAGAAGGTTGCAGGGCCTAAGGGTACGATTTTGCACCAGATTTTGGTAGCAGCTCTTGATAAGGCTAATTTGAAGCCGGATGCAGTTAATTTTGTTTCCCTGGGCATTCCCGCAGGTGTAAATGCTTTGATGAGCGGCGAGGTTGACGCTGCTTTGGTAGCAGGCTCCGATGTGTTGCGCGCGCAAAAGGCCGGTGCTCGTGTATTGTGCAATGGCGAGGGCTTAGTTGATGCCACTATCGTGATTGGCGTCAGCGGCAAGCTTCTCAAGGAGCATCCTGAGGTTGTGAAGAAGTATTTGGCTATTCATCAGCAGAATATTGATTTTATGAGCAAGGAGCAGGAGAAGGCGTATGATTTTACAGCTAAAGAAACTGGTCTGAAGCTGGATGAGGTAAAGGTGATGGCGCCTTGGTATGATTTCTCTACGAAGATTACGGAGAAGGATGTCAAGGATTTGGAGGATACCCAAGAGTTCTTGCTGAAGATGGGGATGCAGAAGAAAAAGATCGATATCAAGAGCAT
>JBJDXC010000155.1:0-1860 GCA_051866475.1 Phascolarctobacterium sp.
CCCACAGCCGGCCGTGAGGCATCCGCTGACTACTCGATAACCTCATTCCTCGTCTGCCGCAAATCACTTTGCGGTACATGCGCTCTGTCATTTATCAGCCATATAATTTATGGCATACAATTATGCCGCGCAGGCGCAACCCCACGCGGCACATCTTCGTGACTATATTTATTGTACAATATTCTCGTCAAAAAGACAAGTAAATAAATGGTGACAAATCAACCTATGACACACGAGAAAGCGTCATGCCAACTCGGTTACTACAACATCGCCAATTAGACTTGCGATTTGCTCCAGGCGCTCCTGGTTCGGCCCCTCAGCCATAATGCGGATCAAGGGCTCGGTGCCGCTGGCGCGTACCAAAATCTGGCCGTTGTCCCCCAGCTCATCCTGATATTTTTTGATAACCTCCTGGATAGCAGGCTTTTCCTGCCAGCCATTTTTATCCTTCACACGCACGTTCAGCAGCACCTGGGGATATTTGGTCATCACAGCGCCCAGCTCGGACAGGGGCTTGTTATTTTTAACCATAGCGCACAAGAGCTGCACTGCGGTCAAAATGCCGTCGCCGGTCTTGGCGAACTCGGAGAAAATAATATGGCCGGATTGCTCGCCGCCGATGGAATAATTGTGCTTCATCATTTCCTCCAGCACATAGCGGTCGCCTACAGCGGTCTTGCAGGTCTTACCGCCGTGAGCCTTCATAGCCTGGTGCAGACCCACATTACTCATAACGGTAACAACCAGCATATCATCGTTCAGCTTCTTGCGCTTCATCAGCTCCAGCGCGCAGATAAGCATGATTTGGTCGCCGTCTAGGGCTTCGCCGTTTTCGTCCACCACTAAGCAACGGTCAGCGTCGCCATCGTTAGCAATACCGGCGTGAGCGCCAACTTCAACAACCTTCTTTTGCAGTGCCTCCAGATGGGTGGAGCCGCAGCCATTATTGATGTTGATGCCATTGGGCTCGTTAAAAATGGTAATGACCTCAGCACCAAGGCTGCGCAAAATCACCGGGGCAATCTCGCTATTGGCGCCGTTGGAGCAGTCCATAACCACCTTCAGGCCCTTCAAATCAGCATAAGCAGTTTTCAAAATATGCTTAATATAGAGCTCTGCTAAATTCTTTTCGTAAATAATACTGCCCACGCTGCTGCCGCTGACGGCTTTGCTGTAGTCGATGGGAGTCTTCACGATGGCTTCAATCTCGTCCTCCACCGTATCCGGCAGCTTGTGACCGGTCTGGGAGAAGAATTTAATGCCGTTATCCTCAAAGGGATTGTGGGAAGCGGAAATAACCACGCCTGCGTTGGCCTTCACCACGGAGGTGAGGAAGGACACAGCAGGTGTGGGCATTACGCCCAAGAGATGGGCATTGCCACCGGCGCTGCAGATGCCTGCGGCCAGTGCCGCCTCCAGCATTTGGCCGCTGCGACGGGTGTCGCGGCCAATAATAATCTTGGGAGCATGACCCTCCCTGCTAAAATATTTTGCGGCTGCATAGCCCAGCTTAAAGGCCAGCTCCGGCGTCAGCTCCACATTGGCTACGCCGCGCACGCCATCAGTACCAAACATTCTTGCCATTGTATGACCTCCCTAATTACTAATGTAAATATGGTTAAAATCGCTTTTGAACGGAATGATTAATAATTTCGTATCGTAATTATTTTATAGGTGCAAATCTCGTCATAATCGCTCTGGCCACATGGTAGCCATCCAGCGCGGCGCTCATAATCCCACCGGCATACCCGGCGCCCTCGCCGCAGGGATATAGCAAATCGTGGGTCACAGAAGCATAGCTCACCTTGTCACGCTCGATGCGCACGGGCGCCGAGGTGCGTGTTTCCACGCCGGTGAGCA
>JBJDXC010000155.1:1960-8865 GCA_051866475.1 Phascolarctobacterium sp.
TTGTCACGCTCGATGCGCACGGGCGCCGAGGTGCGTGTTTCCACGCCGGTGAGCAGCGCGCCGCCGTCGTCATAGCCCGTGAGCTTCTTGCCGAAGCTCACTATGCCCTGACGCAACGTGTCCGTCACGTAGCGTGGCAGAACCTTGTCCAAGCTACAAGCAGTGAGTCCCGGACGATAGGAGCCCTCCACGAGGCTCGTCAAAGCCGGCGTGGCCTGGGCCAGGAAGCTGGCGAAATTCTGCGCCGGGGCGTGGTAATTACCACCGCCCAGCGCAAAGGCCAAGCCCTCGTACTGGCGCTGAAAGGCCACGCCGTCTAAGGGGTGAGCGCCGAAATCCTCGGCGCTCACATTCACCACCAGCGCACTATTGGCAATGCCGCTGTCCCGCTTGAACATGCTCATGCCGTTCACGACCACACCGCCGCTTTCCGAAGCGGCGGCCACTACTTGGCCACCGGGGCACATGCAGAAGGAGTAGGCCGTGCGGCTTTTGTCAGGGGTATGATAGACCAGCGCGTAGTCCGCTGCACCCAGCAAATGGTTGCCGGCGAAGCTGCCGTACTGAGCCCTATCAATGAGCTCCTGGGGATGCTCGATGCGCACCCCGATGGCAAAGGGCTTGCTCACGATGCCAACGCCCCTGGCCGCCAGCATGGCATAGGTGTCGCGGGCACTGTGCCCGCAGGCCAGCACCACTGCCCCGGCGGCGATGCGTTCGCCGCTGGCCAAAACCACGCCTCGCACAGCGCTGCCCTCAGTGAGCAAATCGGTGACATGGGCGTTGTAGCGGATGCTACCGCCCAGGTCACAGATGCGCTTGCTCAAGCCTGTAACCATGGCTCGCAGCTTATCGGTGCCCACATGGGGCTTGTGCTCCCATAAGATATTCTCCGGCGCGCCGGCGTCCACAAAAAGCTGCAAAATCTCCGCCATCACCGGGTCGTTGACCCGTGTGGTGAGCTTGCCATCGGAGAAGGTGCCGGCGCCGCCCTCGCCAAACTGCACGTTGCTGGCGGGGTCGAACTGGCCCGTGCTCCAAAAGCGGTGCACGTCCGTGACCCTCTGGGCCACGGGCTTGCCCCGCTCCAGGAGCAGGGGCTTGTAGCCGTGCCGGGCCAGCTCCAGGGCTGCCAACAGCCCTGCGGGGCCCGCGCCTATAACCACTGGCGGTGCCGCCAGTGGCAGCGTGCCCATCGTGAAGCCCTCTTGCTTGGGCTCTGCGTAGAGCGACACATCGCGGTCGCCCAGCAGTCGCTTGGCCAAGCGACTGCTTTTATTTACATCCACCTCAGCCAGCACGTGGTGATTGAGGCAGATTTCGTTCTTTTTGCGTGCGTCCACAGCCTTGCGCAAAAGCTTCACCTGGCCCAGCGCTGCCGCGCTCAGCCCCAGCTTTTTGCACACGGCCTGCTCTAGGCTGCATTCATGGAGCAGGCTAATCCGCACATTATTAATCTTCAGCTGCATCATTTATTGACTTTGCCTTTCTACGGACAGGCGAATCTGCACGGTGCGCACCTCCGGAAGCACCTTTTCAGGTAAATCCAGCTCCGCTGCCACAGCCGTACTGCCCACCAGCTTGGATACATCCACCGGCTTGGTATTGATGGCCTTAAGCTCCTTGAGCAGGGAGGGCGGTGCCGTAATGCGCACCTTTTCCGGCAAGATTTCCGTTTTCGTCACGGTTACGCCCTTGGGCAGCTCGCCGCTGACCACCAGCTTCACCGGAATATCAACAGAAAGCATCTGGCTGACCATGGTAGCATGGACCATGACCCGCTCAGGAATAATCTTCATATTGGGAATATCATAGCCATCATCACTAACGGCCACCAGCTCGCTTTCAGCCTGGAAGTCCCCGGAATGGTCCGTTACATCGATGGGAGCAACGACCTTATTGACCTTGTCAATGCGATGGGTTGCCCCGCGCAACGTAACCTGGGCTGGGGTAATGGTGCTATGACCAATGGTCAAATCGTTGGATACAGCGCCCACAATGCGGGTGATAACGGGTACCTTTTTCTCGCTGACGGTGTCCACATAAACGGAGACCTCGCTGGGAATAACCTGCACCACATCACCGCTGGCAAAGCTTACCTTAACCGGCACGGTCTGCTGACCCTCGGTAACGCTCTTTAAATTTAAGGAAGCGGTAATTCTATTTTCTAGATTATCGCTGACCTTAGTTCTGGTGCCGCGCACCTTCACCATGACCTTATTGGGCGCATTGAAAACCATCATATTGCTAGGCAAATTCATCTGCTGCAGCCGCACCTCCACATTGCGCTCCACAATGGGGTTTTGGTCCGTCATCACATAGACCCACAGGCCACAAGCGATTAATAGGCACACCACGCGGGCTATCAGATTTTCCTTGCGTATTAAATCCTCGAAGAATTTCATTTTTTCTCACCGCCCAACATGCCTTTAATTTTATCCATCAGGTTATCCTTGCTAGAGGTATGGGGTTGGACAATGGCGTTACGCAGGATGTCCTTCACATCATCCACGGTCAGATAACGCATGAGCTCGCCGTTGCGGGCAATGGAAATAGCGCCTGTTTCCTCACTGACCACCAGCACCATGGCGTCGGATTGCTCGGACATGCCTATGGCAGCCCGGTGACGGGTGCCCAGCTCCTGGCTCAGGTTGCGGTTTTCCGTAAGGGGCAGCAAGCAGCAGGCAGCCACAATGCGGTTACCACGGATAATCACAGCACCATCGTGCAAGGGGGTGTCCTTGACGAAAATGTTTTGGATGAGGCCACTAGAAACTACGCCATCAATGGGCACACCGGTTTCAATACGTTCTACAAGGCCTGTAGCACGCTCAAAGACCATGAGGGCGCCCACCTTGGCTTTGCTCATGACCCTGGTAGCATTGGCCACATCATCCAGCATGGCATCCAATTCCTGCTCGTCCAGCTCGCTGCCCTTACGAAAGAGCTTGCCACGACCGATTTGCTCCAGGGCACGGCGCAGCTCCGGCTGGAAGACTACAGGCAGGGCTACCATGATCACGGTCATGCTCTTTTCCAAAAGCCAGCTGATAACGTGCAGATTCACGGCGCGGCAAATGATCATGAAGCCTACTAAGACTAGCAGGCCCTTGACTAAGGTTGCAGCGCGGGTATTTTTCAGCATTAAATATAAACGATAGAGGAAATAGGCCACTACTACAATATCGATAATATCCAGAATACCGAGGGTAGCAAGCAAGCCCTGCATTTGTACAATCATAAAATTTCACCTACCATATTACTATAAACAGTTCAGAAGGTATTAATCCATTTTTAAAATTGCCATGAACGCTTCCTGCGGCAGCTCCACGCTCCCCACCTGCTTCATGCGCTTTTTGCCTTCCTTTTGCTTTTCCAGCAGCTTGCGCTTACGGCTGATATCGCCGCCATAGCACTTGGCCAGCACGTCCTTACGCATAGCGCGCACATTCTCACGGGCAATAACCTTGTTGCCGATGGCAGCCTGCACGGGAATTTCAAACATCTGGCGCGGAATGATGCTGCGCAGCTTTTCTACCAGCTGACGACCGCGTACCTGGGCGTTTTCCTTATGCACAATGGCGCTCAGGGCGTCCACGGGCTCGCCGTTTAAGAGAATATCCACCTTTACCAGATTGGAATAACGGTAGCCGCTGAGCTCGTAATCCAAGGAAGCGTAGCCGCGGGTGGCGGATTTGAGTCTATCAAAATAGTCGAAGATAATCTCGCTTAAGGGCAGGGCATAGTGAATCATGACGCGGGTGTCGTCCAGATAGGTCATGTTATCGTATTCACCGCGCTTTTCCTGGCTCAGCTCCATAACGGCGCCCACATAATCCTTGGGCACGATAATGGTAGCATTCACATAGGGCTCCTCCACGTGGTCTATAACGGTGGGGTCCGGGAATAAAGAAGGGTTATCCACCATTTCCACGTCGCCGTTGGTGCGGATTACTTCATAGATAACGTTGGGCGCAGTAGTAATCAGGGCCAGATTATATTCACGCTCCAAGCGCTCCTTGATAACGTCCATATGCAAGAGGCCTAAGAAGCCGCAGCGGAAGCCGAAGCCCAGAGCCGTAGAGGTCTCAGGCTCGAAGACCAGGGACGCATCGTTAAGCTGGAGCTTTTCCAAGGCGTCGCGCAAATTATCATAATCGCTGTTTTCCACAGGATAGAGGCCGCAATAGACCATGGGCGTGGCCTTGCGATAGCCGGGCAGAGCCCGCTCCGCGGGACGATTGGCATCGGTGACGGTGTCGCCTACGCGGGCGTCGCGGACGTTTTTGATGCTGGCGGCGAAGAAGCCTACCTGGCCCTCCTCCAGCTCGTCTACGTTGACGATGCCGGGCTTAAAGTAGCCCACCTCGGTGACCTCGAACTCGGCGCCGGTGGCCATCATGCGGATTTTCATGCCCTTTTTGATGCGGCCCTCCATGACGCGGATGTAGAGCACAACGCCCTTATAAGCGTCGAATTTGGAGTCGAATACTAAGGCCTTGAGGGGTGCCTCGCTATCGCCCTCAGGGGCAGGTATGCGCTCCACGATGGCCTCTAAGACGTCCTCGATGCCGAGGCCGGTCTTGGCGCTACAGAGCACGGCGTCACTGGCGTCGATACCAATGACGTCCTCGATTTCCTTTTTCACATGGTCGGGGTCGGCGCTGGGTAGGTCTATTTTATTAATAACGGGGATAATTTCTAAATCGTTATCCAAGGCCAGGTACACATTGGCCAGGGTTTGGGCTTCGATGCCCTGAGTGGCGTCGATGACTAGGAGCGCGCCCTCGCAGGCGGCCAAGGCACGGGATACTTCATAGGTAAAGTCCACATGGCCGGGGGTATCGATAAAGTTGAGCATGTATTCCTGGCCGTTACGGGCCTTGTACATGCTGCGCACAGCCTGGGCCTTGATGGTGATGCCGCGCTCACGCTCCAAGTCCATGGAGTCCAGGATTTGCTCCTCCATCTCTCTTTTGCTCAGGGTACCTGTATATTCTATCAATCTGTCAGCCAGCGTAGATTTGCCATGATCTATATGGGCAATAATAGAAAAGTTGCGGATATTTTTTCCAATCATAGTAATGCTCTAAGCTCCTTTTGCAGCATAGTTATTTTATCAGTACTAATTATTATACCATCTAGCAGGGAAGCATGTAAACAAGAAAGCGAGCAAAGTGAATTTTTCTTAGGTAGAGTAAATATTTTTACAAACCCCTTGCGCTCAGGGCGCGAATATGTTAGAATATTGCAGTACAAGAATTATCAGGAGGTGAAATTCGTTGCCGAACATTAAATCTTCCATCCGCAGTGTAAAGACCGACGCAGAACGTCGTGCAAAGAACGCTCCGGTAAAAGCAGCTGTTCGTAATGCTTCTCGTAAAGTAGTTGCTCTGACTGAAACTGCAGCTAAAGAAGACGCTCAAGCTACTCTGGCTGTTGCTTCCGGTTTGCTCGATAAAGCAGCTCGCAAAGGCATTATCCACAAGAATGCTGCAGCTCGCAAAAAATCCAGACTTGCAAAAAAAGTAAATGCTATGGCTTAATCCACGTAGCTAACGTGACTTTTACAAGACTGACCTGCTCTTCGGAGCAGGTTTTTTTGTCTTGTAGATTAATAATTTAAGAGATTAAGCTATAGCATTTATATTTTTTATTCTTCTTCGCTTTTTGCTCTCGCCCTTTGTCTTTGGTATTCCTTGCGAGAGATCCAGGTGAAGAATTTTTCTTTTTTATCGGCCAGTCTAGCGGCGGTCATTTTTTTATTGACTTCCTTTAAATGAGCAGCCATTTCTTCACGATTGGCTTCCTTAAATAAGGTGTCGCGCTTAGGCAATACGCTGATGAAGCGCTCCTCGCCCTGCTGCTTGACGCTGACCCGCAGGGGTGTGCCCGCTGGCAGGCTGCGCACTGCTTTATTGGCGTAGCTGGCCATGAGGGAGGCAGCCTCGGCTACTACAGTCTCGTCCCAAGGCTTTTCGCTGCGGCCCAGGGCCAAGGGACCCATGTAGTCCGCCAGCTCCAGCACAATATCGTTGTCCTTGGCGCATTTTTCTAGAAGCTCGGCCTGGTCGAGGGTTTTATTGATGGCTAGGAGGCAGCCATTATAATGGAAGAAGCGACCTGCTTTGGCTAGGAGGAAGTCTTCGCTGACAGGGTGTTCAAACTCGTGGAAGATGGTCCAGATTCTGACGCTGCTCTTGGGCTCGGTCAATATGCAGCCGCCCCCGGAGGAGGGTATTTCCGCAAAGCCATAGCTTTGGGCCAGCTGCAGCTGGTCTAGGCGCCCGCGGCCGTAGATACCTAGGAGCTTACTGCGGTCTACCAGGCCACTTTTTTCTACCTCTGTAGGCTCCAGCTTGAGGGCTGACAGGGGTCGCAGCAAGATGCCCTTGGCCTTGGCATCACGGTGGACGATGTTCATGGCGTCGGGCCTTTGGCTCATGGGTCTTTGCCACAGCACTTCCCCGGAGATGATGAACTTGGCGTGAATCGCTTCCATTATTTCCCTGGCCTTAGTGGCCATGAGGGTGTGGCAGTCGGTGCAGGGGTTCAGGTCGGAGCCGAAGCCGTTTTTTGGGCCCATTTTAATAAGGGCGATGATTTCCTCGGAGACATCCACAGCGCGCACCTCTACGCCGTACAGCTCCTGCCATTTATCATTTGATTCTGCCTCGCCGAAGAAGGGGGACACGAAATGCAGGCCCAAGACCTTCAGCCCCTGGTCCATGATTACGCGCATGGCTAGGATGCTGTCCAAGCCGCCGCTGAAGAGCGCCACCGCGTCGTATTTATCCATAACCTGATTTATCTCAAATAATAGCTTCATATGCTCCATCCTTACCTAGGTATTTGCCCAAATTATAGCATTTGCCTCTACCTAGCGCAAGGGGGAGTTTTCTCAT
>JBJDXC010000156.1:0-4644 GCA_051866475.1 Phascolarctobacterium sp.
GGGAGCTGCCGAGCTTGCGAGGCTGAGAGGGGTTTGTTGTAACTAACAAATTATAATAGACTTTCCAGACTGTACCCTTGTGAACTGTGCTAGATTTATGATAAAATATAGAGATAAAATGGATATACTATCCGATGAATTAGGTGATTATTAGTGCGCTTAAAGTCCTTTACAACCTATGGCTTTAAATCCTTTGCTGATAAAACTGAATTAACCTTTGATAAGGGAATTACTGCTGTTGTAGGGCCCAATGGCTCCGGCAAGAGCAATATTTCTGATGCCATTCGTTGGGCCTTGGGCGAGCAGAGCGCTAAATATTTGCGTGGCTCCAAGATGGAGGACGTGATTTTTTCCGGCAGCAGCAAGCGGCGCCCCCTGGGCGTGGCCGAGGTTAATCTAGAATTTGATAATAGCGACCACACCTTGGCGCTGGATTTTGATAACGTAACCATCACCCGTCGCCTCTATCGCAGCGGCGACAGCGATTACGCCATCAATAAAAAGAACTGCCGTTTAAAGGATATTGTGGATTTAATGGCGGACACGGGCTTGGGCAAGGGCTCCATGTCCATGATCGGCCAAAATAAAATCGACGAAATTTTAAACAGCCGTCCTGAGGATAGGCGGGGGCTTTTTGAAGAAGCGGCGGGTATTGCCAAATACCGCCTGCGGAAAAAGGATGCCCTCCGCCGCTTGGACGATACAGCCTTAAATTTAACCCGTATCAACGATATTCGCAGCGAGGTGGAGGCTCAGGTGGAGCCCCTAGCCAAGGCTGCGGAAAAAACGACTAAGTACAATGAGCTGAGCGAAGAGCTAAGGCTGTGCCAGCTGAGCGTTTTATTGCGTAAGCTGGCACAGATGGAAAGCTTGAAGGAGACGCTGGAGGCGCGCAAGGCCACCGCAGCGGATTTCTTCAGCCATCAGGCAGCACTTTTAAGCAGCCGGGAGGCTCATGCCGTCCAGGTTCAGCGCCAGCTGGACCAATTGGCCGAGGGCTATACCCGGCTGCAGGAAGAAATTGCCGGCCGCGAAAAAGCTTTGGAAAAGCTGCGCGGCCAGCAAAACGTGCTCAGCGAGCGGGCTGAGCAAAGCCAGCGGGCTGTCGCCCGCCTGGAGCAGGCCAGCGCCAAGCTGAGCCAGCAGGCAGCAGAGCTGGAAGCGCTGATGCAAAGGCTTGCTGAGGAGTTCGACGCAGTTGATAAAGAGAGAGCCAAGGCCGACCTAGCTATGAGCAAGCTGCAACAAGAGCGCGATGCCCAGGCTCACGCCCTGGCTGACGCTCAAAACAAAAGCGCTAACGCCCAAAGCGAATTCTTCGCCGGCATGCAGGCGCTGCTCAAGCTGCGCAACGAGCTCCATAGCCTGGAGCAGGCTCAGGAGCTGCGCATGCGCAAGCGTGACGCGCTCAAGAAAAGCATCGAAGAGGCCGAGGCGGCGCTGGAGCGCAGCCAAGGCCAGTACAATAAATTATTGGAAGCCCAGGCTAGCAATGCTTATCAGCAAAGTCTTGTGGATAAGTCAGTGAGTGCCTTCACCAGTGAGCTGGACGCTTTGCGTAAAAGCTTGCATGAGGTGGCTAGCCAGCAGCAAAAAGTGCAGCGTGAGTTAACCAACGCCGAAACCAAGGCTCAAACCCTGCGTCGCATGCAGGAGAGCTACGAGGGCTTTGGCTACGGCATCAAGGCCGTGCTCAAGGCCCAAGCGCCCTGGCGCAGTGAGCTGATCGGCGTTGTGGCAGAGCTGATTAAGGTAGAGGATAAATATGTGGCAGCGCTGGAAACAGCTCTGGGCGAGGGCGCACAAAACATTGTGAGCCGCAGCGCCCAGGCGGCCAAGCAGGCCATCGCCTTTTTGAAGCAAAACGGCGCTGGCCGGGCCACCTTCCTGCCCTTGGATACGGTGCAGCGCCGCCAGCCCTCTAAAGAAGAGGCGGCTGCTGCCAAATTGCCCGGCGTATGCGGCTTTGCGGTGGACCTCATCAGCTACGAGAGCGAAGCGGAAAACGCTATCCGCTTTCTGCTAGGACGAGTGCTGATTGCTGAAAACATGGACGCCGCCTTGGCGGCCGCCAAGGCGACTAAGTATCGCCTCAGGGTTGTGACCCTGGACGGCGATGTAGTGAACGCCGGCGGCAGCATGACCGGCGGCGCTCGCAAGCAGCGCGAGGGCTATCTCAGCCGTGAGCGGGAGATTAAGCAGGCGCTGCTGCGCTGCGACGCGCTGCACCAGGAGGTGCTGCGCTGGCAGGAGCAGCTGGAAGAGCAGGAGCGCCAAGCGAAGGAGCTCTCGCGCAAGCAGGGCGAGGCCAAGGAGCAGCTGGCCCAGCTACGCTTAAAGGGCAGTGAAATTGCCCTGCATCTGCAGCAGCTGGAAGAGACGAAAAAACGCGAAAACGAGAACTTACTTTTACTTTTAGATGATAGAAAACAGGTTACCGATGAGTACATGGCTAATCGCGATAAGGTGAAGGCTCTGAGAGCCACCGTTACCGAGCGAGAAACCTTGGACGCGGAGGCCAAGGAGCAGCTGGAGGCCATGAAGCGGGAGATTGCCCAGTGTGGCAGCGCTCTCACAGCCTTGGAAAATCAGCTGCAGGACGCACGAGTAACCTTGGAAACATCAGCTGCTAAGGCGGAGCTGAACAGCCAGCGCATGCAGCAGCTGGATACGGATACCCTGCGGGTGCGCAAGGAAATCAGCGACAATAGCGAGGAAATAACACGCTTGGAGCGGACCATTGCGGACTGCGCCCAGCGCAAGGAGGAGCTGGCCCTGCAGGGCGAGCAGGAGCTGGCCCAGCTGAAGGAAATCGTCAGCGGTAAGGACGAGTTCACAGAGCAGCGAGGTGCGCTCTTAGCGCAGCAAAGCGCTCTGGAGGAGGCCGTGGCAGCGGCGCGCAAGGAGACTACAGCTAGTGAAGCAGCGCTGCGCCAGGCGGAGCTGGAGCTGGCCCGCCAGGACAGCGACTACCAGCATGTGCTGGAGCAGCTGGAGCAGGACTACCACATGGACGCGACCCAAGCCAAGCTGGTGGACGTGAGCGAGGTAGAGAATCTGGACTTGAAGGCGCTGCAGCGCCGTGCTAGCAAGCTGTCCTTAGCTATTAGCGAGCTAGGTCCAATTAATGCGGCGGCCATCGAGGAATATCAGGCGGTGAAGGAGCGCAGCGAGTTCCTACGCAAGCAGTATGAGGATTTGGCTACGGCCAAGGATAATCTGGAGGCGGTCATCAGCGAAATCAATAGCGGCATGACCAAGCGCTTCAAGGAAGCCTTCGCCCAGATCAATATTTATTTTGCTGAGTGTTATGTGAAGCTTTTTGGCGGCGGCACGGCTGTGTTAAAGCTGACGGAGCCAGAGAATATCCTGGACTCCGGCATCGATATTGAGGTGCAGCCCCCGGGCAAGAAGCTGCAAAGCCTGTATTTAATGAGCGGCGGCGAGCGAGCGCTAACAGTAATCGCGCTTTTGTTCGCGTTATTAAGCTACATGCCGGCACCATTCTGTATTCTGGACGAAATTGACGCGCCCTTGGATGATGCCAATATCCAGCGCTTTGCCAATTTCCTCAGGGAATACGCAGCCAAGACCCAATTTATCATGATTACCCACCGCAAGGGCACCATGGAGGCGGCGGATATCATGTACGGTGTAACTATGGAAGAATCCGGTGTATCGAAACTATTATCCGTGAAGATAAATGCAAAGGAGAGTTGATTATGGGATTTTTTGAGCGCTTAAAGGAGGGCCTTTCTAAGACGCGGCGCAATTTTACCGACCGTATTCAGGAGCTGGTGGGCCTGTCCACCGCCATTGATGATGATTTTTTAGAAGAGCTGGAAATGATTTTACTCAGTGCCGACGTGGGCGTAAAGACCACGGAAAAGCTTATTGAAGCCGTGCGCAAGGCTGCTAAGAGCCGTGAAATCAAGGGCACCGAGGATGTTATTCCCTTCCTGAAAAAATATATGGCAGAGCTTTTAGCCGATAGCGGTCAACGCACACGCATCGGCGCCAAGCCCACGGTAATTTTAGTCGTAGGCGTTAACGGCGTGGGCAAGACCACTACCATTGGCAAGCTGGCCAATTATTTCACCCTGTTCAAATACAAGGTTATTTTGGCTGCAGGCGACACCTTCCGTGCTGCCGCTGCCGAGCAGCTCACCATTTGGGGCGAGCGCGCACACTGCGACGTCATTCGCCATAACGAGGGTGCGGACCCGGCAGCAGTGGTTTTCGACGCTGTGAAGGCTGCCATTGCCCGCAAGGCCGATATCCTTTTTATCGATACCGCTGGCCGCTTGCATAACAAGGCCAATCTCATGAACGAGCTGGAAAAAATTCACCGCATTATTAAGCGTGAAATTCCCGAGGCTCCCCACGAAACCTTCCTGGTTTTAGATGCTACCACTGGCCAAAACGCCATCAACCAAGCCAAGGTCTTCATGGATACGGCCAATGTTACCGGCGTGGTGCTCACCAAATTGGACGGCACTGCCAAGGGCGGCGTGGTCGTAGCCATCAAGGAGGAGCTGGGCCTGCCTGTAAAATGGATTGGCATTGGCGAGGGCATTATGGACTTCCGTCCCTTCGAGCCTGATAAGTTCGTAGAGGCTCTCTTTGATACGGAGAAAAAATAAA
>JBJDXC010000156.1:4744-8855 GCA_051866475.1 Phascolarctobacterium sp.
CCCTTCGAGCCTGATAAGTTCGTAGAGGCTCTCTTTGATACGGAGAAAAAATAAAAAATGGAGGGTGACAAGTAAAAATACTTGACAACCCTCCTTTTTTCGATTATAATAGCAAAGTCGAGTAAATTGAGTTGAGGTAGCACTATGTCCGGAGAGGAAATTTTTCAGCAGCGCATGCGCTTAGGCAGGCTTTTTGATATCTATGGTGGCCTGCTCACAGAGAAGCAAAGAAACTGTTTGGGAATGTACTTCTACGACGATTTATCCTTAAGCGAGATTTCCGAGGAGCTAGGCGTATCCCGCCAGGCAGTGCATGATTTATTAAAAAGAGTGGAGCAGATTTTAGAGCGCTATGAGACAACGCTTGGCGTGCTGGCCAAGGAAGAAGCGCTCCACGAGGAGCTACATCGGGTGGTGCAGCTTTTGGCTCCCTGCGATAGAGAGAAAAATGAAGAAGCCGCAAGAATTTTGCAAGACATCTGCGGCGAAGGTAGGTAAAGCGAATGGCATTTGAAAGTTTATCTGAAAGATTACAAAATGCGTTAAAAATGTTCCGCGGCACCGGCAAGCTCACTGAGGACGACCTGAAGGCCCCCATGCGAGAAGTGCGTATGGCTCTTTTAGAAGCCGACGTTAACTTTAAAGTAGTTAAGGACTTCGTAGCTAGGGTGAAGGAGCGTGCTCTGGGAGCGGAGGTTAGCGAGGGCCTGAACCCCCATCAGCAAATCATTAAAATCGTTAACGAGGAATTGATTGAGCTCTTAGGTGGTACCCAAAGCAAGCTGACCGTAGCCCAAAAGCCGCCCACAGTAATTATGCTGGTAGGCCTGCAGGGCGCTGGTAAAACCACCACCGCCGGTAAGCTGGCCAATTATTTGAAGAAAAAGCATAAGCGCCCCTTGCTGGTGGCAGGCGACGTTTATCGTCCCGCTGCTATTACCCAGCTGCAGGTGCTGGGCGAGCAGCTCAGCGTTCCCGTCTTCACCCTGGGTGATAAGGTATCCCCGGTGCAGATTGCGGAGCAGGCCATTGAAAAGGCACGCAGCCTGGCTTGTGATACGGTGATTATCGATACCGCAGGCCGTTTACATATTAACGAAGAGCTCATGGAGGAGCTGCGCAATATTAAAGCAGCTGTAAATCCTCAGGAAATCCTGTTGGTTGTAGATGCTATGACCGGTCAGGACGCCGTTACCGTAGCCGAAAGCTTCAATAGCGAGCTGGGCATCGACGGCTTGATTGTAACCAAGCTGGATGGCGACGCTCGTGGCGGTGCCGTGCTCTCCGTCAAGGCTGTTACCGGTAAGCCGGTAAAATTAATTGGCTTGGGCGAAAAGCTGGATGCTTTGGAGCCCTTCCATCCGGACCGCATGGCTTCCCGCATCCTGGGCATGGGCGATATCCTGACCCTGGTGGAAAAGATTCAGTCCACCACCGACTTGGCCAAGGCTCTGGAAATGGAAAAGAAGCTGCGCAAGGATGAATTCACCCTGGAGCAGTTCCTGGACCAAATGCAGCAGGTCAAAAAGCTGGGCTCTCTGGAAACCATCCTGGGCCTGATCCCCGGCATGGGCGGCATCAGCCAAAAGCTGAAGGAAGCCAATGTGGATGAAAAGGAATTCGACCGCATTGAGGCTATTATCCGCTCCATGACCCCCAAAGAAAGACGCAACCCTGATATCATCAACGGCAGCCGCCGCAAACGCATTGCCCTTGGCTGTGGCATGCGCGTGCAGGATGTCAATAAGCTGCTGAAGAACTTCGAGGAAAGCAAGAAGATGATGAAGCGCATGCAGGGTATGGCTAAGTTTGCATCCAAGGGCGGCTTCCGCATGCCCTTTGGTCATTAATAAAAATTAAAAGTTCCATGTTGTTTGAGATATATTTAAGGAGGTGACTATCAACATGGCAGTAAAAATTCGTTTAAAACGTATGGGTGCTAAAAAAGCTCCTTTCTATCGTATCGTAGTAGCAGACGCTCGTTCCCCTCGTGACGGTCGTTTCATCGAATCCATCGGTTACTATGATTCCACCACTACCCCCGCTAACGTAAAAATCGACGCTGAAAAAGCTATCGATTGGATGGGTAAAGGTGCACAACCTACTGATACCGTTAAGAGCCTGTTTAGCAAGAATGGTATCATGAAGGCTTTTGCTGAAGCTAAAGCTGCAAAATAATTTTTGAGAGAGGCGTGATCTACATGAAAGAATTGGTAGAAGTAATGGCCAAGTCTCTTGTAAGTAATCCCTCTGCAGTAGTAGTGGAGGAGGAAACTACCGGCACAACCACGGTACTCCGCCTCCATGTTGCTTCTGAAGACATGGGCAAGGTTATTGGAAAACAAGGCCGCATCGCCAAAGCCATCAGAACTGTTATGAAAGCAGTAGCAACCCGCGAGAATGTTAAAGTTATTGTGGAAATCGTCTAATTGAGGATGGTAAATAATGGATAAAATGATGGTTAGAGTTCCCGTTGCTATTAAAGCAAAGGTAACTGAAGATTTAAAACTGAAAATTATTGGAGATCTCCAAAACACCATAAAAAATATGGAGCTTGATCTGGAGCAATTTGAGTTCCAAGCTAAAAAGGCTTTGCATCAGGCTGCTTCCGATTTGAGCGTGCTGCCGGCTTTGCGCGAGCAAATCGACATGGAAAGAAATAAACGCACCGCTGCTAAGGCTGAGGCTGAGGCTAAGCTGAAGCGTGCCGAGTCTCTGGAAATGGGCGCTGAGATTGGCCATGGTACCTTAGAGCGTACTGTGGAAATCACCATCGGTACCGATCTGGAAGCTCTGATGGGTGCAGAAATCCTCACCGAAGACGGTAAGGTTATCGCTTTCCGCGAGTAATATATGCACAACCAAATAGTAATTGGTAAGATTGTCGCTCCGCACGGTGTGCGGGGCGATATTCGTATTCTGCCTTTAACGGAAAAGCCGGAACAATTTTTAGACCTAGAGTATTTGCTCCTCCATGACGGTCGCAAGCTGACTGTGAAGCACGCTCGCTTTCATAAGCGCATGGTGCTAGTAACCACTGCGGAAATCAAATCCATGAATGAGGCGGAGCTTTTGCGTGACCAGGAGGTTTTGATTAAAGCGGAGGATTTGCCGGAGCTGGAAGAGGGCCAATTCTATGTAGCTGATTTAATCGGCCTGCCCGTTTTTGATGAAGAGGGCAAGCAAATCGGCACCTTCAAGGACTCCCTGAGCACCGGTAGCAACGATGTTTATGTTATTGCTGTGCCGGGGGAAAAGGATATTCTGCTGCCGGCTCTCAAAATCTATGTAAAGGAAATCAACCTTGCGGAAAAGCGCATGGTTGTGACCCTGCCGGAATGGGTTGATGAAGCATGAAGTTTCTCTTTATAACCTTATTTCCCGAGCAGATTGAGCAAGCCGCAGGTCACAGCATTATCCAACGTGCTGTGAACAAAGGTTTAGTAAAAATCAGCTGCATTAATCCTCGCGAGTTCACTCACGATGTCCATCGCACGGTGGATGACACTCCCTTTGGGGGCGGCGCCGGCATGGTCTTGAAGCCAGAGCCCATGGTAGCCGCCATTCGCAAGGCCAAGGAGCAGCTGCCCGACGCCCGCGTTATTGCCATGTGCCCCGGTGGGCGCACCCTAAAGCAAAGCATTGTAGAGGAGTATGCCCACTCAGGTCAGGACTTTATCTTCGTCTGCGGTCATTACGAGGGCTTTGACGAGCGCATCTTCCATTGGGTGGACGAGAAGCTCTCCATCGGTGATTATGTGCTCACCGGTGGCGAGATGCCGGCGCTCATCGTCATGGACGCCATTGCTCGCTTCATTCCCGGCGTTTTGGGCAAGCTGGTCAGCGCCGAGGAGGACTCCTTCAGCACGGGGCTTTTGGAGTATCCCCAGTACACCCGTCCTGTGAATTTTGAAGGGCTGGAGGTGCCGGAGGTGCTGCGGGGTGGTAACCACGCCCTGATTGCCGACTGGCGCTTGCAGGAGTCCTTAAAGGCGACCTATTTCCTGCGTCCCGACCTGCTCACGGCAGAGCAGCTGCGCCTTATTGAAAAGCCCTTGCCCTACAAGATGAAGAAGTCCCAGCGCAAATTCTGGGAGGAGCTGCGGGGCAA
>JBJDXC010000157.1:0-1941 GCA_051866475.1 Phascolarctobacterium sp.
TAGGTTCAATGTTCAGTTTTAAAGGTTCAAACTTTTTGTCTAGCGACCTTGGCTCATTCAGTGCCGTATCGCGTCGACTTGTATATAATACCACGCAGCTTTTGGAATGTCAACACCTTTTTCGTAACTTTTTTAACAAATTTACTGTGAACACTAGGCTCCGTTGCAATCTAAAGCACTTTGTATACAGGCTTTACGGGCTTAAAACTTTTTCCAAAAAACTTGTAAAAGGTGGCTTTTTTCTTGCCAAACTCCCTCTTTTTCCTTCTAAATGCATACTAAACACAAAAAAATATAGCAGGCCCGCGTCCACAAAAGCAACGTACCTGCTAATAAAGCATCTATATCAATTTCTCTTGGCAGCGGCAGCAATAATGCTCTCTGCCAAAGCCTTCAAGGAAATTCTTTTAGCCATACTAAACTGCTGCATCTTCCGATAGGCCTCCTGCTCCGTCATGCCGTGAGCAGCCATCAATATTCCCTTGGCCCTATCCAATAATTTGCGTGTTTCCAGGCTATCCTTGAGCTGTGCCAGCTCCAGGTTCAGCTTTTGCACCTCCAAAAAGCGCTTCTGGGCAATTTCCATGGCCGGGAAGAGCTGCTCCTCGCGAATGGGCTTTACTAGATAAGCAATAACCCCTGCTTCAGAAGCCTTTTCCACAATATCCTGCTGGCTATAGGCAGTCAGCAAAAGCACCGGCGCAATATTCTCCGCAGCGATGAGCTTTGCCGCTGTCAGCCCATCCATTACCGGCATCTTTACGTCCATAATAATAAACTCAGGCTTTAGCTCCCTGGCCAGCTTCACTGCTTCCTCGCCATTGGCAGCCTCACCTACAACCTCGTGTCCGGCATCGGTCAGCATTTCCCGCAAGTCCAAGCGTAAAATGGCCTCATCATCTGCCAGGAGGATTTTTAATTTCTTCAACATCATTTTTCACCTGCCTTTGGAATTCTTACTACTGCAAGTGTACCGCCTTCTGGCCTATTAGTCAAGGTAAAAGAGCCCTGTAAATCAGATTCTGCCATAGTTTTAATAATTTTTAAGCCCAGGCTCCTGTGGCCGGTAATAGTAAATCCCTGAGGGAGACCTATACCATCATCGGCAATGGAGAGCAAATATCCATCCGCCTCTTGGGCAAAGCGCACCTGCAATTTGCCTGCACTTCTCTTTTCAAAGGCATGCTCAATGGTATTTTGCAAAAGCTCATTTAAAATCAGGGCAATACTGGTAGCCTTATCCGAAGGCAGCTGCACCTCGTCCGCCTTAAAGGTCGCCTCCAGCTTAAAATCCGGCGAGAGCATACTGCTCATAATAGCTTGATAAATGCCCTTAGCCACCTTGCCTACGTCGATTAAGCCTGAGTCCTGCTGGGACAAGTACTCATGGACAATGGCGATGCTATTGACGCGGCTAATGCAGTCCCGCAGTACTAAACGTGTTTCACCACATTGTGCACGTCGCTCCTGCAAGCGTAGGAGACTAGCAATGGTCTGGAGATTGTTCTTCACCCGATGGTGAATTTCCTTAATGACCACGGATTTAATCAAGAGCTCCTCGTCCTTCTTGCGCAGCTCCGTTATATCCTGCAAAATAACGATGGCACAGCCACCCTTAGGGCGAGGTACCACAGGCAGCACCCGCATGGAAAGCAACAGGTCATGCATGGTAAATTCCTTACTCTCCGCCGTACCTGTGTCCATAACCATGCCCACCAAGGGCCAATTAATTGCTACATCGTTAGTACGACAGCCAATAAGCTGGGGAATTTCCATGACATCAAACATGTGCTTGGCCCTATTATTAGCTGCAATAATCAGCTTGTTGGGATCCACCACCATGATGCCGTCCGAGGGCTCCATACGCTTATAGTGCTCATTATTCACTAAACCTTGGTGCATATTACAAATAAGCTCCATGCTTTGAGCCATAATGATGTC
>JBJDXC010000158.1:0-41080 GCA_051866475.1 Phascolarctobacterium sp.
ATGGCAAAGCATTTGCTGGCCTGCTGAAGAGATATTTCGGCAAATAATTTAAGCTTAGTAAAAATCAATCCCCGCTCTTAACAGAGCGGGGATTTTTTATTTTCTCAAGCTATTATTTTTCCACACACTTATGCACAATGTGGATAACTTTTACCTGAATATGTGGATAACTAGGCTTTATAACCACGAGCTTCCGCAACCTTTGCAAAGGCTACGCTAGCTGCGTCAATGGTCTTTTGGATATCCTCAGGACTGTGAGCCAAGGACAAGAAGTTGGTTTCGAATTGGCTGGGCGGTAAATAAATCCCCTGCTCCAGCATGGAGTGGAAGTAGATTTTGAAGGCTTCCAAATCACTGGCGGCAGCGCTATCAAAATCAGTTACAGGCTTGTCGCTAAAGAACACTGTAAACATACTGCCTAAACGATGTACCTGCACAGGCACACCGGCCTTGGCAGCTGCGCGCTCCAGGCCGCCGGTTAAAATAGCGGTCATGCTTTCCAGCTTTTCACAAACCTTATTATCTTCCATATAGGTCAGGGCTGCAATACCGGCAGCCATAGCCAGCGGGTTACCGCTTAAGGTGCCTGCTTGATACATAGGACCGGCAGGAGAAACCTTTTGCATAATCTCCCGTCTGCCACCGTAAGCAGCCACGGGCAGTCCACCGCCGATAACCTTACCAAGGCAGGTAATATCAGGATCAACATCATACAGGGATTGGCTGCCACCTTGAGCACTGCGGAAGCCGCTCATAACCTCGTCACAGATAACCAAAGCGCCATACTTTTTGGTCAAAGCGCGAATGCCTTCCAGATAGCCTTCCTTGGGCAGCACCAAGCCCATGTTACCCGGAGTAGGCTCCATAATTACCGCGGCGATTTCCTCGCCGCGCTCTGCGAAAACCTTCTCCAAAGCAGGCAAATCGTTAAAGGGCACAGTTATCGTCGTAGAAGCAACTGCCTTGGGTACGCCGGGACTATCGGGTACACCAAAGGTAGTAGCACCGCTGCCAGCCTTTACCAAAAGGCTGTCGTGATGGCCATGGTAGCAGCCGATGAATTTCACGATGCAGTCACGACCGGTATAAGCGCGAGCCAAGCGCAGAGCGCTCATAGTAGCCTCGGTACCGCTGTTAACCATGCGGACCTGATCCATGGAAGGCACCAAGCGACATACTAATTTGGCCAGCTCAGTTTCTGCCAAGGTAGGAGCGCCATAGGATGTTCCCTTTTCTGCTGCGTCCTTAATAGCCTCAGTTACGCAGTCAGGCACGTGACCCATGAGCAGCGGGCCATAGCTCAAAACGTAATCGATATATTCATTGCCATCAATATCGTAAATTTTGCTGCCCTTGCCACCGGCAATAAAAGGCGGTACACCGCCCACACTGCGGAAGGAACGCACAGGGCTGTTTACGCCACCGGGGATGTACTTACGGGCTTCCTCAAAGGCGGCAGTAGATTTAGTATTATTCATAATAGAAAATTCCTTTCCTAAACTCCCTCTGCCTCGCAAGCTCGGCACCTCCCTCTTGGAGGGAGGACAAAATGCTAGCTCTTATTTACAGCTTGTGCTCCCTCCTAGAGGGAGCTGTCAACGAGTTAACGAGCTGACTGAGGGAGATTCTTAAGTTTTACTTTAACCACTTAGCTACATCTAGTGCATGATAAGTAATGATCATCTTTGCGCCGGCGCGCTTGAAGCCCAGCATGGTTTCCATAACAATGCGTTTTTCATCAATCCAGCCCTTTTCAGCAGCTGCCTTCACCATGGCATATTCGCCGCTGACGTTATAAACGCACAGGGGACGGTTGAAGGTTTCGTGTACACGTTGTACAACGTCAAGGAAGGCCAAAGCAGGCTTAACCATCACGATATCAGCGCCTTCTTCAATATCCAGTGCAACCTCGCGCAGAGCCTCATCGCTGTTGGCAGGGTCCATTTGGTAGCCCTTGCGGTCACCGGCAGAGGGAGCGGAGTCCGCAGCTGCGCGGAAGGGGCCGTAATATGCGGAGGCAAATTTAGCAGAATAAGCCATAATGGGAATATGGTTGAAGCCGTTCTCATCCAGCGCTTCACGAATTGCCTTTACATAACCATCCATCATGTTGGAGGGAGCAATCATGTCAGCACCAGCTTGGCAGTGAGAAACGGCAACCTTGGCCAAAAGGGGCAGGGTCTCGTCGTTGTTTACAGTGCAGCCGTTTTGCAGCACGCCACAATGACCATGCTCGGTATATTCGCACATGCACACATCAGTAATGATAACAATTTCAGGATAGTTGGCCTTGATAAATTTGCAGGCCAATTGCACAGGCTCATGCATATCCCAAGCGCTACTGCCCACTGCGTCCTTATAGGAGGGCACACCAAAGAGCAGCACAGCAGGGATGCCCAGGCTGGCAACCTCATCCATGCATTCGCCAAGGCGGTCGATGGACCAATGGTAGTTACCGGGCAGGGACTCGATTTCATGCTTCACATTGGTTCCGGGCACTACAAAAATAGGATAAATTAAATCCTTAACAGATACTTCAGTTTCACGAATCATTGCGCGCAGATTTTCAGTTGCGCGGGTTCTACGAGGGCGATAGATAGGAAAATCAACAGCCATTCTTAAGACTCCTTTACTTGTTATAGTATTGGCGGATAGCTTGTACTAAGCCGTCGATGGTATATTTTTCGGCTTCGATAGCCGGCTTCAGACCATGCTTTTGCAGGGTTTCGCTGGTCACAGGACCGATAGCAGCCAAAGCAACCTTATGCAGCAGCTCTTGCTTGTCGCCCAACACCTTCAAGAGGTTGGTCACAGTGGAGGAGCTGGTGAAGGTTACCACGCTGGCGCTGCCCTCAGCGAGGGCAGCGAGGAGCTCGTCCTTATTTTCACAATCAGACACAGTTTCGTAAGCAGTTACCACATCAACTACGGCGCCGATTTTACGCAGGGACTCTGGGAGTACCTCGCGAGCGACCTTGGCGCGAGCGATAAGAATTTTGTCGCCAGCAGTGATTTTGTCAGCCAAGGCTTCGGCCAATTCCTCTGCCTTATAGGCAGAGGGGATTAAATCGGCAGCGAGGCCGTGAGCCCGAAGGGCATCGGCAGTAGCGCTGCCAATGGCGGCCAGCTGGACGCCGGCAAGCGCGCGAGCGTCCTTGCCGGCGGCAGTCAAACGCTCAAAGAAATATTCCACGCCGTTAGCGCTGGTGAACACCAGCCATTTATAGCTAGCCAACTCAGCGATGCCCCTGTCAAGGGGAGCGTAGTCGGCAGCGGGTACAATTTTAATAGCGGGCACTTCGATAACCTTAGCACCCAAAGCCTCCAGCTTTTTGGTCAAATCGCTGGCCTGAGCTCGAGCTCTGGTCACGATAATGGTTTGACCAAAGAGGGGCTTATTATCGAACCATTGCAGCTGCTCACGCAGCTTCACAACCTCACCTACGAGGAAAATCGCAGGGGGCTTCAGGTTATTAGCCTTCACATCTGCAGCAGCCTTGCCCAGAGTAGTAACAAGGGTGCGCTGCTCAGGATGGGTACCCCAGCGAATTACCGCAGCAGGGCAGTCAGCACTGCGACCGTTAGCAATCAATTGGCTGGAAATCTTTTCAATATTTTCCACGCCCATGAGGAAAACAAGAGTATCCACTGCAGTAGCCAAGCCCTTCCAGTTGATGGTGGAAGCGCCCTTGGTGGGGTCCTCATGGCCGGTAATTACAGCGAAGGAGGTAGCCACATGGCGGTGGGTAACGGGGATACCGGCATATTCAGCAACAGCGATGGCGCTGGTAACGCCAGGAACGAATTCAAAGGGTTGGCCTGCTTCTAAAAGCTCGATGGCTTCCTCGCCACCGCGGCCAAAAACGAAGGGGTCGCCGCCCTTCAGGCGAGCTACAGTCTTGCCCTCTTGGGCCAATTTCACAAGCAGCTTGTTAATATCGGGCTGACGCATGGTGTGGTTAGCACTGGCCTTGCCCACATAAACCATTTCTGCATCCTTGCGCGCAAAGGCCAAAATACGCGGGTCGGCCAAGCGGTCATAAACCACTGCATCCGCAGTTTCCAAGCATTCCTTGGCCTTCAGACCCAATAGGCCCGGGTCGCCGGGGCCTGCACCAATTAAATATACTTTACCCTGTTTAGTCATTCTGTCACTCTCCTTAAAGAATTGCAGCCAAGATTTCCTGGCCACCGTTAGCGAGCATCTTTCTGCCCAATTCCTGGCCCAAAGCTACTGCATCAGTAGCTGCGCCCTTGATAGTATCTCTCAAAACATTGCTGCCGTCTAACGCAGCAATGATTGCTTCAATCTTAATTTGGTCACCCTCCACATCAGCATGCACACCGATGGGCACTTGGCAGCCACCCTCCAGAAGGCCTAAGAAGGCGCGCTCCGCATTGGTAGCATACACAGTGGGCATATCATTCAAAAAGTCTAGCATCTGGCGCACTTCAGGGTCGTCACTGCGGCATTCGATAGCCAGAGCGCCCTGACCTACTGCAGGCAGGCATACGCTGCTAGGAATCACGTCCTTAATTCTGTCGCCATGACCCAGTCTTTCTAGGCCTGCCGCAGCCAAAATCACGGCATCGTACAAGCCTTCATCCAGCTTGCGCAACCGGGTATCCACATTGCCGCGCAAATCGCGAATAGTTAAATCAGGGCGAGCTGCCAAAAGCTGTGCCTTACGGCGCAGGCTACTGGTGCCTACCACTGCTCCCAAGGGAAGCTCGACAAAGCTATTATACTTATTGCTTACAAAGGCATCGCCCACATTGGCGCGCTCTGTAATAGCGGTCAAGCACAAGCCTTCAGGCAGCACTGTGGGCATATCCTTTAAGCTATGCACGGCCAAGTCCACCTCGCCGCTAAGCAAATCCTCTTCAATTTCCTTGGTAAAGAGTCCCTTACCACCAATTTGAGCTAAGGGTACATCTAGAATTCTATCGCCTTTGGTGACGATTTTTTTCAGCACAACCTCACACTCAGGATATTTTTCCCGCAGGCAGGCTGCAATATGGTTACTTTGCCACAGGGCTAACAGACTTTGTCTAGTCCCAATCTTCAATACGGCTTTCATCACCAAACTCCTCTCCGCTTTCGTTCAATAAGAATAAATCACACATCATCTGCTTGTAGCGCTCCTCCTCAGGAGTACCGGCCACAGCATTCATAGCCTTCATGGGCTCCCGCAGGAATTTATGCTCCAAGCGCTGGGTCATTAAATCAATTATACGGCGCTGCTCGTCAGTCAGCTCCGGCAGCTTGATAAAGGCCTTTTTGAGCACCTTTTGACGCAGGAAGTTCATTTTATCGTGGAGCTGTACCATCACAGGACGCATGGTGTAGTAACGCAGGCGCTCCTTCAGCGCAGCAATTTCTTCAGCAATAATCTGCTCGGCCACCTTAGCCTCATGGGTGCGGAAGTTTTTATTTACATCCACCACATTTTCCAAATCATCGATATTATAAACCGTCACACCCTGCATATCATTCAAGGCCGGGTCCACATCACGGGGTACAGCAATATCAATTAAAATCAAGGGTCGTGTCTGGCGATTGATGAGCAGAGGCCCCAGATTTTCCGCTGTCAAAACATAGTGAGGCGCACCTGTTGAAGTAATAATTATATCCGCCTGAGCAGCCTGCTTGAACATGGCTTGATAGGGAATGGCAGTGCCATTGAATTTTTCAGCCAACTCCTGGGCGTGGTCAAAATTACGATTGCTTACAAAAATCGTCTTAGCGCCCTTGTCAATCAGATGGCGCGCCGTGAGCTCGCTCATGTGACCTGCGCCAACAACGAGAATATTGGCAGTGTGCAAATCTCCCAAAATATTGATAGCCAAATCCACGGCGGCACTGGATACAGAAACACTGCTATAAGCGATTTTAGTTTCCGTGCGCACCCGCTTGCCCACTGCAATAGCACGGTTCATGAGAGTATTTAAAATAGTATCGGTCATCCCGTTGTTGCGGGCAATTTGGTAGGCGTTTTTGATCTGGCTCAAAATCTGACCTTCCCCGATAATCAAAGAGTCCAAGCTAGAGGCTACTCTGAATAAATGCTGCACACACAGGGTGCCAGTGAGGTTATAAAAATACTCGTTCTTATAATGCTCCCCTGCCAAATGCTCTAAAAGGCGCTTCACAAAAGGAATGGCCTCATGGGGATTTTCGATAACCATATAGAGCTCAGTACGGTTGCAGGTAGATAAAAGCATAGCTTCTGGAATATTATCGTAGTTGCGCATACGGCGCAAAATGCTTGCTACCCTATCATTAGTGAAATTAAAACGCTCGCGGATCTCAACGGGGGCTGTTTTGTGATTGAGACCTAAAACTGTTAATTGCATCTAAGATGTTCTCCTTTGCCTGAGCAGCATGGCCTGCTGCTACTAAATTAATTATATCTTCTGTGAGAATTTGTCGCCACAGGGCTGTGCGTTGTGCAGGAGTTGAGGGGATTTGCTGCACTACAAGCCGCTGCTCGCGCAAAAATTCGTTAAAAGCTGCAATATCAGGAGTAATTACTTTTTGTAATTTACCTTTTAAAATTCTTGTGAAGGCTGGCATACCGCCCGTGGCCAGTGCCACCGTGATGTCTCCTTGGGTGAAGGAGGAGGGTACAGTAAAATTACTCAGCTCCGGCTCTGTAATATTGTTGCAGAGCAGGGGCGCTTCAGCGGTGATTTGCCTATTGACAGTTGCATTATTGGTAGCAGCAATAACAACAAAGGCTTGCTGTAAATATTGTGTCTGATAGTAATCTTGTACCAGCTGGCAAGAGTGTTTTGCTGCTGTTTTTTGGAGCAGAGAGCAGAACTCCGGGGCCACTACTGTGACCTTTGCACCCGCCTCGCACAGGGTATTGAGCTTGCGAGCTGCCACCTCGCCACCACCGATAATGACGCATTTTTTACCTGTTAGCTTCAAGATTACAGGATAATGAAAATTATTCTCAATAAGCATTGGTTAAACCACCTGTAAATTAGTGATAATACATGTCATTAAACACCAGTCTTAAGTATATATGATATCACATTTAAACTAATTTTTAAAGAGAGGAAAGGAGAAAAGTGTTAGAGAAGTTACGCAATTAGTTAAGATTATTTTTATCCCTCGCCCCCACTCAAGCGATAGCCCACACCTGCCTCTGTGAGCAGATATTTAGGCTGCGTGGGATCCTTTTCAACTTTGCGACGCAGTTGGCGCATATAAATGCGAATATAATGCAAATCATCGTCATAATCATTGCCCCAAACAGCCTTTAAAATTTGCTTATGGGTTAAAACTCTACCGGCATATTTCAGCATATATTTAAGCAAATCAAATTCTGTAGGCGTGAGCTTTACCTCTCGCCCATCAACAACAACCCTATGCTGCATCAAATCCATAGTTATACCACCGCAGGTAAGCAAAGGATTTTCTTGCTCCGAATGGCAAAAACGACGCAGGCATACACGCATGCGAGCCATGAGCTCGCCCATGCTAAAGGGTTTAGTCACATAATCATCTGCTCCCCTGTCTAGAGCAGCTATTTTTTCCTGCTCTTGCTCCCTAGCCGTCAGCACAATAATGGGAACACTGCTCCACTCCCGCAGCCTGCTAACCACATCCTTCCCATCCATATCTGGCAAGCCTAAATCAACTATCACCAAATCAGGATGCATAGTTACCGCCTGCAGCAGGCCCTCCTGTCCCGAAGCCGCCAAAACAGCAGTATAAGCGTAGGACGTAAGCGCCATTTCCAAAAGCTTGCGCATCTGCAGCTCATCATCAATTACCAGAACCTTCATACCCTTGCTTTCCATCATGATTATCTCCCTTCGTTAGTGGCAGCTTAAAGGCAAACACGCTGCCCTCACCGTTGTTACGGTGCTCCGCCCAAACCTGACCTCCGTGGGCTTCCACAATCGTCTTACATATAGGTAGGCCTAGACCCGTTCCTCTAGCTTTATCGGTGCATTTGCCACGATAAAATTTTTCAAATAAGTGCTCCTTTTCATCATCGGCGAAGCCATAGCCATTATCAATAACCTGCAAAGTTAAATACTCCTCATCAGCTTCTGCCTTAAGCACAATCTCGCTACCTTGGGGTGAATATTTGGCTGCATTGTCCACATAGTTTAGCACCACATGCTCCAAAAGTCCACTATCACCTATAAACAAGGGCAAATCCTCCGGCAGCTCACAGCGCACAAGGGCCTTGCGCTCATGGGCGCCCCACCGTCTTAAGGCTCCTCCTATTATCTCCTCTAAATCGCACCAATCTCGCTTTAACTTCACCATGCCACTGGTAATGCGAGCTGTATCCAAAAAATTTTCGATGATATGCTCCATCCTTTTACTACTTGTGCTAATGGTTTGTAACAGCTGGTGCTGCATGGTCACATCGCATTTGATGCGTGCATCCTGCAAGGTATAAACTGCTCCCATTATGCTGGCCAGCGGCGTGCGCAACTCATGAGAAACAGAATTCAAAATCGCATTACGCAAATCATCGGACTCCTGCAAGATGGCTATCTCTTTAGCCTGTTTAGCCAGCTTAGCCTTGGCCAGAAGCATGCCTAATAGGCTGAGCCATGCTTCCAAAAGAGCCCTCTCCTCCGGTACTAAAAGCTTTTGCTCCATGGGCAAGCCCACTACGGCAAGAGTACTGTGCTCCTGCACAACGGGAAGAAAGAGATGCTCAGCGTTGGGCAAGGTATCAGTGGAGCGACCGGCAACGCAGCTATTGCGCCAGCACCATGCGGCCACAACCTGCTCCTCATTACTCAAGGCAGCTTGGTCAGAAGTATGCTTTTGTTGGCTATCATAAAAAAGCTGCTCCAAGAATTTACCCTTGCCATCCGGCAGTAACACCCATAAATCTCGTTGCAGATAGGATCCTACATGCTCGTCGAAGGCCGTGGCAATAGCTTTTTCATCATCCTCAACAACAACATCCTTACTGAATTGATACAGGCTGTTGATATCCTGCTCACGACGAGAAGTCTGCTCTACCTCATGACGCAGCTTCTCCGTACGTTCCCCCACTAATGATGCTACTAAAAAGAAAATGACAAAGCCCCAAATATAACGCAAATTATCAATGCGAAAGGTATAGGTAGGCGCTAAAAAGAAAAATTCAAAGGCCAGAATACTGCACAGAGCTGTAAAATAGGACGCCTTGCGACCCCACCACATAGCACTTACCAGCACCGGTGCCAAATACAGTAGTCCTATATTCAAAAGCTCCATAAAGGGGCGTAGCGGTAGCATGAGCAAGGTTATTGCTGCTAGCATCAAAAGAGAATAAGCAACCTGCTTTGAGCCAAAGCTCTTAGCCACTCCTCTCGCATTAGTATTGACCACGGAGGGCTGCCTGCCGGTGGCATCCACCTTCATGACATATACAGGAATACTTTCGCTTTGATCAATAAGCCTGTCAACTAGACTACGGCGAAAATAATCCTGCCAACTATTGTGCCGAGATTTGCCTACAACTATGGCTGTCACATTATATTGGCGTGCAGTTTCCAAAATTGTGTCCACCACATCCTCGCCATATACGCTGCGCACCTTTCCTCCCAAATCATGGGCCAGCTTGAAATCCTGCCAAATGCGCTCCCGCTCCCTGTCACCCACAGGAAAGCGATGCTCCGGCGTTTCAATATTCACTACCAAGAGCTCGGAATGCAGGCCCTGGGCCATGCGATGCCCCTGCAAAATGAGCTGGGAAGCGAAGGGACTAAATCCTGCGCATACCATCACTCTACCAGAGGCAGGCCAAGGTCCGTCGATAGCATGCAGACGCATATAAGCTGCCGTATCCTCATCCACATGAGAAGCAGTGTAGCGCAGCGCTAGCTCGCGCAAGGCACTAATATTGCCTTGCCTAAAAAAGCCCTGCAAAGCTCTTGCAGCAATTTCGGGCTTATAAATCTTGCCGTCGTGTAAGCGCTTTTGCAGCTCCTCCACCGGGATATCTACCAACTGCACTGCATCCGCTTGAGCCAAAAACTCGTCGGGCACCGTTTCCTTCACTACAGTACCAGTTATTTTGGCAACAACATCATTCAGGCTTGCCACATGCTGAATATTCAAGGCCGTATAAACATCAATGCCCGCTTCTAAAATTGCTTCGATATCCTTATAGCGATAGCTATAATGGGAGCCCATCACATTAGTATGGGCCAGCTCGTCGACAATTACCAGCTGTGGTCTACGCTTAATTATCCCTTCATAATCTAGCTCCTCTAGCTCGTGCTCTTTATAAACAATCTTCTTCAGGGACAACCTAGGTATGCCCTCCAGCAAAGCTTCTGTTTCCGCACGCTCATGTGTATCCACCAAACCAATGAGCACATCAACGCCTGCCCTTTGCTTTTCCTTAGCTGCCTTGAGCATGGCACAGGTTTTGCCAACGCCAGCTGCTGCACCTAAAAAGATAGTCAGCTTACCCCTGCCCTCTTGCTTAGCCTGCTTTAGAACCTCTGCAACCCTTGCCTTTTGCATATTATCCCGTTTCAGTTTTGTTTCCATAATTTTCTTCTCCAAATCATCCATAATCACAAATGCACAAATAAGGCTGCTTATAATACAGCCCTATTTGTGTACAATTTGTCTACTCTATTATGATTGTGCTTTATCCAAAGCCAGATTAAGCTTTAAGACGTTCACACGTGCTTCACCAATAAAGCCTAAGGAAGGATATTCGGTGTTTTCCTCCACTAGCTTTAAAATCACACTTTTATCCATATGGCGCGCCTCAGCCACTCTATTCACCTGCAAGCGAATAGCTTGCGGTGACAGATGTGGATCAAAGCCGGCTGCATCATTGGTCACCATGTCCGAAGGAACCTTTTCTATAGCGAGCAAGCCATATTTTGTTCTGACCGCAGCTGCTCTTTCTTCAACCTGCTTTTTCAGTTCCTTGTTGATTGCGCCATAATTGGTTCCGGCACTATCAGCAGCGTTGTATTCGTTAGCTGAAGGACGGCTACTGAAATATTTATCACTTTTAAACTCCTGTCCAATCAGGGCAGAGCCTATGACCTTTCCATCGCGCTCAATTATACTGCCATTAGCCTGAAAAGGAAAGAGTATTTGACCCAACCCTGTCATAACTAAGGGATAAAGCAAGCCACAAAAAATCGTCATCACCAATATAGCTCTCAATGGCTTAATAAACATAGCTAATTCCTCCCTTATACTCTTAAATGATTCCTAAAAATGCTAGCAGCATATCAATCAACTTGATACCAACAAAGGGAGCAATAATGCCACCGATACCATAAAGAAACAGGTTTCGCTTCAAAACAGCTGCTGCACCAATTGGCTTATACTCTACGCCTCGCATAGCCAGTGGAATTAAAGCTACAATGATAAGTGCGTTAAAAATTATAGCACTCATGATAGCACTATTCGGACTACTCAATTGCATCACATTTAAAAGCTCCAAGGGAGGATAAATGCTGGCAAACATAGCAGGCAAGATTGCAAAATACTTAGCTACATCATTGGCAATGCTAAAGGTTGTCAAGCTACCACGAGTCATTAAAAGCTGCTTACCAATGGCCACGATATCAATGAGCTTTGTAGGATCACTATCCAAATCCACCATATTAGCAGCTTCCTTGGCAGCTTGGGTACCACTGTTCATAGCCACTCCCACATCAGCCTGAGCCAAGGCCGGAGCATCGTTAGTGCCATCGCCGGTCATGGCTACCAGCATGCCCTGCTGCTGGTATTGCTTAATCATTTTTAACTTGGACTCCGGAGTGGCCTCAGCAAGGTAATCGTCCACACCGGCCTCTGCAGCAATGGCTGCGGCTGTCAAACGGTTATCGCCGGTAATCATAATCGTCTTGATGCCCAGTTGGCGCAGCTCTTCAAAACGATCCTTGATGCCACCCTTGACAATATCCTTCAAATGGATAACGCCCATTACTCTATCGTTTTCCACTACTACCAAAGGTGTACCACCATCATTGGCAATAGTAATGCAATCCATCTCCACCCTTTCAGGAAAGAAATTTTGTTGCTCCTGCATATATTTTTTCATTGCGTCCACGGAGCCTTTAAAAACACGGTTTCTTTTTTGCACAAGGCCGCTCATGCGAGTAGCTGCAGAAAAGGGAACAAACTCTCCCTGAGCTTCTGCTTTTTGTAGCTCAAAATCGTAGCGTTTAGCAGCTAAGGCTAAAATGCTGCGCCCCTCAGGAGTTTCATCCGCCATAGAGGCCAAGCAAGCAGCCTTAACCATGGCTTCCAGTTCCACACCAGAAGCAGGAATAAAATTAATGGCCATGCGGTTACCAAGCGTGATGGTGCCTGTTTTGTCCAGCAAGAGGGCATTTACATCGCCGGCAACCTCCACAGAACGGCCGCTCATAGCCAGCACATTGCGACTCAATAAACGATCCATACCGGCAATGCCGATGGCTGACAATAGGCCGCCGATGGTTGTGGGAATAAGACAGACCAGCAGGGCAATCAAAGCTGGCACGCTTAAAAGGCCACCACTATAGATTGCAAAGGGCTCTAGCGTTGCCACTGCTACCACAAAGATGATGGAAAGACCAACCAGCAAAAGCGTTAAGGCTATTTCGTTAGGAGTCTTTTGCCTTTGAGCACCCTCAACAAGACTAATCATTTTATCAAGAAAGGTCTCGCCAGGATTAGCCGTGACACGTACCTTAATCCAATCGCTGAGCACTTTAGTGCCGCCGGTAACGGCACTGCGGTCACCACCTGCCTCGCGAATTACAGGGGCAGATTCACCGGTTACAGCACTTTCATCAATAGAGGCCATGCCTTCGATAATTTCACCATCGTTGGCAATAAGCTCACCTGCCTTGACCAAAATCACATCACCCATACGAATTTGGTCAGAGGTTAGCATCACTTCGCTACCGTCAGGTAGCAGCTTGCGTGCTTGAATAGATGTACGTGTATTGCGCAAGCTCTGAGCTTGCGCCTTACCCCTACCCTCGGCCACAGCCTCAGCAAAATTGGCAAACAATACTGTAAACCACAGCCATAAATCCAGCTGCAGGTTGAACCTACCACGGGCAGCATCTCCATGGAGGAAATCTGCAGCCGTAATCAAAGCTACTAAAAAAGCACCCACATAAACGATAAACATGACAGGATTGTGCCACTGAGTTTTAGGGTTCAGCTTTTTAAAAGAATTAATAATCGCTTCCCTAAGGATTCTCTTATCCAAGGTAGCAGATTTTTCATGCTTCATTTTTCATAAACCTCCGTTAAAGAATGATTTTCTTATCAGAAAACTATATCGGCATACATGAACAGCTGGTCAACAATTGGTCCCAACGCTAAGGCTGGGAAGAATGTCAATGCCCCTACCAAGAGCACAATTGCTGTTAAAAGCAGAGCAAATAATACGGTACCGGTATCAAAGGTACCGGCGTTGGCAGGAGAAATCTTTTTCGTAGACATGCTGCCCGCAATGGCCAGTACCGGAAAAATTACGCCGAAGCGTCCAATGAACATGGCTAAACCGATGGTAAGATTGTACCAAAGGCTGTTAGCACCAAGTCCTGCAAAGGCACTACCATTATTACCTGCAGCGGATGCATAACCGTAGAGTACTTCACTAAATCCATGAGGACCGGGCTGGCTCATGCCCTTTAAGCCGCATTCCAAAACAGAAGCAGCACCACTGAAAATTAAAATCGTAATAGCTGGCAACAGCAAACCAATAATTGTCAAAACAACTTCTCTAGCTTCAATCTTCTTGCCCAAATATTCCGGTGTGCGACCGACCATCAAGCCAACAATGAAGACTGTGATGAACACATACAGCAACATACCATAAAAACCGGCGCCGGTACCACCATAGACAACCTCGCCTAGCATCATTTGCAGCATTGGTACTAAACCACCTAGTCCCGTCAAGCAATCGTGCCAACAGTTAACCGCACCACAGGATGCAGCGGTAGTAACAGTAGCAAACAAGGACGAGGAGCCTATGCCGAAGCGCACCTCTTTGCCTTCCATAGCAGTCGGTCCGCTTAGGTTGTAGCTTGCCAAAATAGTATTGCCACTAGCTTCGGACCAATAGCAGAGCGCAAACATCATAACAAAAAGCATAGTCATGGAGCCCAGCACTGCCATACCCTGCTTCATGGAACCACTCATATCGCCATAGCAGGTTAAGAGAGCAGCACTGACAAGCAAGATTGCGTACATTTCCACAAAATTGCTTACTGGTGTCGGATTTTCATAGGGATGGGAGGAGTTGGCGTTGAAGAAGCCACCGCCATTGGTGCCTAATTCCTTTATAGCCTCTTGGGAAGCTACCGGGCCTTGAGCAATAATTTGCTCCGTCCCTTCAAGAGTTGTAGCATGCACATAAGCATTGAGGTTCTGCGGTACACCCTCGGAAACAAGAAATAAACCTACTACAATGCAAATGGGTAAGAACACTCTCGTTACAGTGCGTACCAGATCAAAATAGAAATTCCCCAAATTATCGGTACCCTTATTGATTAAGCCACGAATGAGCGCTATAGCAACGCACACACCCGTTGCAGCAGAGACAAAATTCTGCACTGTTAAGCCTAGCATCTGCGTAGCATAGCTCATGGTAGTTTCACCGCTATAGGCCTGCCAATTAGTGTTAGTCATAAAGCTAATAGCTGTATTCAAAGCCAAGTGCCAGCTTTCCACACTACCCAAATTTTCAGGATTAAAGGGCAGCACCGCCTGCAGCATTTGCAGCATAAAGAGTAGCAGCATGCCCAGCATATTGAACACAAACATGTGCCCAGCATATTTTTTCCAATTCATTCCCTCATGCGGGTGCACTCCCATAAGCTTATACAAGCCCTTTTCCATGGGATTAAAAAGTGCATCACCTAGCACAGCTTTACCCTCATATATGCGGGCCATATACTTGCCCAAAGGGTAGCTTGTAACTAAGAGTACAAGCAAATAAACAAATAACATGAGTATATCTTTATTCATCATTAGAAATCCTCCGGTCTACATAGCACATAAATTAAATATGCCAGAATTAATAAGGCTAGCAATAGTCCTAAATATAAATCAAACATCACCAGTCCTCCTTATTTTTCAAAATCACTAAAAGCCATTCTGCAGCCATAGCTCTTGGTGCTATTATTGTACCGCTTAGTGCCGTAAAGCCGCTGTCAAAAGAAGCAGACAAGCTGTAAAAAAGCCGTAAAAAATCCCCGCTCTGTTTAAGTTCAGAGCGGGGATAGCATTTTTGCAACAAGTCTTTTTAGTTATTCATTTGCTTAAGGCTTTGGATACTTTTCAAATTCTGTGACAATGCTTTTAATTGAAAGGCTGCTGCTTTATTAAGCCTCATAAGTCTATCCTTCTGTGTCAATCCTTCTTGTATGTACTCGGCATTTAAACATTCCAAATTGGCTAAAACTATAAGCTGCTCTATACTGGCATAATCTCGTATATTACCCTTAGCTTTGGGATTCTCTGCTCGCCATTGACCTGCAGTAACACCAAAGAGAGCAGCATTTATCATATCTGCTTCTGAAGCATAGGTATAAGAAATTTGTTGCGGTGTAAGATTGGGTGCCATTGCTTCTTTTATTGCATCAGTATGAAGTCTATAGTTTGACTTAGCTATTTCACGCTTTACGCTCCAATCAAGAGCATTAGCATGACTTTCATCAGCTTTTAAACGCTGATAATCCTTAATAATGTATAATTTGAATTCTGGTGATATCCAAGAAGCAAATTCAAACGCAATATCCGAATGAGCAAAGGTACCACCATATCTACCTGATTTTGAGATTATGCCTATGGCATTAGTAGCAGAAATCCATTTTTGGGGAGTAAGCACAAAAGCATTGTCGCCAGATTCATTTTTAAACGCCTCGAATTCGACACGGTTAAAACTAGGATTATTAAGCTCCTCCCATAACCCCAAGAAAGAGATTGTACTTCTGCTACGCATCCAATTCTGTATGATGAACCGAGGGTTCTCTGAATCACGTTTTTTAGCAATATCCGTTAACGAGATATAATCGCTTTCATTGGTGCTACTAACACGAATATCGATACCATTAGCCTTTATAATCCCTTTTACGATGCTCACAATAACAACTCCTCCCTTTACACTATTATTCCTCCGAGCAATCAACATTGCTTTTACTAGAAATTATTTTCGTAATTTATTTTATATCAAGAGCTTCAGTTTGTCAAATTCTTTAATCGACAAGTCTAAGTTTTGCTTTTGTTTATAAAATATCCCCACTCTGTTTAAGTTCAGAGCGGGGATAAGCTTTTCAACAAGCCTTGTTATGCACAAAGCTACACTATTTTATTTTCTTAAAGAGCCGTTTAGCGTTAGCTGTAGTCAGAGCGGCCAGCTCGTCGAAATCCATATCCAGCACTAAAGCTGCATTGCGAGCAGTATATTCCACATAGCCAGGATTATTGCGCTTGCCGCGGAAGGGGACAGGTGTCAGATAAGGACAGTCCGTTTCAAAAAGCATGAGCTCCTTAGGAACATACTGCATAACCTCCCGCACCTTTTGGGCATTCCTATAGGTGGAGGTACCGCCAAAGCCGAAATAATAGCCGCGCTTGGCCAGCTCCTTGGCCATTTCCAAGCTACCACTGAAGCAGTGGAAGACAGCCTGCACGCCCTTGACCTCCTTTTGGAAAAGCTCCAGCATATCGCCGTGGGCTTCACGGTCATGGATAATGATGGGCAAATCAAACTGCTTAGCTAAATCAATTTGCTCCAAAAAGATGCGCTTTTGCACGGGCTTAGGCTCGTTTTCCTTCCAGTAGTAATCAAGGCCAATCTCGCCGATAGCCACTACCTTGGGATGCACGGCCCAAGCAGCCAGCTGGTCCAAATAATCAGCAGCAATACCCTTTAAATTTTCCGGATGATAGCCCACTGCCGCATAGATAAAATCGTACTGCTCGGCCAGCTCCACCGCCATGGCGGAGCTAGGAGCGTCACAGCCTGCATTAATAATGCCGTCCAAATCCTGCTCCAGCTGCGCCAAAAGCTCCTTGCGGTCCTTGGCGAAGGCAGGATCATCTAAATGGGCATGGGTATCCCATAAACCTGTTCTACTCATCTTACTTCACGCGGCTGCCAGAGGCCATATTGGGCGCTTCTGCCAAGACCAAATTGCCTTGACCATCGCTAGCGCACAGCAGCATACCAAAGGACTCAATGCCCATGAGCTTAGCAGGAGCCAGATTTGCTACCACAACCACGTTGCGACCCAGCATTTGCTCGGGCTCGTAGTATTGGGAAATACCGCTGACGATGGTGCGCACCTCGTCACCAATTTCCACTTGCAATTTGAGCAGCTTCTTGGACTTCTTAACCTTCTCTGCTGCCAGAACCTTGCCCACACGCAAGTCGATCTTCTCAAAGTCCGGAAATTGGATTTCCGGCTTAATGGGCTCCATGGCAGGTTTGGGTGCTTCAACCTTCGGTGCTTCTACTACAGGACGCTCATAGCGCTTGCCACCGATAATGGTTGCACCGTCCTCGGCAATCTCAATACGCGGATAGAGAGGCTCACCCTTGCAAACCTTGGTGCCATTGGCCAGTCCACCCCAAACAGCGTTCTCCAGCAGGAATTGCTCCGGAGCAGCAAGGCCCAATTGAGTATAAATCTTGGGGCTGGTGGTGGGGATATAGGGGCTGATCAAAATAGCCACAATGCGCAGGGTTTCAGCCAGATTATACATAACAGTCTTCAGGCGATCGGCCTTAGCTGCATCCTTAGCCAAAATCCAAGGTGCAGTCTCATCGATATATTTATTGGCACGGCTAATCAAAGCCCATACAGCCTTGATAGCAGTGTTAATTTCCATGTTGTCCATAGCCTTACCATAGGCAGCTACGGTTTCAGCAACCAGGCTCTTTAGCTCGTCGTCGATAGCTTCGCTAGCGCCAGCATCCTCCACAATGCCACCATGATATTTTTCAATCATGGATACAGTGCGGTGGAGCAGGTTGCCAAGGTCATTGGCCAAATCTGCATTGATGCGAGTAATCAAGGCATCGCGAGAGAAGTTGCCATCGCTGCCCAGGTTAATCTCGCGCAGCAGGAAGTAACGAATGGAGTCAGCGCCGAACTCGTCAATCAAAGCCAGCGGGTCAATGACATTGCCCTTGGACTTGGACATCTTGTCGCCGTCCACAATGAGCCAGCCATGGCCATAAACCTCTTCCGGCAGCTCCAAGCCCATAGCGTGCAGCATAATGGGCCAAATAATGGTGTGGAAGCGCACGATTTCCTTGCCCACCAAATGCAGGCTTGCAGGCCAGAATTTGTGGAAGAAAGCGTCATCGGTGCCGTATTTAATACCGGTCAGGTAATTCAGCAAAGCATCAAACCAAACATAAACCACGTGCTTCTTGTCGAAGGGTACAGGAATACCCCAGTCAAAGGTGGTACGAGTAATGCACAAATCCTCCAAGCCTTGCTTTACGAAATTAATCATTTCGTTGCGACGGCTGGCCGGCTGGATGAAATCAGGATGCTTTTCAATAAAATCAAGCCACCAATCCTGGTACTTGCTCATTTTGAAGAAATAGCTTTCCTCCTCCATCTCCTCTACAGGACGATGGCAGTCGGGGCAGCAGTGATTTTCGTCCAGTTGACGCTCCAGCCAATAGGACTCGCAGGGCACGCAATAGAGGCCCTTATAGTTCTTTTTATAGATATCACCCTGCTCATAAATCTTTTGCAGTGCGTCCTGTACTACCTTGTGATGACGCTCTTGGCTGGTGCGCAGAAAATCGTTGTTGGAAATATGCAGGCGCTCCCACAGCAGCTTAAAGTTAGCGATAATAGCGTCAACATATTGGATGGGGGTTACGCCCTTTTCCTTAGCCTTGCGTTGAATTTTCAGGCCGTGCTCATCACTGCCGGTGAGGAACCATACATCCTCGCCCTTCAGACGGTGATAGCGAGCCAAGGTATCGGCAATAGTGGTGCAATAAGCATGGCCGATATGCAGATTATCACTGGGATAATAAATAGGGGTGGTAATATAATAGGTCGGTTTAGTCATCTTTATGCCTCTTCTCCTTCAGAAATTAGTTGGTTATATAGCTCCCGTTTGGGGATTTTACGTTTTTTTGCAACCTGGGCTAGAGCTGTTTTTTTGTCGATGCCCTGTGCTATCAGTTGTCGTACCTCATCTAGCGGCTCCAGCTCTTCTTCCTCGCTAGGTGCCTTGGCTTCACCGGCACCGATGACAAGGCAAAACTCGCCGCGAGCAGCGCCTGCTGCGAGCCAGTCCAAGCAGCCACTGATGGTACCCCGATAGAACTCCTCGTGGAGCTTGGTCAGCTCCCTTGCGGCCGCCATGGGGCGGTCGCCCCAGCTTTCAAGAATATCCTTGAGCACTTCTTCAATGCGATGGGGCGCTTCATAGAGAATGATAGTCGCGGGCATGTACTTCCAGCTTTCCAGCTGCTCCCGCCGATTTTTCTTGCTCTTGGGCAAAAAGCCCCCGAAGAAAAAGGGATAGGCGGGCAGCCCGGAAGCGATCAGAGCGCACAAAGCCGCGTTGGCGCCGGGCACGGGCACCACCCGCACCCCGGCGGCGATGGCCTCCTTGGCCAGCGCCTCGCCGGGGTCCGCGATGCCCGGAAAGCCCGCGTCGCTGACCAGAGCAATGCTTTTGCCCTGCAAAAGCTGCTCTAAAAGGTACGCTCCTTGCTTCTCCTTGCTGTGCTCATCGTAGCGCACCAAGCGACCCTTGATGCCGAAATGATTGAGAAGCTGCAAAGTATGCCGCGTATCCTCCGCGGCAATTAAATCCGCCTCTGCCAGCATGCGCTGGGCTCTCGGCGTCATATCCTCCAAATTACCTATGGGCGTGGCGCACAAATACAGCGTTCCGTATGTAGTTTCTTGATTTGTCACTGCCTCGCCTCCTGTCAGCTGAGCTGCGTCTGTAAGCTAGCGTAGCACTCATAAAAGCTTACTAAGCAAAATGCTGGCACCCTCTAGCACAGACTAACCCATAATATAGATATTTTATCACAATGCTAGCAAATAATAAAGAAAAAGCGCGGAGTTTTTCACTCCGCGCATCACTATTCCTACTCTATTTGTATTTATAAGCGAGAAGCAAGCTCACTCCTGACTATAATCCACAGCATCGCCATTTTTCAGCGTCTTGCCACCGCTGATGACTACCAGCTCACCCTCACTAAGGCCGCTGGCTACAACGATATTTTTGCTATCGCTAGCGCCGGTTTTGATTTGACGCTGCTCCACCTTTTTATCCTGCACTACAAAAACACTGCCATCCTCGCGCACTGCTTCCTTCGGAATAGTCAGTGCCTTTTCCTTAGCCTGCTCCGGCAGGATGCTGACCTTGGCAAACATGCCAGGGCACAGCTTGTAGCCTAAAGCAGCATTGTCAATAAGCACATCCACCCTAAAGGTATGGGTTGTGCTATCCACAAAGGAGTTGATGGTTGCCACCTTGCCGATGAAGCTCTCGCCATTGAAGGAAGTACATTCTACCTTGGCCTCCATGCCCTCCTGCACAGCGCTTAGCTGTGCTTCCGGCAGCATGACACTGCATTTCATCTGACTAATATCCGCCATGCGCAGCATGGTGCTGTCCACCTTCAGCTTGCTTCCCACAGTCACATCATAATCGTCCAAAACTACGCCGTCAAAGGGAGCCCGCACCAAGCAATCATTGATGGTTGCTTGGGCATATTTTATGGCCGCCATGGACTGCTCATAGTCCGCTGCTGCCGTGCCATAGGTGGTGCGCTTGCTGTCCACCTCAGAGCGGCTTACAACGCCATCAGCAACAAGCTTGTCATAGCGCGCCTGCTCCACCTGAGCATTATCGGCCTTCCATTTAGCTGCATCAGCCGCCGCTCTGTTCATGGCCAGCTGGGCGCTGGCGCTATCGTGCTCTAGCTCCACCAAAAGCTGCCCCTGCTGAACTCTATCATTACGCTTGATATAAATTTTTTGCACAGGCGCTTCCACCTTGGCCTTGATCTCCACGTCCCTGATAGCCTTGAGCGAGGTTGTGGAATTGGTTCCCAGCTCCAGTCCCTTGATATAGGATGCCTTAGCCACCTGCACTCGTGCTGCTAAGGGTGCCTGCTCCGGCGCCTTATACATATATCTTTTATACGCAAAGCCGCTTACGGCAACTAACAATATTGTGCCAAGCAGCAGTTTTTTCTTTGAGGCCAATTGAGCCATCAATCCTTGCTTTTCCATGTTAAAAACCTCCTGCTACTCAATTTTTGCCATCAGGCGACCAAAGAAATTCTCTACTTTAACTAAATATTTTTCTGTGAAATCATCAATGATGAGATAAACCACTGGCACAACCAAAAGCGTTAACAAAGTGGAAGTCAAAAGTCCACCAAAAATAGCCACGCTCATGGGTTGGCGGGACTCTGAGCCCGTGGTCAGCATCAAGGCTGCAGGCAAAGAGCCTAATAAAGTTGATAGGGCGGTAATTAAAATTGCACGCAAGCGCAAGGGGCCTGCGTTGATAACTGCGGTGACCTTATCTAGGCCCCGCTGCCTTTCGTCATTGATAAAAGAAACCAAGATAATGCCATTATTAACTACAATACCAACCAGCAAAATCAAGCCCATATAGCTCATAATATCCAGCTTTACATTTAAAAGATACATAAGGCCGAAGGTACCCGGTGTGAGCAGTGGTAGCGAAAACATAATCGTAAAGGGATGGACGAAGGACTCAAACTGAATGGCCATGATTACATAAACCAAAAAGATGGCTGCTACCAAAGAAATAGCCAGCGTTTGAAAGGCCTCTACCTGCTTCTTGTTCAAGCCAGAGGATACAATGCTTATCTCAGAGCCTTGGGGAATATGCTTCTTAGCCAACTCAGTGAATAAAGCCATAGCCTGACCTGAAGAATAATCCGTAGTAACGTTGCCCGAAATAGTAACACTGCGCTGACGATTATAACGCTTTACTACGTTAGGAGCCAAAACCTCTTCCGCTGTAAACACATTATTAGCCTGAATCAAGCTGCCATCGCCGTTATGAATATAGATATTATCCAAGGCCTCCTTGCCCATGCGGTCTGCATCCGTGGCCTTGAGGCGAATATCGTAGCGATAGCCATTTTCCTTATAAACGCCCACCTTTTTCCCACCAAAGGCCGCATAAAGCTCATTGCTCATAGCACGCAAATCCACATCCTGCAAATCCGTAATACCACGCTTCAGCTTAATATCCACCTCTGGCTTATCAAAGCGCACATCAGTTTTTAAATCCCGCAGCTTACCCGTAGCATTGGCGTCAGCAATAATTTTTTCCGCTACTTCACTAAGCTGGCGACTATCGTTACCCACCAGTGTCATGGACACATCCTTGCCGGCAAAGGTAGTCATAAACATATCGATATCCTTAAAGCCCGACAGCTGGTGACGTAGCTCGTCCATAACCTTATTTAACCCATCACGCTGGCTACTGGGATGCATCTGCACATAAATTGTACCTTCATTTTTCATGCCGCCTGTACCATTACCAATTTCGGAATAGGTATACTTGACAGCGGGATGCTGGCGTACTACCTTACCCATATCATTCATTACACGATAAGTCTCTTCAAGACTAGTCCCGGAGGGCATTTCGCATTCAATTTGGAATGTGCCCTGATCATCAGTGGTGAAGAAGGTGGAGCCCACCTGAGTATTGATTAAAAGACCAAAAACAAATAGTCCTGCAGCCACAAGCATTGTTTGCGCTCGATGCTGTACTGCATGAGTCAAGGCCCTGCGATAAGCCTCCTCCAGCTCCGTAAATTTACGATTACAATAGCTACCGAAGCGCCCAGGCTTTACCTTTTTCAGAATACGGGAGCACAAAAAGGGCGTCAAGGTCATGGACAACACCAAGGACAGCAAAATCGTCAGAATTACTGTAGCACCAAAAGCGTAGAAAACCCTGCCCGTAATACCGGTCATAAAGGCTATAGGTGAAAATACCGCCACCGTAGTCAAGGCACCACCCAATACAGAAAAAGCTACTTCTTGGGTACCTACTAAAGCTGCTTCCATAGCCTTGAGGCCATTATTCATATGCCTATCGATATTTTCCATCACTACTGTAGCCGCGTCCACTACCATACCTACGGAAAGGGAAATACCCATCATAGAAATGGTATTGATGCTAATGCCAAGCTTTTGCATAATGATAAAGCTACCCACTAAGCATACCGGAATGGTAATAACAGCCACAAAGGTTGTACGAATGGTCTGCATAAAGATGAACATCAAGAAGGAGCATAAAAGCACCGCTAGCATGATGTCGGTACGTACACCGGCAATAGCGTTGAAAATAAAATCTGATTTGGTGTACACCACCTGTAGGCCTATGCCCTCAGGCAGATTAGGCCGTAGCTCATCAAGATAAGCGCTAACGCTGTCGCAGATTTTGACCTCGTTAGCACCACTCTGCTTTTTCACGTTGACCAAAATGGTGCGCTCGCCATTCAAGAGAGCAATATTTTCTTCATCAGCAAAGCCATTTTCTACCTTGGCAATCTCTCCCAGCCGCACAACCGTATTATCCTTAGTATAAACAGGCAGTGACTCTATTTCCTTGACCGAAACATACTCGCCGTTAAAGCTTAAATCCACATCATTACGCCCTAGATAGATACTGCCCACGGGAAGCTCCACATGCTTTTTATTGATGGCAGTGGCTATATCCTCATTGGTAATCCCATAAGCATTCACTGCCTCGGGCTTGAGCCAGATGCGAATTTCTCTTTCCCGAAAGCCCGCTGTATCAATGGCACCGACGCCGTTTACTGCTTGCAGCTTGACCTTTAAAACCTTGTCCACATATTCGGACTTGGTCATATAATCCGCATCGCCCGTCACTGCAATTTGCATGATGGAGGAGTCACCCGTATCATATTTTTCTACAATGGGTTCGTCCGCCTCATCGGGCAAGTCCATTTTGGCAATATTTACCTTGTCGCGCACATCTGCTGCCGCATCATTAACATCCTTTTCCATATCAAATTCTAGCGTAGTTACCGCACGCCCTTGATAACTGGAAGACTCCATAGTGCTCAGGCCCGAAATACCCGTCAGCTCGGACTCTAAAACGTCCGTCACATTGTTGTCCATAACAGTTGCGCTAGCGCCACTCATGGTCGTGGTTATGGTAACCATGGGCAAATCAATGTCAGGACGATATTGCATGCCCATCTGCGTATAGCTATAGCAGCCAAAGACAAAGGTAGCGATAGCTGTAATTATTACCGATACGGGCCTTTTTAATGAGGTTTTAATGATATCCATAGCTTAAATCTCCATTATAGGTCTACTACTATGTTAATTCTTGCAGCAAACGCCAGCCACAGCATAGCGAATAATTTTGTCCATAGTGTCTTCTGAAAATTTCATATCCATGGGAGTACCTTTGAAATGAACATATGGATGTAAGTTAATACCTCCCAAAATAATGGTCATGTAATCATGCAAAAACCCCGGACTTTCTTGGACAAATGCACCTGCTGCAATACCTCGCTTTAGAAAATCGAAGATCAGTTCCTGCATAGCCCCACCGGGTGCGGGTAAAGTCTTCTCGTCTTTGCTATACAAATCTATACGCGCCATTGTGGCTGCTGTGAAAATATAAGTGTATTTTTTATAGGTCTGGTAGAGATGCTTGATGCACAAATAGAGCGCCTCTTGATAATCCTTTGGCTCTTTAATGATTTTAGCAATCGCCTTCTCGCCCTTAGCAGCCATCTGACCTTCGATAAAGAAAATAACATCATATTTATCTGTAAAATAGTTATATAGCGTAGCCTTGGAAACCCCCATATTTTCGGCCAATTCACGCATGGTGAAAAGATTGGGGCGCTCCTGCTTTAAGAGCTTATTCGCTTCCTCTAACACCTTTTGGCGAATTAGCTTATCAATTAACATCTTTTTGTCCTCGGAATATTTGGGCATCTTACTTCCTCCTTTTATTATGAACGCTCGCAGCTCTCTACTTCAATTAACGCATACCCAGAGCCGTTTAAATTACCTTTAGTAAAATTAATGACCATCGGTTATTTATTCCATTGTACTGCAAGGCACCTTCCTTGTCAATAACTTAAGCATAATAAAACTCCTAAGCTAGTTTTGTCTTTTTAAGTACCAGCTTAGGAGTTTTTGTCAAAGAAATATTCACATTCTATTATTTTTTCTTAGCCTTGGCTGCTGCTTTAGCATCATTTTCATTGGCCACTACAGCCCAGTCACGCAGCATGTCCACACAAGCGCTGGCGTAAGCGCCTGCGCTGCCCCAGGCTCCCGCGTCCTGAGTATACAAAGTCAAAATCTGGATATCGTCATAATAAATGTGGGCATAGCTGCCATTGTCATACACCACAAAATAATTCGGATTAACCTTACCCCGCTGACGCACGTTCCACAGGCCTCCGGCCAGCATATAGGCGCGGTATTTGGCTTTGGTATTACCGATGCTTTGATTAATATCAAAGCGCCAATTGCCCTCGGTTACAGAAGCATGATTATCATCCGTTACGGTTACATCGGGATGAATATTGTAGCTTTTCAGCTGCTTCATAACCCGTTTTATGCGCTCCTCCGGCTCAGGGTGACTGCTGAACAGGCCATAATTGGCACCGCCACCCTGCTTGGACAAATCGTCCAGCTTTTGCACTGTAATCAGCATAGCATAGGGATTAAAGCCAGCCTTAATGGTGTTATTTACGCCTTCCTTATCAGCACCGCGCTCGTCAGTACGGCTATAGCCGGCAAAGAGAGCCTGCTGGGCAGCCTGCACTAAGCCCATTCCCTGACCACGTGTTGCAGCAATCAAAATTAAGGAGGTCCACAGTTGCTTCTCAATAGAATGCACCGTATGCTTTTTCGCAACGTGACCAACCTCGTGGCCTAGTACGCCTGCTAGCTCCGTATCGCTGGGCATATAATTCATCAATCCCTTGAACACATAGATAAAGCCACCGGGGCAGGCCAATGCGTTGACCTCATCGCAGTTAAGCACCTTAAAGGAATAAGTGATATCATTGCGTCCGCACACAGCTGCTAAACGCTGCCCGATGCGGTCCACCCTGCTGTTAAGATTATAATCCTGGGATAAGCCATACTTAGCTTCCAATGATTGGGCTGTTTCCTTGCCCATTTTGATTTCCTGCTCCACACTGATCATGCCTGCTTCCGCAGGACGCAGGCCCATAAAGCAGCAGCATGCTACCACAAAGGCCATAAATATTTTCGCTAGCTTATGCATTGCACACCTCCTAAATCGCACCCTCTGCTCGCAAAGCACTGATAGCCTCAGCGCTATAGCCCAAGGCTCCCAGCACATCCTCTGTGTGCTCCCCTAAAAAGGGCGCACGACGGGAAATCACAGCACTGGCATCCGAAAATTTTACAGGACCACCTATATAACGCAGCTTGCCCAAACCGCAATCCTGCTCCTGCAGTATATCCTCCTGCTCCGTCAACTGGCTTTGCAAGGCCTCATCCAATGTGCATACCGGCGTTACGCAAAACTCTGCACCACCGATGAGCTCCAGCCATTCCGCCTGAGTTTTGGCAGCTATTTTCTCGGATACAAGCTGCTTTAGCTCCGCCTCATGGGCAAAGTCAAACTGACGCTTTGCTAGCTCCGCGCAGTCAATCAAATCGCAGAAGCGCTGCCAAAACTTGGGCTCAATAGTGCCCACCGTCAGGAAGCGACCATCCTTAGTACGATAAATGTTATAGTAATGAGCAGTGCGCCCAAAGGGTGTATCCCCAGTTTCGGCGCAGCCCCACAGGGAGCTGATGCCCGTAACCTGCATGGACATGGCTGTAGCATAAAGATTAACATCCAGCCATTGCCCCTGGCCCGTGCGCTCACGGGCCAGCAGTGCCATAGCGATGCCACTCAGGGCGTTCAAGCCGCTGCCAATAGCCGAAACCTGCACCTCGCTGACGCAGGCTCCGCCCACATCATCGAGGCTATTTAAGCCTGCCAAGCCAATCACATTTAAATCATGAGCCGGCTTATGACAATTCTGGCCAAAGCCGGTAATTGAGCAGTACACTAAGCGCGGATTGATTTTGTGCAGAGTTTCATAATCCAGTCCATAGCGAGCTAAATAGCCCGGTCTAAAGCCCTCCAAAAACACATCCGCCTCTGCCAAAAGCTTGGCCAAGGCCTGGCGTCCGCCCTCCTTTTTGATATTCAAAGCTACGCCCCGCTTATTGCGGTTCAGCATTAAATGCCAATAGCTCATACCCGGCGCCTTTTCCGGCCAAAACTTGCGAGTAGCATCCCCGGCCAAATCCTCTATTTTGATAACCTCGGCACCATAATCTCCGAGCAGCATGCCACAGTATTGACCGGGCAGCCATTTGGAAAAATCTACAACCTTAATCCCTTCAAGCAGGTTCATTCATATCACTCCAATTATTGCTAAGCTAGGTTTAGAGATAGTGTTTTATTATTCTACAAAAAATGGCAGTTATCCTTTTTTTACTTTCCCACTTCTTGGGAAAAATGGTATAATATCAGTGAACTATGTATTTATTTAATTCTTCAAAGACTAGAACAGAGGGGATTTATATGCAACCACGCAAATTAACATCAGCAGCACTTTTGATTGCTATCGGCACTCTCAGTGCCCATCTTATTTATATTCCGGCAGGCGTTTCCAAATGCTTTCCTGTGCAGCATGCCATCAATGTTTTGGGAGCCGTGCTTCTAGGCCCTGATTACGCTGTGGCCATTGCCTTTCTGATTTCCTGCTTACGCAATATGTTTGGCACCGGTTCCCTTTTAGCCTTTCCCGGTAGCATGATTGGTGCCTTTTTGGCAGGCTTAGCCTATCAAAAGTTTGCCAATATACCCGCAGCTATGGCAGGCGAGGTTTTTGGCACAGGCATCTTAGGCGGTTTCGTGGCTTGGCTCATCGCCAGCACTCTTTTGGGCAGCAAGGCTGTGGCCTGGTTCTTTATTCCGCCCTTCTTGGTCAGCACCATCGGCGGCAGCATCATCGCCGGACTCCTGCTCAAGAGCGGTTTATTCGCTCAGCTCAAAATGAAGGCAGGTAAATAAGATGACCTTTCATCAGATCGTAACCTATTTGCTTTACGGCATCAGTGGCATGTTCTTCGGCATTTTCGCCTCACGCTACAGCGTCCTGGCGGCGCTGAAAATCCGTGAAGCGCTCCACGAAGGTGGCATCACGGGGCTCTTCAGTGTGCTGCCGCAAATTCTTTTTCTCTTCGTGAGCTTCTTTCTCTTTCCCTCGTGGTTCTTGACTCGCACTACCACCGGTGGCTTTACCTATTATGTTTGCCTTTTGTATTTCTTTAACAAGGGCCTTTCCATGCACAGCAAATAATAAAAGCAGGTGAAATCATGCATACTCATCAACACAGCTTACCCCTACCCGGTCAGGATGAAGAAAAATATATCCAACCCATGGCTGACACCTTTAAGGTGCTCAGCGACCCTACCCGTATTCGCATTCTCGCTCTTTTAGCTCAGCAGGAGCTATGTGTAACCTGCATTGCTGATGCTTTAGAGATGACTCATTCGGCCATCAGTCACCAGCTGCGTCTTCTCAGAGCTGCCAATCTCGTCAAATTTACTAAAGATGGCAAGGAAGTCATTTATTCTCTGGATGACTCCCATGTGCTTTCCCTTTTCGACCAAGCACTGGATCATGTAAAGCACAAAATGGGTTAAGCCCTAACGTGCATTAACCCATTTTTTAATAATCTCACTCTTATAGGTGCTGGTCCAGCTTAAATCGTCCACTGGCGCCCGCACATTGCCTATGAGCTCCCTACGACCTACGTTGTAGGGATAATTTTTTACATGCCACATATAGTGATAGCCATTTTGGGGCAGCAGCTCCGCACCCTCATCACTCATGAGATAATCCAAAAATTGCTGAGCTAATGCTTCATGGGGAGCACCCTTAATAATGGCCGCACCGGTCAAAATATTGCGGTTGGCGTCCTTGGGCACCGTAGCAAACAAATGGCTATGCCTTGTTTCCAAGAGCAGTGCATAATCCAAGGGCACAATGGCCACGGTTTTTTTGCCGATATAGACCTTGTCCACGGCCTCGCCAAAGCCGGAGGTATAGTCAGGATTTTGCGCATTCAGCTTGGCCGCATACTCCAGCGCAGCCTCCCGGCCGCGCAGCTGCCAAATTGAGGTGAGCATGCCGAAGCTGGCTCCGCCCAAGCTAAAGTCCGCCATGGCGATTTCATCCTTCAGCTGATGTGCCAAGAGCTCGTCCCAGCTTTCCGGAGCATAGAGTCCATAGGACTGGAGATTATTTTTATTGCTCAAAAGAGCGATATAGCTTAAATAGAGGCTTGTCCATTCTCCGGTGCGATTGCGCAACTCCGCTGGCACCTTATAGGATTCCTTGGCCAGATAGGGCTCCAACACATGCTGCTCATCCGCCATAAAAAACTCCTCGCTGGTACCGCCCAGCCAAATATCAATTTTACGTGAGCGCAAATAATCAAAGCGCTGCTGCTGCGTGCCAGCGGGCAGATAGCTTACTACTACCTTGGCGCCCGTCTTTTTGCCAAAGCTAGCAGCAATGAGCTCTGTAAACGCCTTATTCATGCTGCTGCACAGGTGCAGCTGGGGCTTTTCCGCAGGCTTTTCGCTGGCGCAGCCTGCCACGAGCACAAGCAGCATCAGAAAAGATAATATTTTAGCAAAAGAAATTTTTCGCATTATTCATAATCCGCCTTTCCTTTACCATTATATCATATCTTGAGTGCTTATAGACAGAAAAAATAGGCCGGCATTGCTGCCGGCCTAAAATTTTACATTTTGGCTTATTTTTCAAAAACCATAACGCGGTCAAAGTCCAGATATACCTTGGCGCCATCGGGAATGGAGTCCAAATCTGCACCCTTCACGATAACGCGTACATCGTGGTCGCCCACCTTCACGCGATAGTCAACTGCATCGCCCAAGTAGAAGCGGTGCGTCAGCTGGCCCTCGATTTGGCCGCCGTCCAGGGACATGGTGATGTTCTCGGGACGTACAGCGATGGTAGCCTCACCGGTAATCTTGCTGTGGTTGGGGAAGGAAACCTTGCTGCCCTTCAGGAATACGCGGTCGCCCTTTACCTCGCCCTCCATGAAGTTTACAAGACCGATGAAGTCTGCAACCATCTTATTGGCAGGTTGGGTATAGATTTCATGGGGAGCGCCGATTTGTTGTACCACGCCCATGCTCATAACTACTACGCGATCACTCATAGCCATGGCTTCGCCCTGGTCATGGGTTACATAAACAACGGTAATGCCGGTTTTCTTTTGGATTTCCAAAATCTCAAAGCGCATGGACTCGCGCAGCTTCGCATCCAGGTTGGACAGGGGCTCGTCCAAAAGCAGCAGGCCGGGCTCAGCAACAAGTGCACGAGCCAAAGCTACACGCTGTTGTTGACCGCCGGACAATTGGTTGGGATAGCGCTTGCCATATTCACCCAAGTGTACCAGCTCCAGCATTTCCTGTACGCGACGTTCACGCTCAGCCTTATCCACCTTTTGAATTTTCAGAGGATAACCAACGTTTTCAGCCACAGTCATATGGGGCCATACAGCATAGGATTGGAATACCATACCAATATCGCGTTTTTCCGGAGGAGCAAAGGAGCCCTTAATGGAGGAGCTTACGCATTGCTCACCAATGTAGATTTCACCCTCAGTAGCGCGCTCAAAGCCTGCAATCATGCGCAGGGTAGTGGTCTTACCGCAGCCGGAGGGGCCTAGGATGGACACGAACTCGCCATCCTTAACAACCAGATTAAAATCGTTTACAGCAGTTACGCCGCCAAAACGCTTAAATACATGCTCAATTCTTACCTCAGACATTTATTGTTCACTCCTTGTTAAATACCAACGTTACCCTTGGAAACCTTGTTCAAAATCAGGTTGCCAATGAGGACGATAGCCAGAATGATTACGGAAAGCACGGATGCATTCTGGGTATCAGCATAGGTTTGCAGCTCGTACAGCAATACGCCAATGGTCTTGGTGTCACTGCCATACAGCAGCAAAGACATGGTCAATTCGTAGAAGGACGGCATGAAAATCAAGAACCAGCCGGCGATTACGGAAGGAGCAATCAACGGGATAATGATATCCTTGCAGCAGCGCAGCCAGTTAGCACCGGAGTTCAAGGCAGCCTCTTCCAAGGAAATGTGTACCTGACTCAAGGCTGCGGCGATAGTACGCACGGACATGGTCATGTACTTAACTAGGTAGCTGACGATAATAATCCATACAGTGGAGTACAGATTGAGGCCATAGTTGCCGCTGAAGGTAATAATCAAAGCCAAAGCGATAACGATGGAGGGAGTGGAGCCACCGATTACTACCAAAAGGTCGGGGATGCTGCGGCCCTTGAGCTGGGTTTTAACAGCCAGATAAGCCACAAACAAGCTGAGCAAAGTGCCGATGGAGGCAGCGATAACACCGTACACAACGGAGTTCCAGACGCTTTCCATATATTGGGCACTGGTAATAACGGGAATCCAGGGATCAATACCGATATTAGACCAGGTAATGGGCTTGGACATGGACTTCAGGAAGGAAGTCAACACGATGGATCCAAGCGGGATAATAACGGCGATAGCGCCATACAGTCCCACTGCACAGAAGGCAGGCCAGCGCCATTTGCCCAATTCAACGATGTTAGGACGGGTGGATTTACCGGAAATGGTGGTGTAGTCCTTGCGGCCCATCATCCAAGTCATACCCATCAACAGGATGTTAGCAATGAACATCAACGAAGCAGCCAGAGCCGTGGAATCACGGATACCGGCGTCATCGCCCATGTAAATGTAGGTTACGATACGGGTGGTCATAACCTCGATATTACCGGGCATACCAACGATGGAGGGGATGCCAAAGCAGGAACCTGCGGCAATGAATACCAAAAGGCCACCAGCCAAAATAGAGGGAGCCATCAAGGGCAGGGTTACGTCCAGCACAGTACGCAACGGAGAGGCACCGGATACGCGGGCAGCCTCTTCCAAGGTCGGGTCCATTTTCTCCATAGCGCGGGAAATGGTAATGAAGGCAAAGGGGGAATAGAACAGGGTTAAAACCCAAGCCAGACCCCAGAAGGTGTAAATATCAAAGGGAGCGGTCTGCAGCCCAAACATCCATTTGAAAATATTATTCAAATAACCTACGCTGGGGTTAAGCAATTGTACCCAAGCAATAGCACCTACGTAGGGAGGAATCATATAGCTGGAAACTAACAGGGTACGGAAGCCCTTTTTGCCGGGCATATCGGTACGACCTACTAGCCAGGCCAGCGGGAAAGTGATGATAACGCTGGCAATCATAACCATCAAGGACAGCTCTACGGTGTTGGTCAAGGCCTTCCAGTTGACATCCGCGCTGTACACATTGCGGTAATTTTCTAAATTAATGGCACCGTCCTTCACAATGCTGTCAAAAAGCAATATTCCCATGGGGAAGATTACGAAATAGAGCAGCAGCAGCACGGACAGAGAAATAACTATTGTTTTGCTGTTAATTCGTGATAGCATGGAAAGTAATGTTTCTCCTTCCCTCAAAAAATCTCAAAATACGGGGGTTTAAGGGATTTAAAAATAAAGCAGGAAAACAGGGAGCGCCTAAGCGTCCCTGTTTTGCCTATGAATTACATTGTTACACTACAGGTAGATTATTTGTCCATAACTCTCTTACGGAACTCTTCTTTAATCTTAGCGTTGTTGTCAGCCAATTTTCTCCAGTCAACTTTGATCTTGCCGTCGGTCAGACCCTTGGTCGGAACGGAACCAATAGGCTCTTTAACGTCGCCACGAACGGAGTGCATCCAGCCCTTAACAACTGCTTGTTGGCCTTCCTTGCTCAGCCACCAGTCAACCAATGCCTTAGCGCCTTCAGGATTCTTGGTGGTGTTGAAAATAGCGATCGGGGAAGGAACTTGTACTACGCCGTCCTTCGGATAGATAACCTTCAGAGGCTCTTTCTTGGTGTTAGCCAGCTTCAGGATGTTTTCTTCCAGAATCATAGCAGCTGCATATTCGCCGGTCAACAGCTTGTTTTGAATAGCGGAGTTGCCTTCTTCAACGCGCAGGCCGTTAGCTTTCAGTTTATCAAAATATTCCCAACCATATTTGTCAGCCAAAGCGCCAACTGCTACATAAGCGGTACCGCTCAGCATGGGGTTAGGCATAGCGATCTTGCCCTTCCATTTCGGGTCGGTCAAATCAGTCCAGTTTTTCGGAGCATCTTCAGCCTTCAGTTTATCAGCATTGTAAGCAATGATCATGTTGCAAACACGTACTGCATACCAGGAGCCGTCAGCAGCCTTATCATTGATTAGATTCTTTTCTTCCTTGGATTTGTAAGGAAGCAACAGTTTTTGGTCTTCTAATTTCAGATAGTAGGAGGGATCTGCTACCATCAATACGTCAGCGCCAATCTTCTTAGCTTTGATTTCGCCGGTAATCTTGGTAACAACCTTTTCGGTGCCGCCTTGGAACCAGTTAACCTTCATTTCGGGGAATGCTTTGGCAACATTGGGTTTGCACATATTGTCGATGATATCAGGGTAAATAGAGGTATAAACCATGATTTCGCCTTTAGTGCCGGTAGCTTTTTTGTCAGCCTTTTTGTCGCCACCGCCGCAGCCAGCCAGGGCTACGCTCAATGCCAGAATTGCTGCTGCGCCGAGCATCCATTTAGATTTTTTCATTCACAAACACTCCTTTTTCCTTATCTTCGTTGATATATTATTTTTACTAGTGTAAATTGCCTTCTACACCTTTATTAGAAAAATTCGCTATGGTCTGATTTTTCCCTGCTTACACTTTACAAAAAATTAATATATTTTTCACTTTTTGTGTCACATTAACGCTTATTGGATAGACATTCCACCACGATATTACATGTGACTATTTTTGTCCTGCATGGACATTTTATGTCCCGTATTTAAGTAAATAAAAATGTGTATTTAAAGTGCTAGCAAACCCACCCTATTTTAAATACACATTTTCGAGGCTGCTTACTTTATAGCGATATAATTCAGCTCCCACGCCGGCACATAAGGGTGCTTGCGCAAATAGATTTTATAATATGGCACTAGCTGCCACATAGCAAGTGGCAAGCGGAATAAATCCACATCGTAGTGATAGGCAGCTACAAAAAGCTTCGGCACATACTTACCAATTGTTGCGGCGCCGCCCGCGAGCGCCTGCACCTCCGCCCCCTCCACATCCATCTTAATGTAGGAGATTGCACGTCCCGCCGCTACAACGTCAATCGTAGTCACAGGTACCACTTTTTTACACGCGCCCATAAAGGTGGACTGACGTCCACCGCTGTCGCTAAAGCTAAGCTCACCCGCGGCATCCCAGATGCCGCTTTCGTGCACCTCCACAGCTAGGCCCCGCTGCGCGAGCTGCTCCGCAAGGGCGCGCAGCTTGCGGCAATTGCGCCTGTCCGGCTCCACTGCTATGGCCTGTTGCCACCGCCAGTCAGTAAGCCTACCCAGCTCTTCTATAGTATCTCCGTTATACGCGCCCAAATCTAAATAAACCTCCCAAGCGTCAGGACGGATTAGCTGGCGCAAATCCTCCTGCCGCTGTGTTTCGCAGTCAAACAAATAGCTGATTTTCCCGCTCAGCTTATAGTTCAGCGTATTGGCAAAAACCTTACGGGACTGCTCATCCGCCAAGCGCTCATACACCTCTGTGAGCTCACTTGCGTGCTTAATCAGCCACGCTTCACTCACAGTCTCCTCTTCGTCGAACAACGGTAAGTGGGGTGCCACCACCTCCTGCTCCTCAGACAGCTCCTTAAAGCGGCTCAAGACCTCCGGTCTCTCGCTAGCAAAGGCGATGACGACCAAAAGCTCTGCGCCCAAGCGAGCCTTGATATCCGTATAGCGCTCCACCGTATAACCGCGGAACTGCTGTCCGCGCACGAATTCATCGCTGGCAAAAACGCCCTGTACCTGCACCTTATTAGCCTCGCACCAATCGAGGATTTTGTCAGCGCCATTGCCCATGCCATAAAGCACAATGGGCTTGGCAGTAGTACGCAGCGTTTCCCAAACGCTGCGCTTTTCTATCATAAAATCAAGCATTGACCTACCTCCTGATATATTTACTCTATTATACACTATTAGCTAGTGACTGATATGGTAAAATATGTTAAAATAAGAAATAATGAGCTAATTTTTTAGCTCCGGAATATTATTCTCTTCTTACTCGGAGGTTTTTCTAATGGCTCTACTGGAATCAGGTGAAAACTACCTGGAAACTATTCTCGTTTTAACAAAAAAGAACGGCAGCGTCCGTTCTATCGATATTGCCGACGCTATGCAGTTTACTAAAGCCAGCGTCAGCCGTGCTATGAGCATTTTGAAGCGTGACAATTATATCATCATGCATCCGGATGGCTCTATTTTGCTCACCAAGGAAGGTCAGAAAAAAGCTGCTGCTGTTTATGACCGTCATGTAACCTTGACTCGCTTCATCAATGAGGTTTTAGGAGTTGATGCTGAGATTGCGGAAAAGGATGCCTGCCGCATTGAGCATATCATAAGCCCCGAAACCTTTGCTGGCATCAAGGCTCAGCTAGCTTCTAAAAAGTAAAACCTGACTGGGGTGCAGTTATCTTTTACAAGGAAGGTGTTTTATGAAAAGAATCTTTTTACTCGTGCTAACCCTTTGCCTGTTCTGCGTTAGTGCAGCAGCAGGCCCCAAGCTGTACCGTCATCCCCAATACGATTTTTCTAATGTGCGTAATGTAAAGGTTACTGTAATTACTAACGTGCATCCGGAAACCGCTGGCAGCTTCCATGCCGAAGACATGGCGGAGGAAAAGCTGCTCTCAGCACTGTATAGTGCAGCCGGAAAAAACAACCTCATTCTCACCGATGAGCGTCCTGGCGGCCCCATAGCTCCCACAGGCGAACAGGAAAGCTTTTTAAATCGTAATAAAAAGGCTCCCCGCACTGTAGAAGCCCGTGTAACTATCAACTATTTGGGCTATCGTCGTTATAAGGTTGCTGGTCACTATCAGCAAAAAACTGAGTACTTTAAGGAAAAGCGCAAGGACGCCTGGGGCAAGGAGCATTATGTGGAAATCCCCATCACCACTCAAGTTTGGGTACCTGATGCCTATCATAATAATGCCTTGATGGACGTAATTTACAATGTATACGACCTCGAAACTGCGGCTGTAATTGCTAATGTTATGGATAGACGTGAGCGTGAATATGAGGAAGATACCTCCGGTATGCTGGGTCGCTCCACCAACGATTTCTTAAAAGCTCTGGTGAAAAAATAAGATAAAATTAATCTCCCCGAACATGCTTAAGCAGCATTGTTCGGGGATTTGCTTTTCGAGCCACTAATCTTATTAAAATTAATTCTCATTATTGTTGACATCTCATTTATTCATGATATAATCTTAAGAAAGAAGGCAATCTAGCTTTTCTTATACATTTATAAGTCACTCAATTGCCGTCCGTACTATAAATTTAAAGGAGTGTGCATTTATGAAATCTTTAAAAAAATTCGCCCTCGCCACCATGACCTGCGCCGCACTTTTAGGCTTTGCTGCAACTAGCCACGCAGCATATCAGCTGAGCGATGAGGTTAAAACCGCCACCCCGGCTCTTTTAATGGCTACCCAAATCGGTGTTAAAAGCAATGTAAATGCTGATTTAGCTAAGCTGCCCGATAAGGACGCCATTCTCGTTATGAGCTTTGGCACCACCTTCAAGGATACTCGTGAAAAAACTATTGATGCCACTGTAGAGGCCATTAAGGCTGCTCATCCTGGCGTAAAGGTTGTTACTGCCTTCACCTCCCACATCATTATCGACCGCATTAAGGCTAAAGAGGGCATTACCTATCCTACTCCCGAGGAAGCAATTGCCCAATTGAAGAAGGAAGGCTATACCCGCGTAGCTATGACCTCTTTAGACATCATCCCCGGCATGGAATATGCCTACAAGGATGCTGTATATCAAATGCATAAGAACGACTTCAAGAAAGCTTCTTTCGGTACTCCCTTAATGTACTGGCAAGGTCAAGAGGGACAGGATGATGATATTACCGCTACCATGAAGGCTCTGTCCACCCAATTCCCGAAAATGGGTAAAAAAGACGCTGTTCTGGTAATGGCTCATGGCACTCCCCACCCGGCCAATGCTTACTATGCCGTTATGCAGGACCGCTTGAACGAGCTGGGCTATGAAAATGTTTTAATTTTCTCCGTTGAAGGCTGGCCCCATCTGGACACCGTTATCCCGCAGCTGAAGGCTAAAAAAATTAAGAACATTACCCTGATGCCCCTGATGATGGTTGCAGGTGACCACGCTAATAACGATATGGCCGGTGACGAGCCCGATTCCTACAAATCCATTCTGGAAAAGGAAGGCTTCAAGGTTGATGCCTACATTCATGGCTTAGGCGAAAACGAAGCAGTGCGCAAGATTTTCGTTGAAAAAGCAGACCAAGCTTGGGACGCACTTCATAAATAAGCCTTGTTGTAAAAATTCTATAGTAACTCTCCGTCAGCTATAGGCGGAGAGTTATTTTTCTCTTGCCCCTACTTATGCTATAATAAAAAGAAAACGAATTGAGGTGTAATATGAAGAATACTAAAGCACTAGTTGTGATCAGCTTTGGCTCCACCTTTGACGATACTCGCAAACGTGATATCGGTGGCATTGAAGCTGCACTAGCTACCGCCTTCCCCAGCTATGACCAATATCGAGCCTTCACCTCCGGCATTATTCGCAAGCGCTTAGCAGCGCGAGGCATCATCGTAGATGATACAGAAACTATTTTGCATAAGCTGGTTAAGGAAGGCTATGAAGAAGTAGTGCTCCAGCCCACCCATTTACTGCACGGCGAGGAATTTGAGCAAAAAATTTTGGCACTGCAGGAGCAGTTTCTCCCCCTTTTTAAGAAAATCGTCATCAGTCGACCACTCATTACCTCTGCTGAAGACTATGAGCTGGCGGTAACTGCACTCTTGGCCCAATTGCCTTCTCTAAAAGGGAACGAGGGCGTTGTCTTCATGGGACATGGCACACCCAGAGCCAATAACGCTGCCCATCGCTACACCTACGTGAAGCTGCAGCAGCTCTTTGATGAGCGCAAGGCACCTGTGTTAGTAGGTACTGTCGAGGACGAGGATACGCCTAATTTTGCCTCTGTTTTAACTCGTCTCCAAGAACGCGGTTATAAGCACGTGCATCTCTATCCTCTGATGGTAGTAGCCGGAGACCATGCTAACAACGATATGTATGGAAATGAACCTGATAGCTGGAAAGCACAAATTGAAGCCCTTGGCATCACTACTACAGGCCACTTAAACGGAATCGGCCGCTTTGCTGCCATCCAAGCACTGTATATTCAGCATGCCCTGGAAGCCTTACAAAATCAATAAAAGATAAAAAAATTAACTATTAATCAGAAAACGTCTCTTGAGAAAAGCCCTGTCTTTTGTATACATACACAAAAACAGGGCTTTTTATTGCTAGCTGACCCATATCTATGCTATAATGTATTTACCAATATTTTTGCACTAAAATTAAGTAAAGAAAGGATGTTGCAAATGGGTGTTATTATTTCTGCTTTAGTAACTTTTTGGGTTGGCTATCTAATCTACAAAAAGTTCAAACCACAACCAGTACTGTTTTTAGGCGGTATGATCATGATGTGGTTGGCTTCCGTTTTAGGCTACGGCCAAATTTTAGGAGCAAAGGCCTCCACTGGCTCTGTTTTCTTTGATGCCTTTGAGTTTATCCGTGCTACCTTCAGCTCCAATGTTGGTAAGCTAGGCCTGAACATTATGTCCGTAGGTGCCTTTGCCAAATACATGGATAAAATCGGCGCTTCCCGCGCTCTGGTTCGTTTGACCATTAAGCCCTTGTTGGCTTTGAAATCCCCCTACATCGTTATGAGCGGTACCTGGATTGTGGGCATGCTCATTGGTCTGTGCATCAACTCCGCTTCCGGTCTAGCTATGCTGCTCATGGTAACCATGTTCCCGATTTTGATTGGCCTGGGCGTTTCCCGCCTTTCCGCAACCGCAGCTGTAGCAACCACCCTGTGCTTCGACTGGAGCCCCAGTGACACCGGCACCATTTTGTCCGCCGAAACCGCCGGTGTGGATCCCGTTTTCTACTGGAGCCATTACCAAGTGCCCATCGTTGCTGTAGCCTTCGTAGTTGTTGGCGTACTGCATTATCTGACTCAAAAATATATGGATAAACGTGATGGCCACGTTGTAAAACCCATTGACGTAGAAACCGTTAAAGACGAGTCCGATACTGCACCGGGCTTCTATGCAATTCTACCTGTAATTCCTCTGGCTTTAATTTTGAGCTTCAGCTCCCTGTGGATTACCTGGATTAAAATGAACATCGTTATGGCCATGTTCATCGGCCTTTTTGTGGGCGTGATCTGCGAATTCATTCGTTGGCGCGACGGCCACAAGGTTTTGGGCGATATCCAAACCTTCTTCGATGGCCTAGGTCTGCAAATGGCTAACGTAATCACCCTAGTTGTAGCTGGTCAAACCTTTGCCAAGGGCCTGATTTCCATGGGCACCATCAAGGCTATGATCGACGGCAGTCAAGGCTTGGGCTTTGGTCCCATGGCTATGATGCTGGTTATGGTTGCTATTATTGGTGGCTCCGCCATTGTTATGGGCTCCGGCAACGCTCCCTTCTTCGCCTTTGCGGCGCTGACTCCGGCTGTTGCCGCTGCCACCGGCCTGCACCCCGTGCTGATGCTACTGCCCATGCACTTTGCAGCCTCCATCATGCGTAGCTGCTCCCCCATTACCGCGGTTATCGTTGTATCCTCCGGTATGGGCGGCGTTTCCAGCTTTGATTTGGTAAAACGCACCTTCATCCCCATGATGGGCGCTATGGCCGTAACCATCGGCATGACCTTCTTCTTCTACTACACCGGCTATTAATGAACAACTGGAGAGCGCTCCTCTTAGCAGAGGAGCCTCTCTTTTTATAAGAGATAGCATAATTATGCTATTAACTACAAAGGTCGTCTAGAAGGTATTAGATACGAGCAAAGGTGACGACGGCGTACTAGTGGTACGTCTAGGAACCTTTGTGAAGTAGATGATGCCTTATAGGCGACCTCTACGGAGGCTATAACTATGTTTATTTGCGATTGCCATTGCGATACCCTTACAGAATTATACAAAAAACAAATCGACCTTTACGAAAACAAGCAACACATTGATGTAAAGCGCCAACTTGAGCTAGGCGGTATGCTGCAATTTTACGCTATGTTTGTGCCTACGCCGGAGTATCGCTACGGCGGTGGTCTGCGCTACACCATGCTGCTTTTGGATACCTATCTCCAGCAGATGCGTAAGCTTAAAGAGCAGGGCATTGATATTCTGCAGGTGCGCACCAAAGCTGACGCAGCCGACGTTCTGAACCATCAATGCGCGTCCCTTTTAGCCATCGAGGAGGGTGGTGCCATCGATGGCAGCCTAGAGGCCCTGCGCTGCCTGTACGAGCTGGGCGTGCGAGCCATGACCCTTGTTTGGAGCAACCGCAACGATATTGCTGACGGTGTCAACGAGGAATGTAGCGGCGGTGGCTTAACTGTTTTCGGCCGCAAGGTTGTGGCTGAGATGAACCGCTTAGGTATGCTGGTGGATGTATCCCACATCGCCCCTGCCGGCTTCTGGGATGTTATAGAAGCCAGCTCCAAGCCCATCATCGCTACCCACTCCGATGCTAAAGCCCTGTGCGCTCATCCTCGCAACTTGGACGACAAGCAAATCCTGGCTATCAACGAGAATGATGGTCTTATCGGCATCACCTTCGCAGGCCAATTTTTAGAGAACGACTACCACGACGCCTGCATTGAAAGCGTTTATAAGCATATTGACCATATGCTGAACCTGATGGGTAACGACGATCATCTAGGCTTTGGCAGCGATTTTGATGGCATCAGCCATCCGCCCTATAATATCCAGGGCGTGCAGGACTACAAGCCCTTAA
>JBJDXC010000159.1:0-8679 GCA_051866475.1 Phascolarctobacterium sp.
GGAGTGACCAATCTTCTTGGCTTGACGAGCCAGCTCCAGCACCTTGGTGATTTCGCTGCGGATACCAATGAAGTTATCCCACTTGGTTTCCAAAGCCTCGTCAATATATTCTTCCTTCACTGCGGGCCAGGGCAGCATTTGTACGGATTCAGGCGCATTAGCAGGCTTCTTCATGAACTGCCATACCTCTTCCATGGTGAAGCTCAGCACCGGAGTCAGCATAACAACTAAATCCATGAGGATCTCGTACATCGCGGTTTGGGCGCTGCGGCGTTCCTTGCTATCTGCCTTGTAGGCATAGAGACGATCCTTGATGATATCCAGATAGTAGCTGGACATTTCTACAGTGCAGAAGTTATGGATTGCATGGTACAGCACATGGAAATCATAGCTTTCATAAGCTGCGGTAACTTCCTTCTTCAAGAGCTGCAGATGCATCAGGGCCCATTTATCCAGCTCCAGCATTTCTGCGAAGGGAACAGCGTCCTTAGCATAGTCAAAGTCATTGGTATTGCCCAGGATGTAACGGATGGTGTTACGGATCTTGCGGTATACCTCAGCCAATTGCTTCAGGATTTTCGGGGAGATGCGGATATCGGCCTTATAATCGGAGGAAGCAGCCCACAGGCGGATAATATCAGCGCCATATTGCTTGATAACGTCCTGGGGAATGATAACATTGCCCACGGATTTGGACATCTTGCGGCCTTCGCCGTCAACTACATAGCCGTGAGTCAGCACGGATTTATAGGGAGCCTTGCCGGTTACGGCAACGGAGGTCAACAGGGAGGATTGGAACCAGCCGCGGTGTTGGTCACTGCCCTCCAGATACATATCTACGGGCCAGCCCAGCTCCGGACGCTTAGCAGCTACTGCCATATGGGAGGAGCCGCTGTCGAACCATACGTCCATGATATCGGTTTCCTTGTGGAAATGGTCATGACCGCATTTCGGGCATTTGGTGCCAGCGGGCAGCAGCTCTTCAGCGCTATGAGCCCACCAAGCATCACTGCCTTCCTTTTCAAACCAGTTAGCTACAGCGTCGATGGTCTCTTCGTTAATCAGATGCTCGCCGCACTTGTCGCAATAGAAGACAGGAATGGGCACGCCCCAAACACGCTGACGGCTGATGCACCAGTCGTGACGGTCGCTAACCATGTTGTGAATGCGTTGCTCGCCCCAGGAGGGAATCCATTTTACGTCGTTGGCAATAGCCTTCAAGGCATCGTCGCGGAAGCCATCCACAGAAGCAAACCATTGGGAGGTAGCACGGAAGATGATGGGGTTCTTGCAGCGCCAGCAGTGTGCGTATTGGTGCTTAATGTTTTCCTTGCCCAGGAGGCAATTCAGCTCTGCCAAATATTTCAATACGGGGATATTGGCATCAAAAACAAACATACCTTTGAATTGTTCGCCAGCCTCAGCGGTCAGCTTGCCCTGCTCGTCAACGGGGCACAGGATGGGCAGCTTATATTTTAAGCCGGTCTCAAAGTCCACGTCACCATGACCAGGAGCGGTGTGTACGCAGCCGGTACCAGCTTCCAGGGTTACATAATCAGCCATAACTACCAGGGATTGACGATGGTTATATTCGGGGAAGGGATGCTCGCATTCAGCATATTCCATCTCGCGACCCATGGTGGTACCCAGGATATTGCTCAAATCCTTGTGGCATTTCTTGCCAACCTCCTCCAGCAAATCCTTGGCCATGAAGAGCACTTCGCCCTCGCACTCAACCCAAGCATATTCCAGATCCGGGTTCAGAGCTACAGCCACATTAGCAGGAATGGTCCAGGGGGTGGTGGTCCAAATTACCATATAAGCCTTCATGCCCTTAGCAGCCTCAGGGGTCTTGCCATTGTCCTTCACCAGGGGCATTTTTACGAAAATGGTGGGAGTCTTTTGCTCGCCGTATTCGATTTCTGCTTCAGCCAGAGCAGTTTCGCAATGGGGGCACCAGTAAACGGTCTTTTTGCCCTTATAGATATAGCCCTTGTTAGCCATGGAGCCGAAAACGCGGATTTGCTCAGCTTCAAAGCTGTGGTGCAAGGTTACATAGGGGTTATTCCAATCGCCCAGAACGCCCAGACGCTTGAAGTCCTCGCGTTGGATATCAATCCAGTTCAGGGCGAAATCATGGCATTTGCCGCGCAGGGTCAGGATATCCAGCTCGTTGCGGTTCAGGCCCAGCTCCTTGATGCAGGCATGCTCGATGGGCATACCGTGGGTGTCCCAGCCGGGAACGTAGGGAGTGTCAAAGCCTTGGGCATATTTATATTTAACGATGATGTCCTTCAAAATCTTGTTCAGAGCTGTGCCCATGTGAATTTTGCCGTTGGCATAGGGAGGGCCATCGTGCAGCACAAACTTGGGATGACCTGCGTGCAGGGCTTGCTTCTTGTTATAAATATCGTTTTCCTGCCAGAATTTCAAGAAATCGGGCTCGCGTTGGGGTAAGCCGGCGCGCATGGGGAATTCTGTTTCAGGCAGATTCAGTGTCTTACCATAATCCATTACTCATAACCTCCAAAAATAACCTTTAAAATGTATATTATAGAAAAGAAAAACAGCGAGCAAGGGCCACGGACAAATAAAAAAGCCTCATCCCGTAAGGGACGAAGCTTAAACTCATACAATACTCCGTGGTACCACCCTCATGACAAAGCTCTACAACATGCAGCTCTGCCACTCGTATGCGCTTTATCGGGCGCTCCCGTATGCAGCTACTAGCTTCGCCACATCCACTCCCAAGTGATTTTCACCTGCTTTGCTCCCGGCCGGGCTCCCACCATCCCCGACTCGCTATAGCCACGCCACAAGCTACTGTCTTGTTCATCATGTTACGTTATTAAAAAACTCATCTAATTATATATTAGGTACTGGCAAAAGTCAACTCATCCAGCTAATTTTTAGCAGCACCTAACTAAGTCTAGGCAAAAAATATTGTGCCAGACTATTTTTTCTCATATTTAAAGCCAAAAACACCAAAGCCCTGACCTTGGTTTAAATGGCTCACATCATTGAGGCGGAAAATAGTATGCTCGTGCCATTTATTGATGCCCAGTACCGTGACGCTGGCTGGGGCAATATCCACAGAATAATTGCATTCCACAACCTTGGGCATGTCCATACCCAGCCATTTGAAAATAATATTCTGCAGGGTGCCCTTATGAGCCACAATCAAGAGATTCTCTTTTTCTACATCGGCACAGCTCCACAGGCCCTGCACATTGCGCTCATAAAACTCCGTACGGGTTTCGCCGCCGGGGTAATTGCGGTGGTGCAGCTCCTGCTCCGTGGCGGGCTTACGAAAAATTTTCTTGGCCTCCTCCTCGGTCATACCGGCGGCAATGCCATTATTTTTCTCCCGCAAAAAGGGGCAATACTCAATAGCATCCTCCATTTTAAGGGCGCTGGCCAAAATCCGGGCTGACTCGGCAGCCCGCTTTAAATCGCTGGCCAGAATGCGCAGCTTGTCCTTGCGGCCTGCAAAATCCTTGGCCAGCATGGCCGCTGCTGCCTGCAGCTGGGCTCTGCCCTTGTCCGTCAGCTCAGAGTCGGTCCAGCCCCCGGTCAGATGCTGGGTATGGTGGGTCGCTTCCCCATGTCGCACTAGGATAATCATGCATCCCACCGCCTTATTCTTCCGCTTGCTTGGTGAAATTCTTCACCAGCTCCAGCTGTGTTTCCAGCAAATGCTGCATGTTCTTACAGTGCAGCAGGGACTTCTTCACTTGGTTTTCGTAGCTCTGTTGAGCTACGGAGGCACGGGACTCCGCATCAAAAATAATCTTGCGGCTCTTTTCCTCAGCGTCGCCCACGATTTGGCGATACTTGGTATTGGCCTCCAGCATCATCTTACCGGCCTCGCTGCGGGCATCGTCCAAAAGCTTATTGGCCTCGGCTGCCGCCGTATTGCCCCGCTTTTTGCACAAATCCTCGGTGGTTACACGCAGCTTATCCGTTTCCAGCTGGGCAGCACGGCGCAGCTCGTCCGCATAAGCCTTGGCCTCGTCCCGCAGCTTGTTGCACTCGGCCATGGTGGCCTGCAGCATATTATCGGTTTTCGCCTTGGTTTGATTATACAAATCCTCCGCATGGGCCATGGTTTCCTCGTGCAGCTTTTTCGCTGCTGCCTTGGCCTCGGCCAGCTGCTGCTCGCATTTCACCGTGGTCTCCTGCTCTAGCAAAGCTGCCTTTTTCTCGCTAGCTGCCTTCACCTCGTCCGCAGTTTCCTGGGCCACGGTCAGCGTGCTTTGCATAGTTGCCTCCATTTGCTGATAATATTCCAGCTTGGAGCTCACTCTTTCAATGGTTTCCTTCTGCTGCAGATTGTCCAAATATAGATAATTATATTCCTTAATCAGCTCCTGCATAAACTTGTCCACCTCAGCGGTTTCGTAGCCACGGAAGCCCTTGGAAAATGTTTTCTTTTTTAAATCCTCAGGAGTTAGCATCTTGTGTCCTCCCTCTTCTTAAATATAACGCTTCAGCGTAAGGCTGATGCGTCCCTTTTTTGTCGTACCGCGAATTTCGGCCACCTCTACCCGCCCACGCCCTCTAAAGGACAGCACGTCGCCCTCCTTCACCGGCTGGGCCGCCTTTTTGGCCTCCTGCCAATTCACCTTCACATTCAGGCTCTTGATTTCCTCGGCCATACGGCTCCGGCTCACGCCGTAGCCTGCGGCCGCCACTGCGTCCAAACGTAAATCCGCTACCGTGGCGCTGATAACCTTCACCTTTTCTTCCTTCTGCAGCAGCTCCTCACGGGGGATTTCCGTAAGCGTCACCGGAGCCGCGCCAATTTGCGTCAAATTGCCACTGAGGTAGTTGACCAAGGCTTTCTCGACCACGAATTGTGCCCCTTCGGGCACAAAAACTATATCCCCAAGCGCTTCGCGCTTACAGCCGGTGCCCATGAAGGCACCTAAAATATCCCGATGGGACAAATCATAATAGCGCTTGTCCCAAGCCGCCAAAAAGTAGCTCATGCCAAAATCAGGCTGGCCGTAAAAATCCTCGGCCACAAAGGCCACCTTCACCCGCTCCGCGTTGGCAAAGCCGCCGTCCGCTTCAATTTTGACATTGTCAAAATTCGCGGCCACGATTTCTGCCACATTGTAGGCGTGGGGGTCCAGAAATTCACTGACGCGGAATTTGCGGCTTTTGTTGGCACCCTCGGCCAAATCTAATAGCTTAGCTGCCAGCTGCTCGTCGCCGCTGGCCTTAAAATAGCGTAAAATCTTCTCTCTATCTGCCATATGTACTTCCTATTTGCTCTGCAGCTCCTGGCTGCGGGCCAGTACAGCCATGACGGCGTCATAAAAGGCGCCGCGCACGCCGTGGTTTTCCAGGGCGTGGATGCCGGCGATGGTGGTGCCGCCGGGGCTGGTGACCTGGTCCCGCAGCTGGGCCGGATGCAGGCCGCTCTCCACGCACAGCTTGCCGCTGCCCGCCATGGTCTGGGCGGCCAGCTTGATAGCCAGTGCGCGGGGCAGGCCTGCCCGCACGCCTGCGTCCGCCAGAGCGTCGATAATCACAAAACAATAGCCGGGGCCACAGCCGCTGATGGCGGTGATGGCCTCGATGGCCTTTTCGTCCACAAATTCAATCTGGCCGCAGCTGCTAAAAATCGCCGCTGCGTCAGCGCGCATAGCCTCGGTTACAGCCTCATCACAGCAAATAGCCGTCATGCCTGCGCCCACAGCCAAGGGAGTGTTGGGCATGGTGCGCACTACGGGAAGACCCGGCGCATAAGCGTGCAGCTGCGCGATGCTGACGCTGCCCATAATGGACAGCACCCAGGCACTGGGCTTTACGCAAGCCATGAGCTCGGTCGTGAGCGCCACCGGCGCCACCTGGGGCTTCACGGCGAAAATTACCAAATCAGCCTCGGCCACAGCCGCCTTATTATCGGTCATAGCCTGCACCCCATAGGCTGCCTTTAAATAATCGCAGCGCTTTTGGGTGCGGTTGCCCACATAAATATCGCTGGCAGCCATTAAGCCACCGCCTAAAATACCCTTAATAATGGCCTCGGCCATGGCGCCGCCGCCAATAAAGGCGATTTTCTGCGCCTGTAAGCCCTTTACTTTTTCCAAGGCTGTTCCCCTCTTTCATCATACATCTCTTCGCCCGCATCTATATCTACATTTTTCGGAGCGCAAATCAAAATATCACGGCCCAGCTTCTTCATGCTACCGCCCAGGGCATAAATGGTGCCGCTGATAAAGTCCGTCATACGCTTAGCCAGCACGTTATCGGTGCCCTTGAAGTTGACTACTACGGGCTCGCTATTGCGCAGATAGTCGGCAATCTTGGGAGAATCATCAAAGCTTACGGGCTCTAACACGATAACATTAATCATTTTATTAGCCACAGGCAGATTGATGGTGCGACTGCCCATCTTGCCGGCTTCTTCTTTTTTAGGCTCGCTCTTGGAGCTCTTAAAGCTCAGGAAGGATTTCTTTTCCTTGGCCACGGGAGCAACGGGCTCCTGCTTGGCGGGCGCGGGGGCTGCTTGCGCCTTCGGCGCAGGTGTAAGCTCCTTCTTGCGGAATAAGGAAGCGCGCTCCGGCTTAGCCGGTGCTTCCTCCTTGGGCAAGGGCTTCTTTACCTCAAGCTCCTCGTCCAGCACATCGTCCTCTTCGTCGTAAAGGCTCAGGGTATCCATAATTTTGTCGATTAATTTCATATATTCACCAGCTTTGCAAAAAATTAGAATTTATAACTATAGTCACGTTGACCAAAAAGAGCCGTACCCACACGCACTACGTTGGCACCCTCTTCAATAGCAATCATATAATCGCTGCTCATACCCATGGACAGCACCTCTATTTCCGGATGCTGCTCCTTGAGGCGCACAAAAGCGCGATAGCCAGCGGTAAAAACAGGACGGGTTTCCTCCACATCCTCACATTTTTGGGCAATAACCATCAGGCCCCGCAGGCGCACATTTTTATAATCGCCCAGCTTGGGCAATAGCGCTAAGTATTCTTCCCTGTCTAGGCCGGACTTTTGCTCCTCATGGGCAATATTGAGCTGCAGCAAAATATCCTGCACCTTGCCGATGCGAGCAGCCTCTTTATCCACTGCGGCCAAAAGATGCTCGCTATCCACGGATTCGATTAGATCAAAATGAGCCACTGCCTGACGGGCCTTATTGGTCTGCAAATGACCGATCAAATGCCAATAGCCCTGCTTACCGATAGCCTCCTGCTTATGCTTGGCCTCCTGCACTCTATTTTCACCAATGTTTTGCACGCCCAGGGCCAGACTTTCTGTAATGACCTCAGGGGGATGATTTTTGGTTACAGCCACGAGGGTAACACTGTTACCCGTTAGCTTGGGCTCCTTGCGCTTGGCCAGCGCAGCCTGGATTTTTTGCTGCACCAGCTTTAAATTATCAGCTAACACTCTACTTGCCTCCTACTCTCCAGCAAAATGATTGCTAGCAATGCTTCTGCTCTTGATTAAAACATACTAGAATACTAAAACACTAACTAAAACTACTTAAAGCTTTCAGAAGGGTATAAAACACCATTCTTATCATATTATTTTAGCATAATCCACAATCCTTGTCTATGAAAGCAGGCTAATTCCTATAAGCGTAGCCCAAAAACTTCTTGCAGCTAAAGAAAGCAAGAACCCTGACCGGCAGCACCGGTCAGGGTTTTGTTGAGTTTTTGCGAACTTTTGTTTCTCCTCGCGTTTTCCGCGGGGAACTTTTCTATAGCAAAAGTATTATTTAATTACGCCAATTTCCTTGTAGTATTTGGCAGCGCCCGGATGCAGGGGCAGGTTAGCAATATCCTTAACTGCGTCAGCAGGCTTCAAGCCCTTCAGGTTCTTTTGGGCCTTGCCCAGCTCGTCGATATGCTCCCAGAAGGATTTGGTCAGCTTGTAAACGGTGTCCTCGCTCAGGTCATGACGGCAGAACATAACCATTTTAATAGCGGAGGTTTGTACATCCTTGTCTTGGTTCGGATAGGTCTTAGCAGGAATGGTATATTTTGCATACCAGGGATATTTAGCCTTGAGAGCATCCAAGGTTTTGTCATCGATGTCAACCAATTTGCAGCCAGCGGTTAAAGCTTGGGAAACAGCAGCAGCGGGAGCACCGGACATAATCCAAGCGCCGTCCAGAGTGCCGTTTTGCAGCATATCAGCAGCGGGGCCAAAGGCGATCAATTCGGTCTTGATATCTTGAGGGAATTTCATACCTACGGTGGTGAAGTGGTTCAGGCATTCGTTGTAAACGGAGGAGCCGGCAGCAGCAACAGCAAAATGCTTGCCCTTTACATCAGCCAAGGTGTTGATACCGGACTTTTTGGTTACAACTACTTGGTTGGGGTTCATGTAGAGGCCGCCGATAACCTTCAAATCCTTGTAGGCATGGCCCTTGAAGCTATCGGTGCCCTGCAAGCATTGCAGTACGTTGGAGCTAATGGCGATGGAAACCTGAGCCTCGTTGTTGGAAACCATGTTCAGGTTGGCAATGCCGCCTGCGGATGCTTGGCTAGCAGCTTGTACGCCAGGTACGTTTTTGGTCCAGTTGTTGGTGATGGCTGCGCCAACAGCGTAGAGGGCGCCGGAGGCACCGGCGGTGGGGAAGTTAATTTTGACGATTTTGGCAGGAGCTTTAGCAGCTTCCTTTTTTTCGCCGCCGCAGCCGGCAAC
>JBJDXC010000160.1:0-11754 GCA_051866475.1 Phascolarctobacterium sp.
TTGCTTTTGAAGCTGGCGAAGCTAAGGGACATGCAGAGGGACATGCTGCTGGCCTCGCAGAGGGACATGTAGATACAGCACTAGAAATGCTCAGGGATAAGAAGCCCTTGATTGAAATCATAAAGTACTCCAAACTGACTGAAGTTGATATCAGGTCTTTGGCTAAACAGCATGGGCTTGAGGTAGTGGAGTCCTAGTACAATAACTAAAACTGAATTCAATGTCGCGTTTGTTGCGGACATAATAAAAGCGCTCCGGTGTACAATACACTTGGGGCGCGTTTGTTTTCTAAAAATCTCTAAATTTTTTTTCTCTCAGAGGGCGCTGGGTGAGGAAGATGGACAGATTTTGACGCATCCATGATGTATACTGATATATGTAAGGCAGGTAGGGTTGGGGGTGATTTCATGCGAATTGTGCGTGTCCTAAGCTTTTTATCTCACTTGTTATGTGGACTATTAGGAATGTCGTTAATGGTATTCTTTAGTGTTTGCCTATTGACTGTACTTACTTGGGTTATCTGGGGCCCTTACGATTTAGATGGATATATATCATATATAATTCTGGGAGTGTCGGTAATTATCTTCGCAATTCCGGGATTTATTTTAGGCTTTTCACTGTCTGAAACACTTGACAGGGTTACAGAGGACTTCTTCTTTCGTTTATAGTTAGAGAGGCCCCTTTTGTCGCACTAGATGCGCTTGCGCATGTCAGGGTAGGATTGCACGACGCAGAGCGTAAAATCGAAGCTGAGAGCCTAGCACAATTTTTTTCCTTGAGTGCTTAATGCGAAAGACATCTTAAGGGAAATGTAAAAGTAGGCCGGAGTATTACATGTCTACGAAGAAGCTTCAATAATTTGCTTGAATCATACTTCAAAAGAGCAATTAGATATAGCGAACATTCTTTTCGGTAACGTTTCGTTAGTAATAAAATTATACTATATTTGTAGCTGTGTAATGCACATACTTGGTTAGCGATTTGGTGTAGAAAAGAATAGCACCCCAGTGCGGCGAGGATGAGATTACTTGTAAGCACGTTTTTCGCTGTACTGGGGTGCTGTTGTTATGGGGGTGAATTAATTGCAACTAAAAATAGTTGCAATTATAAACATTAGTGGTATAATTAGAGGAGGAAAGAATAATGGGGCAAAAAGAAAAATTAGTGATAGGAAAGAATTATTAGATTACCAAGTAAAGCAAGTTATTGAGGTGTTAAAGCAGGAGGGACTCATATGAAGAATACTATGGAGTATAGAGGCTATACAGGCAGTGTGGAATTTTCTGCAGAGGATAAGGTGTTTTTCGGGAAAGTATTGGGGATTAGGACCCTATTGTCATATGAGGGGACTAATGCCGACGAATTACTAAGGGATTTTCATGGAGCGGTGGATGAGTATTTGGCATATTGTGTTGATAATGGTGTGGAGCCTGAAAGAGCATATAAGGGGAGCTTCAATGTGCGAGTGTCTGCGGATTTGCATAAAAAGGCAGCAGTGTATGCCATTGAAAATAATATTTCTCTAAATGGTCTTGTAGAGAAAGCAATGGAGCAATTTCTTGTTACACATGTGTAATGACCATTGAGCCCATAGACGAGTTTACAGAGGATGTGGCCCGTCAAATCGTGGCTGTAAAGAACGACCCTATAGCGAGGAGGGATTACATGGTACTGGCAACTAGAATTAAGGACGCGAAGCGGGAAGGCTTTGTGGAAGGCGAAGCAAAAGGACTTGCAGAGGGTCAAGCTAAGGGTGAAGTGCAAGGCAAAGCAAATCAGATTGTTTCCATGGTTGAGAGAAAAATGCAGCTTAAGCACATGACCTGTGAGGAAGCTATGGATGATTTAGATTGTACTCCAGAGGAACGACAGGCGTATTATGACTGCGTCGCTAAGAGCAAATAAGAAATAATAATCAGCACCCCAGTGCGGCGAGGATGAGATTGAGAGTGATCACATCGCTTTCGCTGCGCTGGGGTGTTTTTGTTTATAATATTTTATGATCAATCTGAAGCAATTGTTCCTCCTGCGACAGCTTATGCTTTTTTCGTTATGATTTTCTTAAGTTAGCCCTTGCTAATTACCTGACATAATGCTATAATAGCAAATGGAAAGCTTAAGCTAACTAATAATATTAATTAGCAAGAACATACCTAATGAAATGCAAGCATATCAGCGACAAGTAAGGGTAATTGCAACCTGAGTTGATCTCCAATAGGTAAAGGTATGCCCGCTAATAAGCAAGGTTAGATGGCTTTTCACCAATTGACTAACTGTATTTCTATTCAAAGGAGGAAACATGATGAAAAAATCTCTCGTATTAGCCATGGCTATGGCCCTGGGCGTGACCGCCTCTGCCTTCGCTGCCAACCCCTTCAGCGACGTACCCGCCGGCCATTGGGCTTATGACAGCATCTCCAAATTAGCAGCAGCAGGCGTAATCGATGGCTACGGCGACAGCACCTTTGGCGGCGACAAGCTTATGACCCGCTATGAAATGGCCCAAATCACCGCCAAGGCCATGGCCAAGGGCGCCAACGTGGATAAACTGGCCGCAGAATTTGCCGACGAGCTGGACAATCTGGGTGTGCGTGTAGCCAAGCTGGAGAAGAAGGCCGACAACGTGAAGGTAAGTGGTGAGGTACGCTATCACTACATGAGCACCGACTACGAATTTGAGCACCAGCTGCGCTCCCGCATCTTTGTCAACGGCCAAATCAACGATGATTGGTCCTACACCGGCATGCTGCAAAACATCCAAGACTTCAAAAATAATACCGGCGACGAGGAAACTAAATTCAAGCGCGCCTTTGTAGAGGGCAAGCTGGGCGGCGTAGCAGTCAAGGCCGGTCGCTATGATGCCTTCTTTGCCGATGGCAACATCTACGATGCCGAAGCCGATGGCGTGGAGCTAGCCTATGGCGATAAAGTAAAAATCACCGGCTTTGCCGGTAAGGCTACCGATGGTGAAGCAGAAACCTTAGCAGGTGAAACCATCGAAAGTACCTACGGCAGCTATGTGGGCGCAGAGGTAAGTGCTGAGCTGGGCAGCGTCAACGCTAAAGTGGGCTATTTCAAATACAAGGATATGTTCGAAAACAGTGATGCCGTGGGCACGGGCGTGGAGAACAAGCTGTGGTATTTGGGTGCTGATTACACCGTAGGCGATGTGAATCTGGCTGCCATGTATTTGAAGGGCGACGGCAACGACCGCTACGAAAATAATTTTGGCAAGGCAGATGATGACGGCGTAGTGGTAACTCTGTCCTACAAGGGTGCCGAGGCCGACGAGGTGGGCAGCTGGGGCCTGTTTGCCACCTACTATAACCAAGGCGGCCAAACCTATGTAGCACACACCACCGATGCCAATACCTTTGACAATAACGGCTTCAAGGGCTATGGCATTGGCGCCACCTATACCTTTGCCAAAAACATGGTGGGCACCGTAGTTTACTACGACACCGAAAACAAGCTGAACAGCAAAGAGGATGACAAGCGTCTGTGGGCTGATTTGACCTTTACCTTCTAAGACTGTTTAGCATAACTATCACAGAAAAGCAAAAGCTCTGTTTCCGGCTTAGCAGCTTGAGGCTGTTAAGCGAGGAAGCAGAGCTCTTTTTATGGTTAAATGGCCTCTCTTTTAAGTAGCTCCTCCAGATTGCACACCTGCTGGCTGCCTCTGGTGCGAGCATAAAAGCGCAAAAAATGCTGTGCTGCTACGGATAAAGGTCTATCCTTGACCTTAACTACGGTTTTATGGATATCCGTTTCTAAATTCATGATGGGCTTGATGACGAAGGTTTCTCCTAGGCTTTCCTTAGGCTCCACGGGCACAATGGCAATGGCTGCCTTCACTCGCGTCCATTCCAAGGCCGTGCTGCGGGTAGTGCTGATGCAGGTAACTCTGGGAGTGACATGTGCCTCTTCACAGGCTCTCAAAAAGATTTCGGACGAGCCCGCAGACAGGCTCACCGGTACAGCATCCAGCTGCTTTAAGGAAACACCCTTGGCTCCCGGCTCCAAAAACACAGAATCCTTATGAAACACAGCTGCTAACTCCTCCTTGCGCCGGAACAGTACCTCAAAGCTATCCTGATGGGTAATGGGCACGCTTAAAATACCCAGCTCCGTGATCCCATTGAGCAACTGCTGGCTTTGCTCGCCAATGCTGGCTTCAAAAAGCTCGCATCTAATATTGGGATAGAGCTGACAAAAATCCTTGAGGGAGGACTCGATAAAGAGATGGGAGCGGGAATTGGCAATGCTAAAGCGCAGGGTACCGATTACACCGCCTACGATGTTTTCAATTTCGCTTTTCGCTAGGTCCTCTAGGGAGCACATGTATTTGGCCTTTTGGTAAACGGCGCGTCCTGCCTCGGTCAAGAGAATTTGGCGGCTGCCACGCTGGGTAATAATCAGCTTGGTGCCAAAAAAATTTTCTAAATTACGCAGCTGCTTGCTTAGGGCAGGTTGTGCAATGTGCACAAAATCGGCAGCACCGGTAAAGCTACCTGCTTCCACAATTGCCAGGAAATTGCGATAAATATCTAGATCCATGTTTTGCCTCCTAATAGGTATAATTAACTAATGATATAAATTATCAATATACTTTTTTAGTCTAGCATAGCTTGAGCATGAAAGCAAGAGGCTGCAGAATATTTTCTATAAATGAAATGATATGCATCATGCATATAACGTCCGAGCATAATTTTCATGCCAATCGGATATTTTTCTTCTGAGCAGCTTTGCAGTATAATGTTAGCAACAAAGGTTGTAGACCTTGTAGTAAATTATGGGTACAGCATTAGCAAAGGAGTGAATAACCATGGTAGAAAAACAAATGTCTGAAAAGAAAGATGGCGTAATGGGCTATTTTTACAATAAGCGTCAGGATCAAGCCACTTTGTATACCAAAAGGAAACAAAATACACGCCTCTATGTGAAATTCATTAATGGGGCCAAGCTTTCCGATGCCTCTGTGGCAGCATTAAATAGGAGATGAGCTTATGGCAGCCTTGAGCTTTTTTGATAGATGGATGAGGCTGATAGAAAGAGATTTTTATTGGAAGTATATTAAAACGGTTCTCCTCTGAATGATTGATTGGAATATTGTGTGAAGACCAGCCTCTGTAGAAGCTTTTATCTATGATGAGATGAAGCTACTGCAGAGGTTGGCCTTTTGTTCGAGAGTAAAAAAGCGGCTTCAAAGCTATAATAAAAATGATATATCTTTCATGCCAATCAGATATTTTTCTTATTTGGGAATATGTTGTATAATCAAAATCAGTTCAGGGCACTCTCAAAAATAAAGGAAAGGAGCTGAGTCAAGTGGAAGCAATAATGCATATGTCCATCAATGTGGACGAACAAGAAGATTGTAAAATCCGAGAGTACCTCAAACAAGTGGACAAAAAGTTTTACTACCGAGCTATTGAGAATAGAAAGCGGGAAAGCCGCGTCTTTCCTTACAATGGCAAGGATAGCAAGCTCTTTGCAAATGCATTTAGTTATGTGCATATAATTAGAAAAGAAAAATGAGAATGGAGGTATATTATGAGTCCAGCAATAAAATGCTTGCTGCTGCTAGCTGTAGTAGCTCTGCTCTTTGTAACAGAGATGATTCCTCTGGCAATGACGGCTGTATTGGCTGCAGTAGCTTGTAGTGCTTTAGGTCTGGTTCCGGAAAACCAAATCTTCCTGGGACTGGCAGATTCCACCGTAGTATTGTTCGGTGGTATGTTTGTAGTAGGTGCAGCCATGTTTTACACAGGTCTGGCCCAAAGAATTGGTGGTACTGTGGTAAAGCTTTTTGGTAAGGGTGAAAACAGTCTCATGTTCGGCATTATGATCATCGCCGCCGTGATGTCTGCCTTCCTCTCCAATACAGGCACCACCGCCTGCTTAATTCCTGTAGTGCTGGGTATTTGTGCCAATGCCAATATTTCCAAATCCCGTGAGCTGATGCCCTTGGCCTTTGCCGCAGGCTTAGGCGGCACCATCACCCTGATCGGTACTCCTCCCAATATTTTAGCTAATGTGGCCTTGAAGGCAGCAGGTATGGAGGATTTGCAGTTTGGCTTCTTTGAATATGCCTATATCGGCATTCCTATTACCATCGCAGGCATTATTTACATGATGTTTGTAGGTAAATATTTCTTACCTGAAGAAGCAAATGAATTGGGCAGCGAGGCTCTAGTGGAGCAGGAAATTGAAGCTACCTCTAATAGCCCCAGAAAGCAGCTCATTTGCGGCGTGATTATGACAGGTGTTATCTTGTGTATGGCAACTAGCCTGGTGCCCTTGGAGCTGGCCGCTGTTGTGGGAGCAGTACTGTGTGTTTTGACAGGCTGCATCACCGAAAAGCAGGCCTATAACTCCATCGACTGGATTACCATCTTCCTGTTCGCAGGCATGATTCCCGTAGCCAATGCCATGAATTCCAGTGGTGCCGGCAAATTGATTGCCGAGGCAACTGTACAGATGATGGGAGGCAATCCGTCTCCGTATTTGGTAACAGCTGTACTGTTCTGCTTGGCTGTGGTATTGACCCAATTCATGTCCAACACCGCCTCCAAAGCCCTGCTGTGTCCGGTAGGCATCGCTTTGTCCACCCAAATGGGCGCCTCTCCTAAGGCTGTGTTAATGGCAATTTTGATTGCTTCCAGCTGCGCCTTTGCTTCTCCTGTTGGTACTCCGCCTAACACGCTGGTGCTGGGGCCTGGCAAGTACAAATTCATGGATTATGTAAAGTGTGGCACCGGCCTGGTGGCAGTATGCCTGGTGGTATCCATTGTGGTTATACCCATGGTATGGCCCTTCTTTCCCGCTGCAGCCAGCGCTGTAGCTTGATATAAATTTTTTGTGGTCTGTGGCTTTTAGATAAGCCGATAAATTAATCCCTCCTTGTAAATTTTTTGATAGACAAATCTTAGCTTTTTTACACTTTAGATACTAAACAGTTTTTCCCAGACCGTTGCTTCGGGGACAGAGCAGCATTGAGGAAAAACAAAGGCTCCGCAGAGGCTTAGAATGCAGCATCTGCGGAGCTTTTTTGTATATGCAAATAGTTTTAAAAATCCTCCTCCAGCTCCTTGATAGTGCCGTAGGCCACGAGAATGGTGCCCTTGGGAGAAGCGAGAGCGGGGCATACATAGAGGATAACGCCGGTCTGCTCAGCGTAGTAGGTGGTCAGGGTATTGCCAAATACGTCGGTAATGCGACCCAAAACCTGCCCCTCCTCCACAAAATCACCGCTGTGGATGTGGTGCAGCCAGCAGCCCGTCTCCAGTGCCTCCAGATAAATCAGGTTCTCCACATCGCGGGGAGAGTGATGGCGTGGCTTCACCGGCAGGGAGAACATCTTCAGCTTGCGCAAAATATTGCGCACATCGTCCTTGTAGGCCTCGATATCCTCGTGCAGGCACAATCCCGCGCCGCCTCTCTCGATGAGAATGGAGGGCAGGCCTGTGCTGGCGGCGTAATTATAAGCGCCGCCGGTGGCCAAAGAGCGCACCATGTATTCCATATCCAGCACCCGTGCTACCGCACGGGACTTGCGCTCCACCTCAGGGGTGGGCTGGCCGGGGTAGTACACATAGGGGTGCAGACTTTCATGAATATCGCCGCTGTGCATATCCACATAAAAATCGGCCACCGGGAAAAAGTTACTGCTGATTAAATAAGCAGTCTTGTCGGCCAGAGTGCCCAAGGGGTCGCCGGGGAAGACGCGGTTTAAATTCTTGCCATCCTCCGGCACGATCATCTCCCGGCGAGCCCAAAAGCCCTGAATATTCACCGGATGCATCATGATTAAAATGCCTCTTACATCACTGGGCTCAATATCCCTTCCCAGCTCCATAGCAGCGGCGATGCCGGGGTATTCACCGCCGTGGATACCGGCAGTAATGAGCAACGTGGGGCCGTCCTCGCAGCCATTAATAATGGTCAGGGGGATTTTCACGCTGGTGTCGGGCACGGGCAAGAAGGTGCGCAGCTTGTGGCCGCGCTCTACGGTCAGACCGCATATTTTAAAGGTATCGCTCATTATCTTCACTCCTAATCTAACTTAACTTGTTGATTTTAACTCTTGACCAATATTATAACATGTGTTAATCTTTTCGTACAAGAGTCTTTTTATAAATAAAAATTAATCCGATTAAGAGTGAGGTATGGATAAATTATGACTATGGATGCACAGGCTGTGAAGCTTACAGATAAAGAGTTTCTGGGACTGACCATCCCTTTTATGCTTTCTACTATGACCCAACCCCTGATGGGCGCAGTAAATACAGCAGTTATGGGCCAGCTGCCGGACCCTAAATATATTGCGGCAGTGTCCCTGGGAGCGATTTTGTTCAATAATCTTTATTGGCTTTTCGGCTTTCTGCGCGTAAGCACCACTGGTTATGCGGCCCAGGCTCACGGAGCTATGGACAGGCGGCTCAGCATGCTGGCCTTTTTTAAGCCCCTGGTGCTGGCCATCATCGTGAGCCTGGCCTGCATTGTGCTGCAAAAGCCCATTGTGGACTGCTATCTGGGCATGATCGGTGCGGCCAGTGACGTGAACGCTCTCTGTCGTGCTTATTATTACATCCTCATCTGGGGTGCACCCATGGTGCTTTTAAATTACGTGGCACTGGGCTGGCTTATGGGGCAGACCAGGGTGCGGGCCAGCGTCTTTATGCAGGTGTCTATGAACGTGCTCAATATGGCCCTGAGCATCTTTTTTGTCTTCACCCTGCATATGGATATTACGGGCGTAGCCATCGCCACCCTGCTCAGCCAGATTTATGGTGGCGTCTTAGGGGCGTATTTAATTTATCTCTACGGTGATTTTGACTATGGCAAGCTGCCCTGGGGCGAGCTTTTGGACTGGCGCCAGTTCATCGGCATGCTGCAGGTGAATGCCAATCTCATGATTCGCACGGCCTGCCTGCTCACGGTGAATAATATTATTGCTGCCGTGGGCGCTTCCTTGGGCACGGTGGTGCTGGCAGCCAATGCGGTGCTGCTGCAGCTGAAGGATATCATGAGCTATCTCATCGACGGCATGGCCAATGGGGCGGCCATCTTCAGCGGTCGGGCCGTGGGCGGCAGGGACAAGCAGCTTTTTGAGGAAACCATAACCACAACCTATAAATGGCTGGGAGCCCTAGCCTTATTACTCATGGGCAGCTATTATTTGGGCAGCGATTTTTGCATCCGCCTTTTCACCGGTATTGATAATGTTATTGCCACCGCCAAGGCTTACGATGTATATGTGCTCTTTTATCCGGTGTGCGCTGGGGTGGGCATGGTGCTTTACGGCGTCTTTTGCGGCGCTACCCGCACCGCTCCCGTACGCAATATGATGCTTATCGCTCTAGGCGTCTTTTATGTGGCCCAGCACTTTTTTGTGCCCCACTGGGGCAATGCGGGGCTGTGGCTGGCACTGCTGCTTTTCATGCTTACACAGTCACTAGTTCTCTCTTGCTATATGCCTCTCTTAAGAAAGCTTTTCACAAATTAGACAAAATTTAATATTGCCCTATTGATTTTATTGAGAATAAGTGCTATTATAGAAACAAAGCTTAGATTATGGTATTCTTATTAGATTTAACTAATGCCTAATATAAGCTGAACAAATATATTGAGGTGCTCTCTTTGTAGAGTTAAATTAGGGAATAGGGTGAAAATCCCTTACGGTCAAGCCACTGTGAAGGCTATCTAGATAACGCCTAAGTCAGATCGCAGCCTCAATATAATATATTTCCGCTTGCGACAGGAATATATTACATAATAGTGCACGTTATGTAGCCTTTTTCTGCCACTGTGCGGAAAAGGGCTATTTTTGTGTATGGAGATGATGTGTTTTGACCAACAAACAAATTCTGGCTCGCTTGGGTCAGATAGTTCTCGTGCTTTTAGGTATCAGCTTTATTACCTTTGCGCTGGTAATGCTGGCGCCGGGCGATGTTGTTCGCCAAATGATTGCAGGCAATGAGGACATTATGGTAAGCCAGGCAGAAATTGATGCTCTGCGTGCCGAGCTAGGACTGGACAAGCCCTTTTTCTTCCAGTACCTGGATTGGCTTGGTAGAGCATTACAGGGCAATTTGGGCTTTTCCTACATGGTGAAAAAGCCGGTAGTGGAGGAGCTTTTTGAGTGCCTGCCCGGTACCATAATTCTGTCCCTTGCTTCGTTATTCTTGATGATGATTGTATCCGTGCCTGCGGGCATCTATTCTGCTGTCAAGCGTGGCGGTATCGTAGACAATATCGTGCGTGGCTTTACCTTTATGGGTGTGTCCATGCCGGGCTTTTGGGTGGGCTTAATGCTGCTGTGGATTTTTGGCCTGAAGCTGGATTTGCTGCCTATTATCGGCGGTGAAATAGCCTTGGATACCTTGATTTTACCAGCCTCCACTCTGGCCATAGCCATGGCCTCTAAATATACCCGCCAGGTGCGCACAGCCATTTTGGAGGAGCTGCATCAGGATTATGTAGTGGGCGCCCGTGCCCGTGGTATGAGTGAAAGCCACATCCTATGGAAAGAAGTTCTTCCCAATGCTCTTTTACCATTGATTACGCTGCTAGGCCTGTCCTTGGGTAACCTTTTAGGCGGCGCAGCTGTAATTGAGATGGTTTTCCAATGGCCGGGCCTGGGCCGTTTGGCTATTGAAGCCATTACCTACCGCGACTTCCAGCTGGTGCAGGGCGTAGTAGTGTGGATTGCATTGATGTATATGGTGATTAATTTGCTTGTGGACCTGTCCTACAATCATCTTGATCCGAGACTAAGAAAGGTGAGGTAAGTAATGGAAACTTTAGTAAATGGTTTTAAAACTAACCGCGCCTTTATGATTACCAGTATTCTGGTGCTGGTGCTGCTTTTAGTAGCTGTGTCCGCTCCGATAATTGCTCCCTTTGATCCCACTCATGCAGAGATGAAGGATGCTTTTCTAGAGCCCAGCATGAGTCATCTTTTTGGTACTGATAAGCTGGGGCGTGATTGCTTTAGCCGTGTGCTCTATGGCGCGAGGGCTTCTTTAACAGGTGTTTTGATTCTGGTTGCTGCAGTATTCCTCGTTGGCACTACTATGGGCGTTATTTCCGGATATTTTGGCGGCAAGGTGGATATGATTATCATGCGCTTTAGCGATATGATGATTTCCTTCCCCGGTATGATTTTGGCCATTGCTGTGGCCGGTATTATGGGCGGTAGCCTAGTAAATGCTGTGTTCGCGTTGACCATTGTCAGCTGGACCAAATATGCTCGCTTGGCTCGCAGCTTGGTTTTGAAAATTAAAAGGCGTGACTTTGTGGAGGCGGCTATTGTCAATGGCGGTACTTCTAGTCACATTTTGTGGGTACATATTCTGCCCAATATCCTGCCCATGATGGTCATCACTGCGGCCGCCGATATCGGTGCCTTGATGATGGAATTGGCAGGCCTGTCCTTCCTGGGCTTTGGCAGCCAGCCCCCTGCTCCTGAATGGGGCCTGATGCTGAACGAGGGTCGCCAGCAGCTACAAACTGCTCCCTGGCTTATGATATTTCCGGGCCTAGCAATTTTTGTAACGGTGGTAATCTTTAACCTCTGGGGCGATAACCTTCGCGATGTGCTAGATCCCAGAAATGATGTAGAGGACTAGAAAATATCTGGTACCTTCTGAACGATTTTAGAGTTTTTTAGAGTAAAGATAAGAATGGAGTGTGTATTTATGAAAAAATTGTATAAGATTTCCGCAGCAGCAGCTATGGTAGGTTTGTTGG
>JBJDXC010000160.1:11854-35955 GCA_051866475.1 Phascolarctobacterium sp.
TTTATGAAAAAATTGTATAAGATTTCCGCAGCAGCAGCTATGGTAGGTTTGTTGGCCCTGGCCGCAGCAGGCTGTGGCGGTGGCTCTAAAAAGGCTGCTGTGACCAATGATATGGTAAAATTTGGCGTTACTAACTTTGCTGATAATCTGGACCCGGCGGATAACTTCTTTAGCTGGGTTGTAATGCGCTATGGCCTGGGTGAATGCTTGGTAAAATTTGATAATAAAATGAATACTACCCCTTGGCTGGCTGATAAATGGTCCATTTCCGATGATAAGCTGACCTGGACCTTCCACATTAACGATAAGGTTAAATTCTCCAATGGTGATAAGCTGACTGCCGAGATTGCTAAGGAATCCCTGGAAAGAACCTTTAAGCTGTCCAATCGTGCTCAATCCATCTTCCAATATGCCGAAATTAAGGCTGATGGACAAAACCTGATTATTAAAACGAAAAAACCGACCCCGTCCCTGCCGGGTATGCTGGCTGACCCCTTGTTCATCATTATTGATACCAAGGTGAAGGATAGGGATATCAAAAAGCAAGGCCCCATCTGCACTGGCCCCTACGCTGTAAAAACATACAGCAAGGCTAAAGCTGTAATGGTAGCAAATACTAACTATTGGAATGGCACCGTTCCCTTTAAAAATGCCGAAATTCCTACCATTGACGACCCCAACACCCGTGCTATGGCTTTGCAAAAGGGTGAAATCGACTTTGCTATTAACATTGCTGCAGGCGATTTGCAGCTGTTCAAGGATAAAGCTAAATATAATATTTCTGAAATCGCTTCCTTGCGTACAGTTTTAGCCCAAATCAATATGAATGAGGGCAAGCCCCTGCATGATCCCAAGGTACGTGCTGCTTTGATTCAATGCTTGGACCGTGTTACCTACAACAAGGTATTGCTGAAGGATACCTTTATTCCGGGCAAGGCTCCTGTACCACCCTCCTTGGATTATGGCTTTGATCAATTGAAGGATCCCAATGCTTACAATCCTGAAAATGCGAAAAAGCTGTTGGCTGAAGCTGGCTGGAAGGATACCAATGGCGATGGCTATGTAGATAAGAATGGCAAGAATTTGGAGATCGATTTCGTTTTCTATAGTGGCCGTGCGGAGCTGCCCCTGTATGCAGAAGCTACTCAGGCTGATGCTAAGAAGATTGGCATTAAGGTTAACATGAAGAATGTTGACTACAATGTGCTTGATCCCATGCGTCAAAAGGGTCAATTCGACCTGATTATTTCCAATATCCTTACTGCTAACACCGGCGACCCTGAGGTTTACCTGAATTGGTATTGGAAATCTAACATCAACGGCAGCCAGCCGCAAAACTCCACTGGCTACAGCAATCCTAAATTTGATGCTCTGTCCGACAAATTGGCTGTGGAGTTTGATCCGGCTAAGCGTCGTCAATATATGATTGAAATGCAACAAATTCTGCTTGATGATGGCGTAGCTCTGTTCTTTGGTTATCCCAAAACTAATATGGTTTCCAAGGCTAGCTTAGCTAATGCTAATATTTACCCGGCTGACTACTACTGGCTGACCAAGGACATTGCTCCGAAGCAATAAGCATACTTATGTAAAATTTGAATGAAGAAGGTATAATTTAATGCTACTTCAAGTAAAAGATTTAGACATCAGCTACGGTGAGCGCCTCACCGTAGCCGGTGCCAGCCTAGAGCTGGATAAGGGCGAAATCATGTCCATTGTAGGCGAGTCCGGCAGCGGCAAAACCACCGTCATCCGCGCTATTATGGGCTGCCTGCCCGGCGCAGGCCGGGTCAGCGCCGGCTCCATCACCTTCGATGGTAAGGATGTGCTCAAGAATACGCCGGAAGAGTGGCGCCACATGTATGGCAGCGAAATGTCCATGATTTTCCAGGACAGCGGCAATATGATTAATCCTATTCGCCGCATCGGGGAACAGTTCATCGACTACATTCGTACCCATCAGCCGGATAAGAGCAAAAGTCAGGCCTATGAGATGGCCACGGCCATGCTGACCAATGTGCGCCTGCCCAATCCGGAAAACATCATGAACAGCTATCCCTTCGAGCTGAGCGGCGGTATGCGACAGCGCGTGGGTATCGCCATGGCTATGATTTTTAGTCCCAAAATTTTGCTGGCCGACGAGCCCACCAGCGCCCTGGATGTTACCACCCAGGCCCAGATTATTCGCCAAATTGTGGATATCCGCAATGAATATAAGGTTGCCGTAATTATCGTTACCCATAACATCGGCGTGGCCTCCTATATTTCCAATAAAATCATGGTTATGCAGGGCGGCAAGGTTGTGGAATACGGCAAGCGCGAGGATGTCATCGGCAATCCCCAGCACGAATATACTAAGCAGCTGCTGCGTGCAGTGCCCATCATAGGAGGGAAGTGTTATTATGCCTAATCAAAATAGTGCTGTGCAGCCCGCCTATGAGCGCTCCAAATTGGTTCTTGAAATCAAGCATTTAACAAAGCAATTCCCTGTGGACGATGGGCGCGTGCTCACCGCCTGCAACGATATTTCCCTGAAGGCCTACGAGGGTAAGACCCTGGGCATTATCGGTGAGTCCGGCTGTGGCAAGAGTACCTTGGTGCGCACCCTGCTGCGCATCCAGCCCGCCACCAGCGGCGAAGCCCTCTTTGAGGGTCACGATATTTTAAAGTCCAAGGGTGAAGAGCTGCGGCAGGACCGTAAGCTCATTCAGATGGTCTTTCAGGACCCCACCGCAGCCTTTAATCCTAAGATGCTGGTAAAGGATATCCTTACCGAGCCCCTCAAAAATTACGGCCTCATTAAGGCCAGCGAGGTGGATGCCAAGGCCGCCGAGCTGCTGGAAATGGTAGAGCTGCCGGCCTCCTTCAAGGATCGCTATCCCCACAGCATGAGCGGTGGCCAGCGCCAACGCTTGGGCATTGCCCGCGCTTTGGCTTTGGAGCCGAAAATTATCGTCTGCGACGAAGCCACATCAGCTCTGGACGTATCCGTGCAGGAAAAGGTCTGCGAGCTGCTGTGCCGTATCCAAAAAGAAAAAAACATTACCTATCTTTTTATTGCCCATGATTTAGGCCTAGTGGATTTAATGTGCCATCAGGTAGCGGTGATGTATTTGGGTAATGTGGTGGAATGGCTTGAGCATGGGCGTATTGCCGATAGCTGCAAGCATCCCTATACCAAGGCGCTCATGGGCGCAGTTTTTAAGGTTGATTTCCGCCCCGGCGAAAAGATACAGCCTCTGGAGGGTGAAATTCCCAGCCCCTTGGATTTGCCGCCGGGCTGTCCCTTTGCTAGCCGCTGCGAGCATTGCAGTGATAACTGCCTGCAGAACAAGCCCCAGCTCAAGGAGATAGAGCACGGCCATTGGGTAGCCTGCCACTTATATAAATAACTTAAATAAGAGCTTTCTCTGTCAAGAGAAGAAATTTTCTTCCCTTCCATCTCCATTTGGGTGCGTGCCTAGCCAGTTCCCCTTGGCCAAGGGCCGCGCCCAGCCTTTAAAATTTTTTGCGATTTTTTTACATTTACCTATAGATGAATACTCATTCATATGTTATAATATGGTTATAGAAGCTTAAGCTACTTTTGCAAGGGCGCTTGCTTCTATAAATTTTTCTAGGATATATGAATAAGTACTCATACAAAGTCGAAAACCTCTTAGTTTTAGAAAGGCGGTACCATATAATGAAAGAATTGATTAGGGACCTCGAAGATGTACGCAATGGCTCCAGCGAGGTGCGCAGCTTTAGGCATGTGCACGGGCATATTAAGGGGGCTGAGGATTATAGCAAGCATCCGGAGGGCTGCACCTGCGGGCATTGTGGCAAGGATCACGACCACAGCAGCATGGGGCACATCCCTGCCCACAGCCACGGGGACGGCACCGTGCATTCCCATGAGCACGGCTACGAGCATGGTCATGAGCATAATCACGACCAAGATGATTGCTGCTGCGGCAATGACCATCATGAACATGAGCATGAAGACGAGTGCGGCTGCGGACATGACCACCATGAGCACGAGCATCACCACGCGCCGGGTCATCCCGATAACTGCCAATGCGAGATCTGTCATCCCCATGAGGAATACTGCGATGTATGCGGCGAGAGCCTTGCCAACTGCACCTGCAAGATGCCCGATGCAGATAAAGTAAAACGCGTTTACATTTTAAAAAATCTGGACTGTGCCAACTGCGCCGCCAAAATGGAATATAAAATTAAAGAATTGCCCGGCGTTACCTATGCCAATGTAAGCTTTGCGACCAAGCAGCTGCGCCTCAGCGCAGCTGACCACGAGGCCCTGCTGCCCCTCATTCAAGAAATCTGCACCTCCATCGAGTCCGATGTGGAGGTGCTGCCCCGTGACCAACGCCCCCAGCTCAGCAAGGACGGCAGCCGCACCTATTTAGTGCAAAACTTGGACTGTGCCAACTGCGCCGCCAAAATGGAGCGCGCCCTTAACGCTATGCCGGAAATAGATAGCGCTGTGCTAACCTTTACCACGAAAAAGCTGCGCATCAGCGCAGCCAGCTACGAGGGTCTTTTAGCGAAAATGCAGGCCGTTACCGACAGCGTGGAGGAGGGTGTAGTGCTGGTGGAGGCCGAGGGCAAGCCCAATCTGGCCCCGGAGCTGGAGGAGCGCAAAAAGGCCGGCGGCATTCTCTCCGCTCTCAGCGAGAAGGAAGCTCTTATCGAGATCGTGCTGGGCGGCATCGTCTTTATCGTAACCGAGTGGCTGGGCCTTATTCCTGAAGCCTACCACATGTATTGCCTGATTTTTGCTTACATCCTTTTGGGTGGACGCATTGTGTTTACGGCCTTGAAAAATATTTGCAAGGGCAATGTTTTTGACGAGAACTTTTTGATGACCGTAGCCACCTTAGGTGCCTTCGCCATTAAGGCCTGGGAAGAGGCCGTGGGCGTTATGTTCTTTTATCGGGTGGGCGAATATTTTGAGCAGCGTGCTGTGGAAAAGAGCCGCGGCCAGATTATGGACGCGGTGGATATGCGTCCCGAGGTAGTTAATCTTCTCGTAGGCGAGGAGGTAAAGGTGATTCCCGCCGAGGAGGCCCATGTGGGCGATATTCTCCTGGTCCGCGCCGGTGACCGCATCCCCTTGGACGGCGTGGTCGTAGAGGGCGAAAGTCTCGTGGACACCTCACCGGTCACCGGCGAGCCCGTGCCCGTGAAGCGCAAGTACGGCGATGAAATCGTCTCCGGCTGCGTGAACACCAGCGGCATGCTGAAAATTCGCGTAGAAAAGGTGCTGGCCGAGTCCATGGTGACGAGGATTCTAGACAGCGTGGAAAACGCCGCTGCCTCCAAGCCCACCATCGACCGCTTCATCACGCGCTTTGCGCGTATCTATACGCCCTTTGTGGTGGCAGCGGCTGTGGCCACTGCTGTTATCCCCTCCCTCGTCACCGGGGACTGGCAGAAGTGGGTCTACACTGCGTTGACCTTCCTTGTCATCAGCTGTCCCTGCGCCCTGGTGCTCAGCGTGCCCCTGGCCTTCTTCAGTGGCATCGGTGCCGGTTCCAAGTACGGCATCCTCTTCAAGGGCGGCGTGGCCATGGAGGCCTTGAAGAATGTGGCAGCCGTAGTCATGGACAAGACCGGCACCGTCACCAAGGGCAATTTCGTGCTGCAGGAGGCAAAGCCAAGTCAGCACTTTAGTGAGGAGGAGCTGCTGCAGTGCACAGCCAGCGCTGAGCTGGTTTCTACCCATCCCATCGCCTTGAGCATTGTGACTGCAGCTAAGGAAAGAAGCTTTTCCTTAGTCCGTCCGGATAGCTTTGAGGAAATCGCTGGCGAGGGCCTGGTGGCTTATTTTGGCCAGCAGCGCGTATTATGCGGCAACGCCAAGCTTATGCAGCGCTATAATATTGCTTGCGAGGGTTATGACCCGGCTCTGGCAGGTAGCGAAGTATTGGTTGCCAAGGACGATAAGTACATGGGTCAGCTGCTCATTAACGACACTCTGAAGGAAGACGCCAAGGGCGCCATTGCTGCTTTGAAAAAGCAGGGGCTCGTTACTGCCATGCTCACCGGCGATGCCCAAAAAGAGGCGGAGGCAGTGGCCGCCGCCGCTGGCATCGACGAGGTGCGCGCCCAGCTGCTGCCCCAAGATAAGCTCAATGAGCTCAGCGAGCTGCGCAATAAGTACGGCCCGGTGATGTTTGTAGGCGACGGCATCAACGATGCGCCGGTGCTGGCCGGTGCCGATGCAGGCGCTGCCATGGGCAGCGGCGCGGACGCGGCCATTGAAGCGGCGGATGTGGTCTTCATGAATAGCGAGGTAAAGGCCATTCCCCAGGCCATCGCCATTGCCCGTGCCACGGGCAATATCGCGTGGCAAAACGTCATCTTTGCTTTGGCAGTGAAGGTCATCATCATGGTGGCGGGCCTCATGGGCTATGCCTCCATGTGGGCCGCTGTCTTTGCAGACACCGGCGTTTCCCTGCTCTGCGTGCTCAACTCCGTGCGCATTCTCTATAAAAAGCTGGACTAAGCTTTGCCTAGGGAGGGCTGCCAACGTGCTGCACAGCTCCTATACTGTATCAATCTTTACACATAAAGTGCTTAACAAAAAATAATTCTCTTTTGTTATTGACAAGGGAATACAATATCAGTAAAATATTTCTCAACAACTACAAATCGCCCCTGAAAGACGAAGAAGGGAAGAAGATATGGTGAAAGGGCCAAGAGAGCCGCTGGTTGGTGGAAAGCGGAGCCGGAAGCTATATGCATACTGATCCCGGAGTTGCCTTCCTGATAGGTAGGGAAGGACGTGTGGTCACGTTATAGGCAAAGGCCTTGTTAGAGGTCAGGAGGGTCGCGTAAGCGACCGAAATAGGGTGGTACCGCGTGGATATTTTCCCCGCCCCTAGCAAATAGCTATGGGGCGGGTTTTATTTTGAGTGTTAGAAAAGAGGAAAAACAATGCAACAAGAAAAGAAATATGTACCCTTTCAGCGTGTAAGCCTGCCGGACCGCCAATGGCCCGATAAGATTATTACCAAAGCTCCCGTATGGTGCAGCGTGGATTTGCGTGATGGTAACCAAGCTCTGGTCACCCCCATGGGCATTGAAGAAAAGTTGAAATTCTTCCATACGCTGGTGGATGTGGGCTTTAAGGAAATTGAGGTAGGCTTCCCCTCCGCCTCTGAAACTGAATACGAAATCCTGCGTACTTTAATCGAGGGCAACCACATTCCTGACGATGTAACCGTGCAGGTGCTGGTACAGGCCCGTGAGGAGCTCATCCGCAAGACCTTTGAGGCTGTGCGGGGTGCCAAAAATGTCATCATCCATTTCTATAATTCCACTTCTACCCTGCAGCGCAAGGTAGTTTTTGGCAAGGATATGGAGGGCATCACCGAAATCGCCGTGCAGGGCGCTAAATTAATCAAGCAGCTCACCGAGGAGGAGGTAGCTCGCAGCGGCATGAACATTCGCTATGAGTACTCTCCCGAAAGCTTCACCGGCACGGAAATCGACTTCTCCATCGCTATTTGCGAGGCCGTGATGGCTGAAATGGGAGCTACTAAAGAGAATCCCATTATCATTAACCTGCCCTCCACCGTGGAAATGTGTACTCCCAATACCTATGCGGACCAAATTGAGTACTTCTGCCGCAATATGAAGAACCGTGAGGCTGCCATTATCAGCATTCATCCCCACAACGACCGTGGCACCGGCGTGGCCTCTGCCGAGCTGGCTCTCATGGCCGGTGCGGACCGCATCGAGGGCACCCTCTTTGGCAACGGCGAGCGTACGGGCAATCTGGATATCGTCACTGTAGCTCTTAATATGTTCACCCAGGGCGTGGAGCCGGAGCTGGACTTTACCAATATTTTAGCCATCAAAAAGATTTATGAGGAATGCACCAAGATGCGTGTGCCCGAGCGCCAGCCCTACGCAGGCGAGCTGGCCTTCACCGCCTTCAGCGGCTCCCATCAGGACGCTATTCGCAAGGGCTATGAATACATGAAAAACAGCGGCACCGAATATTGGGAGGTGCCCTATCTGCCCATCAATCCTGCGGATTTGCACCGTGAATACGAGCCCGTTATCCGCATTAACAGCCAGTCCGGCAAGGGTGGCGCAGCTTTCGTGCTGCAGCAGGCTGTGGGCTACAATCTGCCCAAGGAAATGCATCCGGAGTTTGGCAATATCGTGAAGACTGCAGCGGACGCCTACGGCGACGAGCTGAGCAGCAAGCAAATTGTGGACCTCTTCCAAAAGGAATATATCGATTTGCAGGGCAAATATGCTTTGGTACGTCATCGCTTTACTGAGCTCAACGAGGCCGATGGCACCATTCACAGCCGCTTTGAGGGCTCCATCACTATCGATGGCGCAGAAAAATATATTACCGGTGTGGGCAACGGCCCCATCGACTCCTTCTTCCAGGCCTTGGCGGGAGTGGGCGTGACCGGCTATAAATTCGTCAACTACCACGAGCATGCTGTGTCCAGCGGTTCCGATGCCCAAGGTATCTGCTACATCGAGCTGAAGAAGGTTAATGGGGACCATATCTTTGGTGCCGGCATCCATGCCAATATTAACGTGGCAGCTCTGAAGGGTATCATCTGTGCTATGAATAGAGCGGAGGGTTAAGGTTTCCTATTGCAAAAAGCAACAGAAAAGAATGTTCGCTCATATTTTATCTATAACGAAACGTTAGGGAAAAGAACGTTTGCTTAAAATTTTGAGAGTCAACTACTTGGTTGGCTCTCTTTTTTTGCAGGAATTAAGAGGCGCTGGAGCGAATATTGTTCAATAAGGAAAGTTTTGTCCCGCACTAAGAAAGGAGCAACCTAGATGAAGGAAATCGTTAAAAAATATCTAGCAGATCATTATGAGGATTATGTAAAGGATTTGGAGACCTTGACCAATATTGACTCCGGTAACGGCGATAGAGAGGGCACAGAGGCGGCCAATAAATTCGTGGCAGCTCAAATGGAAGCCATCGGCGCAACCACCGAGTTCCGCTATAACGACCGTGCCTGCCATTTAATCAGCCGCCTGAAGGGCACGGGCAAGTATACCATTTTGCTGGTGGCTCATGTGGACACAGTATTTAAGAAGGGCGAGGCTGCCCGCAGACCCTTTAGAGTGGACGAGCATAATTTCGCCTGGGGTCCCGGCGTAGGCGACGACAAGGCTACCGTGGTGGAGGTCATCTATGGTCTCAAGGCCTTAAAGGCTGCGGGCTTTGAGAATTTTAAGGAAATAATTTATTATACGAACGGCGAAGAGGAGGGCGGCTCCAAAACGGCGGAGGACATCGTAGCCGAGCTGAGCCAGCAGTCCGATTTTGCCATTATCATGGACGTGGCCCGTCCTAACTGGGGCATTGTAACCCAGCGCAAGGGCAACGCTAAATATCGCATTGAGGTGAAGGGCATAGGCGGCCACCACGGCAACGCTTCCCAGGAGTGCGCCAATGCTATTCACCAGCTGGCCTATACCATTACGGAGCTGCACAAGCTGGCCAGCCCCATGCCCGGCCAGCCCGAGGACTTCACCGCTGCTGCGTTAAAGGCTCGCGGCATCGTGGATGCAGGTCAATTCATTCCCCAAAACACCGTCAATGTGGGCGTGATCGGCTCCACCAATGATAAAATCAGCGTTATCCCCGGCGATGCCTTCTGCGAGGTGAACATCCGTTGCTTCACCATTGAGGAGCAGCGTCGTATTGACGCGGCGGTGAAGGCGCTGGAGCAAAAGATTGCTATCCCCGGCACCACTGTCACCGTAACCGGTGGCATTGTGACGGGGCCCATGCAAAAAACGGCCCAAGCCCAAAAGATGGTGGATGTGTATAAGCGCATTGTTAAAGAAGAATTTGGCGGCGAGGTCAGCGAATGGGTGGCCGGAGGCCTCACTGACGGCAATCGCACCGCCAAATTCGTGCCCACACTGGATGCTTTAGGTGTCGAAAACTATGACGAGCACACTGACCATGAGTCCGTGGATTTAAATACCGCGGTGCCTCGCACCGCGGCCTTTGCCCTGACCCTAGCCGAGCTGGCTGAGGTCTTCTAAAAATTGACAGCTTGTGATATAATAAGAGGGTTAAATTTTTAGATAAGCATGAGGTGTATGTGAATGGCAAAAAAAGGTAATAAATATAAGGGCTACGAGCCCGGCGAGGTCTACGACCCTACAGGTGTTAGCAAGTATTTGGGCTTGGGGCGTCCCATTGATTTTGACCAAAAGGTGCACAAGCTGGCTATGATGGCTACGATTTTCCTGTGCGTGGCTATTACGTTGTGGAAAACCTCCGGTGGCATGGACTCCGGCGAAGCAGTGATGTACGCTCTGGGAGCTGGCCTAGGCTTTCTCTTGAGCTTTATGATTGCCCAGGAGCTGGATCCTGACCGTCAGCTGGGCGGTATCATCGGCGGTGCCCTGACCGTGGTAGGCTATTATTTCTTTGGCGAGGGCAATATTTTGGTGCTGCTGTGGCTGCTTTTCGTGCTGCGCATGCTCAACCGCAGCTCCGGCGACCGCCATCGCATTGCGGATAACGTGATTATCATTGGCTCCGCTATATGGATGGGCAAGGAGGGCTATTGGGTTTATCCCCTGCTCACCGGTGCGGCCTATATTTTGGAAAGCCAAATCAAGGGCGGTTATTTCCGCAGCCTGTATTTAGCAGGTATTTCCCTGGCAGGTCTTGCCCTAGCTGAGTTTAGCAAGCAGGCTACCGTGCTGACCATGGAAATGATTTTATTGAACTGCGTGGCCATTATTATGTTCCTGCCGGAAATCCGCATTGCGGAATATACCCAGGCTAAGGGCGATAAGAATGGCAAGCGCCTCTTCCCCAAGCGTCTGCAGGCTACCATGGGCTTCTTCTGCATGCTGCTGGTAGCAGCGATTTTCCTGCACGGCAACGAGGCCGGCAAGCAATTATTGCCCGGTACCATGGCTGCTTTAGGCTGCGGCCTGTATCTCTTGGTAGCCTTGATGCGCCATCAGGTTTCTTTTAACAAGTATTAATACATCTAGCTGGAGGCTTACATTATGAGTGAAAACAGAAAAATTAAATTTACGACCAATAAGGGCACCTTTGTAGCCGAAATGTTCGAGGATAAGGCTCCTCTGACCACGAAAAACTTTATTGAGCTTACGGAAAAGGGCTTTTATAACGGCACGATTTTCCATCGCGTGATTGAAGACTTTATGATTCAGGGCGGCGACCCCACCGGCACCGGTATGGGTGGCCCCGGCTACAAGATTAAGGACGAGTTTGGTCCTGGCCTAAAGCATGATGACGAGGGCATCCTTTCCATGGCCAATGCAGGCCCCAACACCGGTGGCAGCCAATTTTTCATTACTCTGGCTCCCACTCCTTGGCTGAACGGGCATCATGCCATCTTCGGTAAAATTGTAGAGGGTATGGAGGTTGTGCGCCTGATTGGTGTAGTGCCCACTGATTTTCGCGATCGTCCTCGCGAAGCAGTGATTATGGAAAAGGTTGAGGTCGTAAAATAATGCCCGCCTTCGTATATATGCTGCGCTGCAAGGATGACAGCTTATATACAGGCTGGACCAATGATTTGCAGCATCGCCTCAAGATGCATGCGTCCGGCAAGGGTGCCAAGTATACCCGCGGGCGCGGGCCGCTGACCTTAGTCTACAGCGAGGAGCTGGCGGATAAGGAGAGCGCCCTTAAGCGGGAGTGCGAGCTTAAGGCGCTGACCCGGGCGGAAAAGCTGGCGTTATGCGCCACTTGGCGTCCGCAAGAGGGCTAAATGCAGCTTCTGTATGGGGCTAGCATAAAAAATCCCAAAACCAGATAAATAATTCAGATAATTATTTGCTTTTCCTGACATTTTGGGCTATAATGTATCCTATAAGCTTTGCTACTCTAGGGAGTACGGGGTACGCTGCATGCTTTACCGCGGCGTAGCTTGTTTTGGTAGGGGCTTACAGAGTACAATTGGCAAGAGCTGCCAAAATTAGGGAGGACTAAGATGACTGGTAAAGTAAAGTGGTTTAATGCTGAAAAGGGCTACGGCTTCATTCAAAGAGAGGGTGCTAAGGATTTGTTTGTGCACTTCTCCGCTATCCAAGCTGATGGCTACAGAACCTTGGAGGAAGGCTGGGACGTTGAATTCGACGTTATTACCGGCGACCGTGGCGAGCAAGCTGCTAATGTAAGACACATTTAACCATTACAGCGTTAAAGCGTTAAGACATTAATGAAGGCATCATCTTTAAAGGTGGTGCCTTTTTTCCTTTGCAAAAAGAGGCATAACTTCGTATAATATAAAGAGAAGCCTATTTTACAGAGCAATTTAAAGGAGGCAGCATATGAAGAGCTTAGTACGTAGCTTAAGTGGCTTATTTGTGACGCTGCTAGTTGTGGCCTTGACGGCGCTAGGGGCTCTGCCCTGCCGTGCAGCTACCCAGCAAAGGGTGAGTGAGGATTATATTGATAAATATTTTACTTCCGTAGCAGCAGCGTCCTGCTTGGGCGTATATTTGCCGGAAAACTCTACGGAGTTTAATTATCTCAGGGCTTATGGCTGGCGCATTATGCCCCAAAAGCTGCGCAGCGGCCGCGTGGAGAGCAATTTTGCCATTGCCCACAATTATTTTCCGGAGCTGAAGAAGCGTATTTTCCTCGTAACCTTCCGCGGTAGTGCCAATAAAAAGGATTGGTCCATCAATCTCAAGACCAATCGTGTTAATTATGGCGGTCACACCTTGACCGAGATGGAGGCTATCGCCAAGGAGCCCCTGCGCAAGGCGGAGCCAGCCGTGCACAGCGGCTTTAATACCTATGTGGACACGGTGATGCGTACCTCTGTGCTGGATGATAAGGGCCAGCTGCGGGGCGTATTCAAGGCAGTGGCAGAGCGGAGCGATGCCATGATGATTTTGAGCGGGCACAGCCTGGGCGGCGCGGCAGCGACCCTATTAGGCCAGCGGCTGCTGGACCTGGGCATGCCGCCCGAAAGGCTGTGCGTAGTAACCTTTGGCGCACCAGCCGTCGGCAACGAAGCCTTCGCTAACGCTTACGGCGGTCGCCTGCGGCTGTTGCGCATTACCAATACGGCTGACCCGGTTCCGGGCAGCCTCCAGACCTTCTTCGGCGGCTATAAGCAGTTCGGTCGGCACATTAAATACAGCCTCTCCACTCAGGTTGGCAATATGCATCACGATATGGCCATGTATTTTGATTATAGCGTCAGCGATTATTATGAGGAATTTGATCGTCAGGTGGCATTAGGTCGCCTCTTTGCGGTGCCGGACCGCAAATTGTCCATGGGTGTGCCAGTGGTTTCACTGTGGATTATAGAGTCGGAAAACCTGAAAAAGGTGGCAACGAACCTTGATTTGAAGCGCTTTGTAACTGATGAGTATAAGCGCATGCTGCCCTCCTACATTGTCATGGATAAGGCCTTGGAAAAGGAAGGGTATACCCATCAAAATGTGGTGGAAAAAAGTCGCTTATCAGGGGCGGATTATATTTTGATTTGCGGCATTGATGGCTACCGTCAGCCGGAGGCTGACGGCTGGTATTTAACGCTGGAGCAGTCCCTTTTTGATGAGCAGGGACGCATGCTGACCATGAGCAGTCTAGGACGCAAGGTATTGCCCGCAGTGGGCAATATTCAAGCTGTGGGCGAGAGCCTGATGGCTGCCCGCAAGGAGCTGCACGCCCAGCTGCCCTTTGTGCTGGAGCAGTTTGCGCCGAGATTGGCACAGCAGTGAAACTGCGAGCTAGTGAAAAGCTAAAAGTGAGGAGATAATAAATGGATTTAGCAGCATTGGCCCAGGAGCTAGAGACCTGCCGGGCCTGCCCCCTCAGGCAGGATGCCTTCGGCACCGTGGGCTGGTATGGCAGCCCACAAAGTCCCATCGTTTTCGTGGGGGAGGGGCCCGGCGGCGTGGAGGATGATTATGGCTGCCCCTTGATAGGTCCATCGGGGCAGCTTTTGGATAAGGCGCTGTGGGCCGCCAAGATGACGCGGGATAGAGTTTTGACTACCAATGTGATTAAGTGTCGGCCCAAAAATAATCGTACGCCGGATATTGCCGAGGCGGCTTACTGTGGCGAGCGTTGGCTTAAGCGGGAGCTGGCAATTATCCAGCCCAAGGTCATCGTGGCCTTGGGCAGCGTGGCGCTGCACTATCTGGGGAGCCCCGATATGCGTATCACGCGTGATCGGGGGCAGTGGTTCCGCACGGAGCAGGGCTTTGATTGTATAGCAACGTATCATCCGGCCTACCTTTTGCGGCTTACAGGGCATGCCTTGGTAGCAGCCAAGTGGGACGTGTTCCACGATTTGGAGGCCGCGCGACAGCGGGCCGAGGCGCTGGCGCCGGGCTACGTCTTCATGTCGGAGGAGAAGGTGGATCTATTCAAAATTTTTAAGAAGCGCGTCCACGACTATTTGTAAGCCTGGTTTAGCTTTAGGGCTTGCTTAGTCGGCTCCATTAGTAAAAAATATTGTGAGCTTTATAGGCTTGTAATGCTAGCATGAGAATAAATTTGCGGCAGCTTAGGCTGTCGCTTTTTCTTTTGCCCAAAATGGCTGGAGAAAGCGATTTTACCTAGATTTAAACTGCTTTTGCTTAGGATTTAACATTGATTTGCTATGATAGGGACAACGAAAGCAAAGTCTTTCTCTAGGTAAAACAAAGGAGTGAAGGTAATGAAATTGAAAAGTATCTTAGCTGGCGCTTTAGTCTCCCTCATGGCTGTAGGCTTAGTTGCTGGCTGTGGCGGCGAGAAAAAGCAAGCTGCTGACAGTGGTAAAAAAGTAAAAATCGAATATTGGCATGTTGCTGCAGAAAGTTTTGGCGGCGGCACCGTTAAAGAATTAGTGGCAGATTTTAACAAAAATCATCCCAATATCGAGGTCACTGCTAAATATAATCCCGATATGTACAAGGGCTTGACCCAAAACCTGCAGGCAGCTATTGCCTCCGGCAAGAACCCTGATGTAGTACAAATGGGTTATTCCTTCTTGAATTATGCTGCTGAAAATCTGCAATACACCGATTTGAATAAGGCCTTTACAGAGGCTGGCGACGCCAATTTTATGAAGGATAATTTCTTGCCCAATGTTTTGAATCTGGCCCAAACCGAGGATGGCAAGCAAATCGGCCTGCCCTATTCTGTAAGCGTGCCCGTGCTCTACTATAATCCGGAAATTTTTGCTAAGGCAGGTCTCGATGCCAATAACCCGCCTAAAACTTGGGACGAGGTAAGCAAGGCTGCTAAGCAAATCAAGGATAAGACCGGCAACATGGGCTTCTTTATGCAGGAATATGCTGATAACTGGGCACAACAGGGCCTCATCGAGTCCAACGGCGGTCAAATGCTGAAGAAGGTCAATGGCAAGGTACAGGCTGGCTTCGACACTCCGGAAGCAGCTGCTGCTTACCAGCTTTTGGCTGATATGGTTAAAAATGGCAGCGGTCTCCACGCTACCAACGAAGAAGGCTTCCAGGCTTACCTGAGCGGCAAGCTGGGCATGGTGTGCACCACCATCGGCAAGCGTGCTAACTTTGAAAAGAGTGCTAAATTCCCCGTTAAGGCAGCTCCCTTCCCGGCCTTCACCGGTAAAGAGGTAAAAATTCCTGCCGGCGGCAACTTCCTCATGGTCTTCTCCAAGGATGCCGCTAAGCAAAAGGCTGCTATCGAGTTCATCAAATATCTGGAATCTCCCGAAGCTTTGGCTAAATGGAGCACCGGCACCGGCTACCTGCCGCCGCGTAAGGGCGTTGCTGACGACCCCAAGGGCTTTAAGAAGCTGGCTGATGAGAACCCCAATATTAAAATGGCTCTGAACGAGATGAAGAAGGTTAGCAAATGGGCTAGCTTCCCCGGTGCCAACGGCTTGCAGGCCGAGCAGCTGTTGATTGATGTCCGTGATGTAATTTTAAGCGGCAAAATGAGTGCTGCTGATGCTCTGCACCAAACCGCAGAGAAAATCAACAAGCTCTTATAAATACTCCATCCCCTTATCTCCCTAGAAATGCCGCCCTTGCCGGCGGCATTTTCTCTATCCAAGTAAAGGAGCGAGCTTATGAGTAAAAATTCCTTGCAGGCTGCCCTCTATTTATTGCCCGCAGGCCTGCTCTTTGTCATCTTTTATTATTGGCCACTTTTGCAAAACGCTTATTTGAGTCTGTTTTCCTGGAATATGGTGAGCCCCAAAATGAAATATGTGGGACTGGAAAACTTTAGCACCATTTTTGCGTCTCCGGAGCTGTGGAAAATTCTCTTGAACACAGTGCTTTTCGTAGTCATCATGCTGGTGCTGAATTTTGTATTGCCCTACATCTATTCCTTTATCCTGGGCCATGTGGTTACCCGCTGCCAAGCCTTCTATCGCTCGGCCCTGTTTTTGCCCTCCACCCTGTCCTTGGCGGTGGCCAGCATCCTCTTTTTGTGGATTTATAATCCCTTGGCTGGACCATTGCAAATCATTCTGAGCTGGTTTTCGTTGGAGTCACCTCGCTGGTTCAAGGAGGATTATCTAGTCATTTTTGCCATCTGTACCATCATCGGCTGGAAGGTTTTTGGCTATAATATGATCGTTATGCTGGCGGCCATGGTGGCCGTGCCCAAGGAGCTCATTGAAGCAGCCAAGCTGGAAAACGCCTCTAATTGGACGATTTTTCGCAGGATTATCCTGCCCATGACCTCCTCCACAGCCATTTATGTGTTTACTATCACGGTGGTTTTTGGTCTACAGTACGTGCTGGTGCCGGTGAATATGCTGACCCAGGGCGGTCCGGACCAGGGCAGCTCCAATTTGGTCTACATTATCTATCAATATGCCTTTACCTTCTTCCAAACAGGAGCCAGCGCTGCCTATGCAGTTATCACCATGGTGTGCTACCTAGTGTTCCTCTTTGTGAAGAATAAATTCCTGGAGAAGAAGGTGTACTATGAAAACTAAACTAGCCAGCTGGCGTGAGGAATGGGGCTACCACCTGGTGCTTTTAATAGCGGTGTTTCTGATGCTGTGGCCCATAGTTTTTATGCTGTCCACCTCCCTCAAGGACTTAAATCAGGTCTTTGAGTCCACCTTAAATCCGCTGCCCTTTCCGCCCACCTTTGCCAATTATACCAATGTGCTGGAAAATTTCCCGCTCTTGACCTATATTTGGAACACCTTTTTTATCGCCATTGTGGTGACATTGAGCAAGGCCTTGACCAGCGTGCTGGCGGCCTTTGGCTTTGTCTATTACGATTTTAAGTATAAGGAAACTATTTTCAACGGCATGCTGCTGACCTTTTTTATCCCCATCACCGTACTCATCATGCCCAACTATCTTCTGATGGCCAAGCTGGGCCTTTTGGATACGCCCTACGGCGTTATGCTGCCTAGTTTAGTGGACGGCATGGGTGTGTTCCTCATGCGACAGACCATGCGTGGCATTCCTAAGCCCCTTTTAGAAGCGGCCATTTTGGACGGAGCAACTCCTCTAGAAATCCTGCGCAAGGTGGTGCTGCCCCTGATTAAGCCCTCCGTGCTGGCCATTTCCATTCTGTTTTTCATTAACAGCTGGAACGAATATTTTTGGCCTCTGTTGATTTTGCAGGATAAGCATAATTTAACCCTGCCCCTGGCCCTGCAGATGTTCATTAGCGCCGAGGGTGGCAGCGAGTGGGGCGTGGCTATGGCTGTGGCAACTTTAACGAGCTTACCGCCACTGGTGCTATATGGCTTCTGCCAGAAATTTATTATCAATACCTTTATGCAGGCGGGTGTGAAAGGATAAGAAGATGGAAGAGACAAAGGATTTAGAGCAAAAGAACGAATATAGCATTATTTTTTCCGGAGTGCGGAAGGCCTATGGCAAAACCGTGGTCATCGAGGATTTAAATCTAGAAATTAAGCAGGGGGAACGACTGATTTTGCTGGGCCCCTCCGGCTGTGGCAAAACCACCACTCTGCGCATGATTGCAGGCTTTGAGGAAATCACCGCAGGCGACCTCTTTATGGATGGTCGTCAGGTAAACGATGTACCTCCGGGAGAGCGCAATATTGCCATGGTTTTCCAAAGCTACGCCCTTTTCCCTCATATGACTGTGTGGGAAAACATTACCTTTGGCCTGCAGCTGCAAAAGCTGCCTCAGGAGGAAATCCAGCGCCGGGCCAAGGAGGCTATGGAAATACTGCATTTGGAGGGCTACGAGAATAAAAAGACCCACGAGCTCAGCGGCGGCCAAAAGCAGAGGGTAGCCCTGTGCCGTGCGCTGGTGAAGCAATCGCCCTACTTTTTGCTGGACGAGCCCCTGTCCAATCTGGACGCCAAGCTGCGCCAAAAGGCTCGCACGGAGCTGGTGAAGCTGCATGAGATGTTCAAGCCCACCATGGTTTATGTTACCCATGACCAAATCGAGGCTATGACCGTAGCCCACCGCATTGCGGTTATGAATCAGGGTCGCATCCAGCAAATCGATACGCCCTACAATATTTATCACCATCCGGCCAATACCTTCGTAGCTGGCTTTATCGGTTCACCGGCCATGAATATTTTAGAGGCGCAGGTGGTTAATAATTGCCTCGTAATTGGTCATTCAACCCTGAAGCTGCCGCAAAATTTGCTGGAGCAGGTGGGTGAGCGCCAAAAAGTTTGCTTTGGCCTGCGTCCTGAGGCTTGCGCTCCTGCCTTTGGTGATGCTATGATAAAGGGTACGGTGGACTTTGTGGAAAATACGGGCAATTTGCAGACTGCAACTCTGCGACTGACGGATGGAGCCAGCCTCTACGTGCAGGACAGCCATCAGGATGCACATCTTGAGGCGTGCACGGGCGTAGATTTTGCTTGGGAAAATGTGTGCCTCTTTGATGCGGAGTCCGGTATCAATCTAGAGTTGGAGGGCAAGAGTCATGCAATTTGAAATTAGTGATTTACTTTTTGCCGGTTTTCCCAAATTCGCTTTGCGAGAGCTGGACAAAAAATATGGTATAGAATTTTTCTATGAATTTGGTAAGGATTATTATTGGGATAATGAGGTAGCTGCCTGGGGCAAGCGCAGCCTGTCCATCCATGGTCCCTGTGTGGCTATAAATCTGGCGGATAAAAAATGCAAAAATTATGCTAAGGTTTTCGCTAAGACCTTTGCCTATGCCAAGGAAATCAAGGCGGGCTTTGTAGTTGTGCATACCAACGAGGCCTGGCAGGGGGAGCGGGAGCAGGTGCAGAATTTTGTCATCCGTCGCCTGCGCAATGTGGTAGAAATTGCCGAGCAATATGGCGTGAAGGTGCTCATTGAAAATGTGGGCCTGCGGCCTAAGCAAAGTCTGCTTTTTGATTTGCCGGAGTTTATGGCGCTCTTGGAATTATTTCCCGAAGCGGGGGCTTTATTAGACACGGGCCACGCTCATGTAAACGGCTGGGATATTCCGGCCGTAGTGAAGGCGCTGGGCAAGCGCTTGGTGGCCTGCCATCTTCACGACAATAGCGGGCTGGGAGACGAGCATTTACCCATCGGCCAGGGCAGCATCGACTGGGAGTCCTATTTCAAGGCTATCAAAAAGCACGCGCCCAAATCCGTACAGGTGTTGGAATACTGCCGCGGCTTCGAAAGCGCTGTGGGCCTAGAGCAGCATATCGAAGAATTAAAAGAAAAGTACAATTTATAATGCCAAACAAAAAAGCACTGCTAACGTGATTAATACGAAAGCAGTGCTTAATTATATTAAAGTAAAAGCTACATCTATGGGTGTTTCAGAAGGGGTTAGATACAAGCAAGGGCGACGACGGCGTACGCCTTAGTACTCCTAGGAGCCCTTGTGCAGTAGATGACCCCTTATGGAACGCCGCTATAGAACTATATTATCTTCGTCGTCCAGTCTTCGATGTTCCATACCTTATCTACCCAGCCCTCGTAAAACTCGGGCTCGTGAGATACCAACAGCACGCTGCCCTTGAACGCCTTCAGCGCTCTTTGCAGCTCCTCCTTGGCGTCCACATCCAGATGGTTGGTGGGCTCGTCCAGCACCAGCCAGTTCACATCCTTCAGCATCACCTTGCACAGGCGCACCTTCGCGGCTTCGCCGCCGCTCAGCACGAACACCTTGCTGGTGATGTGCTCGTTGGTCAGGCCGCAGTCTGCCAAGGCTGCGCGCACCTCGTAGTTGGTCATGCCGGGATAGGCGTCCCACACATCCTCTAAGGCCGTCTTATCGTTCTTCTCCCGTTCCTCCTGCTCAAAATAGCCGGGCTCAAGGAATTCGCCCAGCTCCACCTTGCCGCTGAAGGGAGGAATGATGCCCAAAATGGTCTTAAGCAGCGTGGTTTTACCCAAGCCGTTCACGCCCTTGATAGCGATCTTTTGGCCACGCTCTAAATTGAAGGTTACAGGGCGGGTCAGGGCACTGTCGTAGCCCAGCACCAAATCCTTGGCCTCCACAATAAAGCGACTGGGAGTGCGTGCTTCCTTAAATTGGAAGGTGGGCTTAATTTTCTCTCTGGGCTTTTCAATCATTTCCATCTTGTCCAGCTTGCGCTGACGGCTCTTAGCCATATTGGTGGTAGCCACGCGGGCCTTGTTGCGAGCAATAAAATCCTCCAGCTTGGCCACCTCCTGCTGCTGACGCTCGTAGGCGCTGGCCTTTTGAGCTTGGTAAATGGCGTACATCTCTTGGAATTTATCGTAATTGCCGGTGTAGCGGGTGAGCTCGCAGTTTTCCAGATGATAAATCACGTTGCACACGTTATTAAGGAAGGGCACGTCATGGGAAATAAGGATGAAGGCATGCTCATAATCCTGTAGGAATTTGGTAAGCCACTCAATATGCTCCACATCCAGATAGTTGGTAGGCTCGTCCAGCAGCAAAATTTGGGAGTTTTGCAAGAGCAGTTTGGTGAGCAGAACCTTGCTGCGTTGTCCGCCACTGAGCTCGCTAACGTCCTTATCCAGACCGATGCTGCCCAAGCCCAGGCCATTAGCAAATTCCTCAATCTTGCTGTCCAGGGAGTAGAAGCCAGCATGCTCCAGCTCCGTTTGGATTTCGCCTACGGCGTTCATCATTTTATCCATTTCCTCAGGGGTAGCATCGCCCATTTTTTCGTAATACTCCAGCATCTGCTGCTCCTTTTCATACAGAGCATCAAAGGCAGTGTGCAGCACCTGGCGGATGGTCATGCCCTTTTGCAGGGTGCTCTGCTGATCCAAGTAGCCCACAGTGGCCTTACCGGGCCATTCCACCTTGCCGTCGTCGGGCAAAACATGGCCGGTAACTATGTTCAAAAAGGTGGATTTACCCTCGCCATTGGCGCCGACCAGGCCCACATGCTCGCCCCGTTGGAGCTTGAAGGAAACATTTTCTAAAATTTGGCGTCCCCCAAAGGAATGGGAAACATTGGTCACATTCAAATAGCTCATGCACAACCTCTTTCTTATATTAAATATAAATGCACAAAATCAGACATTATATTATAACATACACACAGCACCTTTGAGAAGTGCTTTAGTAAAGCTGTGAGCAGGGCGTGCAGTTTTCGTTGTCAAGGGGCGCTTGCTCTGCTATAATTTACTTAGATGTGAAAGTAAGGAGGCCTAGTTATGCTTACTGGTAATAAAAAGGATATTTACAAGCTGCTGCCCTTTGTGAGCCCCCGTCTGGCCCAAGCACTGGCTTATATTGCAGCTACTGATTTTAGCCAAATTCCCAATGGTGAATACGAAATCGATGGTCGCAAGGTTTTTGCCCGCGTGAACACCTACGATACGGAGCCCAAAGCACAGCGCCGCGCCGAAAAGCACAACCAATATATTGATGTGCAGTATGTAGCACAGGGTAGCGAGACCGTGTGGTTCACACCCTTGACCGAAGCCAATGTGGAAACGGAAAACAAGGCCGAGGAAAATGATGTTATTTTCTATGCTGACCCTGGCGAAAAGAACTGCGTTGTTCTGGAGGCTGGCGACTTTGCTATTTTCTTCCCCTGGGAGCTGCATCGCCCCAACTGCGCTAACGGCTGCTGTGGCGAGGGCGAAATTAAGCACGTGCAAAAAATCGTGGTCAAGGTTGAGGCTTGAGAAAATATTAAATTTTTTACAAAAAAGTGTTGACAAAGAGAGCTGAAAAGCTTATAATAACATTCGTGATGTTGAGCGATACAAAAGCTCAAGCATCCGGTATCATTCCCCGATAGTTCAGTCGGTAGAACACCTGACTGTTAATCAGGGCGTCGTAGGTTCGAGTCCTACTCGGGGAGCCACCTGGCCGGTTGGTCAAGCGGTTAAGACACCGCCCTTTCACGGCGGTATCGGGGGTTCGATTCCCCCACCGGTCACCACTTACGGGCGCTTAGCTCAGCTGGGAGAGCGTCTGCCTTACAAGCAGAATGTCAGCGGTTCGATCCCGTTAGCGCCCACCACGTAAATCTAGCACTTCGAGAAATCGGAGTGCTTTTTTTATTGCTATGGCCACCTTTGCGAGGTTAAGCATTCCTGTGATTTAATTGGGAAAATAAGCTTGGACTAGCTGAGCAAAAAACAAATAAAAAAGCACTGCTTCACGTTCTCTAGCGTTAAGCAGCGCTTTTACAGCTCGTTGCGATTGGGTTGGGGTAGTACGGACTCGATGAAGGCCTTGACTATGGTTGGGTCAAAGTCCAGCCCCGCCTTATTCTGCAGCTCCACAATGGCATCGGCGTGGGTCTTTTGCCAATGGGTGGTGCAGGGATTAATATTGCGGTCATAATAATTGGCCACGGCTACAATGCGGGCACCAATGGGAATATTCTGTCCCTTCAAGCGCTTGGGATAGCCCGTGCCGTCCCACTTCTCGTGGTGGCAGCGGATGATGTCCGTAATATAGGTAAATTCCGGAATATTTTCCAGCATACTGGCTCCGGCGATGCAGTGGCGCTTATAAATGGACATTTCCCTAGTGGACAAGAAGGGCAGCTTGGCCAAAATTAAATTGGGCACCGACAGCTGACCGATATCGTGCAATAGGGCTCCTGTCTTAATCTGGGACACTTCACTGGCAGGCAGGCCCAGCTTGGCCGCAGTACTAGCGGCATAATTGGCCACCTGCTGGCTGTGCAGATAGATTTCACGATTTTTAATTTGTAGCATTTTAAGATAGAAATCACAAATCTCCTTGGTGAGACGGAAATCTGAGAAATCTAAGCATTGGGGTATGGCAATCATGGTCAATATCCTTTGAGAATGAGGTAAAACTGGGTCCGAACAATACAGCATAGTAAGTATATCACTTTTTTGTCAAATATTAAAGAGGAAAGGAGCCCTTTTTCTTGCAAAAAATGAGGCAAAAGCTTATAATTAGGTGTACAACTCAGGTCTGTGGTTGCAAGTCGATGCCAGTTGCAGGCGAAACGATCCACGTAAACAGTTCGAAATGGAACTGCGAGCACGGTGCAGTATAGAAGTAAGACCTGCCGCAAGCGAGCCATTGGCCGCATATAAAATTTTCAGCGAGAGGGGTAGTAGTGGGGAGCAAGAAGGCTTAGGAGCGAACCCTCCAGCAGGCGAGTGTGGGGGCGAAAACCAGGTCAGCTGAGTTGTATACATTTTTATACTGAAAATTTTAATAAAAATTCTTTACCTCAGCGGGAATTCGGTATATAATGTGTGTATCTAATTAAAGCGTTGCAAGACGAAAGGGGAAATTAGGAATGAAGAAACTTTTAATTTTAATGATGACTGTTATTTGTGCAGTTGCTATGCTGGCTGCTGGCTGCGGCGGCGACAAAAAGGAAGCTAAAAAGGCTGAGCCTGCCAAGGTTTTGCGCGTAGGCACCGAGCCCACCTTCGCTCCCTTTGAATTCCAAAAGGAAGGCAGCAAGGATTATGATGGCTTCGATATGGATTTGGCTCGCGCTATCGGCAAGCAAATGGGCGCTAAGGTAGAAATCGTGAACATGGGCTTTGATGCTCTGATTCCTGCTCTGAACGCTAATAACATTGATTTGATTGCTGCCGGCATGTCCATCACTGACGAGCGCAAGAAGGCTATTACCTTCTCCGAGCCCTATTATACCTCCGGCCTGATTATCATGGTTAACAAGGATAATAAGGAAGTTAAGAGCGTAAAGGATTTGGAAGGCAAACGCATTGCTGTACAAATCGG
>JBJDXC010000160.1:36055-39845 GCA_051866475.1 Phascolarctobacterium sp.
AACGACAAGCTGGCTGCTGATGTTAACAAGGCATTGGCTGAGCTGAAGAAAAACGGCGAATATGACAAGATTTACAAAACCTGGTTTGGTGAAGTGAAGAAATAATAAAGTCGGTTCTCGAAACGGAGCACAATGTGGTGTAGAATCGCATGTGCTCCGTTAGTGTTTTTAGGCATTTATAGTGCTTAAAATAGAAAAAATAAAAAATAAAATGAGGGGGACTCAAGATGAAAAAATTATTAGTATTTTTAATGATGGCAGTTATGGCATGCAGCATGATGCTGGCTGGCTGCGGCGGCGATAAAAAGGAAGCTAAAAAGGCAGAGCCTGCTAAGGTTTTGCGCGTAGGCACCGAGCCTGCTTTTGCTCCCTTTGAATTCCCGGAGGAAGGCACCAAGGAGTACATTGGCTTTGATATGGATTTGATTCGCGCTATTGGCAAGCAAATGGGTGCCAAGGTAGAAATCGTGAGCATGGGCTTTGATGCTTTGATTCCTGCTTTGAACGCAGGCAATATCGATGCTTCCATCGCTGGTATGACCATTACCGAGGAGCGCAAAAAAGCAGTAACCTTCTCCGATCCTTACTACACCTCCGGCCTGATCGTGCTGGTTAATAAGGACAATAAGGATATTAAGTCCGTTAATGACTTAAAGGGTAAACGCATTGCAGCCCAAATCGGCACCACCGGCGAAATGAAATCCAGAAAAGTAGAAGGCGCTAAGGTTACTACCTTCAATACTCAGGATTTGGCTGCTTTAGAGCTGAAGAATAATGGCGCAGACGCTGTTATCGGTGACCTGCCGGTTATGGAATACTTCCTGGCTAAGGGTGGCGACAAATTTGCCAAGACCGTAGGCGAAAAAATGGAAGCTGAACAATATGGCATCGCTGTTAAAAAGGACAGCAAGCTGGCTGCTGACATCAATAAGGCTATGGCTGAGCTGAAAAAGAACGGCGAATTCGATAAGATTTACAAGAAATGGTTTGGCGAGAAAAAATAAAAAGCTAGCCTCAATTACTTTGCTTTGCATGACTATAAGCTGTTAAAAATACGGGAAGAAACTGGAGAATATTATGGAGCTTAACATTGATTTAATGGTCAAGTCTTTACCGCTGTTACTTGCCGGCGCCGGCATCACGGTGGAAATTACGGCCATGAGCGTGTTTTTGGGCCTGGTAATCGGCTGCATGGTGGGCATTGCCCGTCTGTGCAATATCAAGCCCATCCGCTATATTGCCAATGTTTACGTTGACTTTATTCGCGGCACCCCGCTTTTGGTACAAATCTTTTTGGTATATTTTGCCCTGCCGGGTATTATCGGCAGTCGTGTGGACCCCTTTGTGGCAGCAATTTCTGCTTGCTCCATCAATAGCGGTGCCTATATCGCGGAAATTTTCCGCGCCGGCATCCAGTCCATCGACAAGGGCCAAATGGAGGCAGGTCGCAGCCTGGGCATGAGCTGGGCCCAGACCATGCGCTATATCATTATGCCCCAGGCCTTTAAGCGCATTATTCCGCCCCTGGGCAATGAGTTTATCGCTATGCTGAAGGACTCCTCCCTGGTATCCGTTATCGGCTTCGAGGAGCTGACCCGTCGCGGCCAATTGATTATTGCCCGTACCTACGCCTCCTTTGAAATTTGGATGGCCGTAGCACTTGTTTATTTGGTGATGACCTTTGCTGTAGCTAGGTTCACAGGTTATTTGGAGCGGAGGTTTGATACAAAATGAGCAAGGATATGATTGTAATTACCGACTTAAAAAAGAGCTTTGGTGATTTGCATGTTTTAAATGGTGTTAATCTGACCATCAAGGAAAAGGAAGTAGTGGTAATCATCGGGCCCTCCGGCAGCGGTAAGAGCACCTTGCTGCGCTGCATCAACTATTTAGAGGAGCCCACCGGTGGCAGCATCGTTATCGACGGCATTCCTTTAAATGGCGAAGCCAATATCAACGAGGTGCGCAAGGAGGTTGGCATGGTGTTCCAGCGCTTCAACCTCTTCCCCCATATGGACGTAATGCAAAACCTGATGCTGGCCCCCATGAAGGTGCGCGGCATTAAAAAGGAAGAGGCTGAGGAAACTGCCACCAAGTACCTGAAGAAGGTTGGCCTTTTGGACAAGGCCCATAGCTACCCCGAACAGTTGTCCGGCGGTCAGCAGCAGCGTGTGGCCATTGCTCGCGCGCTCTGCATGAAGCCCAAGGCTTTACTCTTTGACGAGCCCACCAGTGCCCTGGACCCGGAAATGGTTAATGAGGTACTGGACGTTATGAAGGAGCTGGCCAACGAGGGTATGACCATGGCTGTAGTAACCCACGAGATGGGCTTCGCCCGCGAGGTGGGTGACAGGGTCTGCTTTGTGGACAGCGGTATTATCCAGGAGGAGGGTACTCCGGAGGAGCTGTTCGGCAATCCTAAGACCGAGCGCTGCAAGAACTTCCTCTCCAAGATTCTCTAGGTGTGACCTGCTTCATTTGCGGGTTGATTTAGGGATTTGACTGTCGAAATGTAACACTTTCGCAATGTTTCACGAAAAGTTCACGCAAAAATGATAAATGCAGCAGGAGTTTTGGACCCTATAGCGAACTATATAAGCAAAGGGATGAAGCCTGAACCCTTGGATAAAAAAGGTAGCATGGAAGACGATACAAGGCTTCTTGACTTCCGTGACATACCTAAGGAGGCATGAATTATGAGCGTAAACGTAAAAGGCAGAAACATCAACGTAACTCCGGCTTTGAAAGAGTATGTGGAGAAAAAGATTACGAAGGTTACCAAACAGTTTAAGACCGTTGGCGACATTTCTGCAGTCTTGAAGGTGGAGCATGGTAACCACATTGTGGAAATTACCGTACCTGCTAGCGGCATTTTGCTGAGAGCACAAGAGACTACCAAGGACATGTATAGCTCCATTGATTTGGTTGTAGAAAAGATTGAACGTCAAATCCATAAATATAAGACCCGTCTCATGAAGAGAAAATACTCCAATTTTGCTGATACGGAGCCTGCACCGGCTGCAGCACCTGAAGCTGCTGATGAAGAATTTGAAATCATCAAGAATAAGCACTTCACCATGCATCCCATGACTCCGGAGGAAGCAATTTTGCAGATGAATCTTTTAAATCACGATTTCTTCGTTTTCTTTGATCCGGATTTGGGCAGCACCAATGTGGTTTATCGCCGCAAGGATGGCAAATATGGCCTGCTGACCCCGGAATTAAAATAATTTTAACAGCATATAAGTAGAGTTGCGTGGCAGGTGCCGAGCTATGGCGCCTGCCACTTTTGTCGAAGCAAAGGAGAGCTAGGGCTTTGGTGCGCAAGATTATATTTTTGTTTGTATGTATATTGTTATTGGCTGGCTGCATGGGTACCCAGGCCAAGAAGCAGGGGACAGCGGGCAATGAAGCTGCACCGAGGGTGCAGCTAGGCATTGAACGCGTTTCTGAGCCGGCTGTGCAAAGCTTGCTGGAGGGCAAGCGGCTGGGGCTTTTCACCAACCAAACGGGGGTGGACAGTAAGCTGCGCTCCAGCGTGGATATTCTGCGGGATAGGTATGTGGTGAGCGCCCTCTTTGTGCCGGAGCACGGCTTATTCGGCGCGGTGGAGGCTGGCAAAGAATTTGCCAGCAGTGCATATAAGGGCATCCCCGTGCTGAGCCTGTACGGCGCTAGCCGCAGGCCCAGCAAGGAGATGCTGGATAGTATCGATACTATGGTGGTGGATATTCAGGACGTGGGCGTGCGTCACTACACTTATTTTTCCTCCTTAGCCTATATTATGGAG
>JBJDXC010000161.1:0-1861 GCA_051866475.1 Phascolarctobacterium sp.
CTCAGTGCTACTGCCATTAATAAAGATTTTTTCATGTCTTCCTCCTCAAATTCATCAAAAATAGGGGGTTATTTATTCAACCGTAGGTAACGGTGAAGGCTAAATTATCATCTCTTTTCCTTGTGCTGCATCAGCTCAGCCACTACCTGCTTGAGCTTTTTCATATCCACGGGCTTGGCCGTATGAGCATCCATACCGGACTCCAAGGCCTTATGGGCATCCTCGGCAAAGGCATTGGCCGTCATGGCCACAATGGGTATAGTTTTCGCCTGAGGATGGTCGCTGGCACGAATGAGCTTGGTAGCACCATAGCCATCCAGCACCGGCATCTGCACATCCATAAAGATAATATCAAATTCATTTTCCTTGGAGGCTGTGAAGCGCTCCACTACTAAAAGGCCGTTTTCGCAAATCTCGACGCTGGCTCCCTCCTTCATCAGGAGCAGCTCCAAAATCTCTGCGTTGATGCTATTATCCTCAGCAGCCAAAACCTTCAGTCCCTTGAGGGAAATATCCTGCTGCTGCTCGTTGGCGCTGCCCGCATCTTGGTTCTCGGCCAGCTTGGGCACCGCCAGCTCCAGAGCTACTGTAAAGGTGGTGCCACGGCCCTTGGCGCTGACCACCGTAATATTGCCTCCTAAGAGCTCCACAATATTCTTCACAATGGCCATGCCGATACCCGTGCCCTGTACATCCCTGGTCTCTTCATTGTACTCACGGGTGAAGGGCTTAAAGAGCTGCTGTTGGAACTCCTCGCTCATGCCGTAGCCATCATCCTGTACCACAAACTGCACATGGCAAAAATCGCGGCTATGGCCCGGCTTAGCACTCATCTCTAGGTGTACGTGTCCACCGGCAGGAGTATATTTCACTGCATTGCTCAGCAAATTCAATAAGATTTGGTTAATACGCATCTTATCGCTGTGCAGCACGCTGGGCAGCTCGCCCTTATAGCTGATGGCAAAATCCAAGCCCTTGCTGCGAGCTTGAGGCCCGATAATCCCCTGCAGCTCCTCCTCCAGCTCCTGCAAAGTGAAATCACTCAGCTTGAGGGAGGTCTCGCCGCTTTCAATCTTGCTCATATCAAGAATATCGTTAATGAGGCTTAACAAATGCTTACTGGAATAGGTAATTTTGTGGGCATAATCCTTAACCTTGTCCGGCTGAGCAGCATTGTCCTCAATGAGTCCTGCAAAGCCCACGATAGCATTCATAGGCGTGCGAATATCATGGCTCATATTAGCTAAGAAATTGCTCTTCGCCTTATTAGCGCTTTGAGCCAGGCTTAAGGCATTGCTCAGGGATTGGTTCAGGGCGTGCTCCTTGGTTCTATCGGAAAGCACGATGATATATTTAGGAACCTTTAAAATCAGGCTCACATACACCAGCACATGGAACCAACGCTTTTCTAGGGTTATAGGATGGATAAATTCTTTATCCCATTCTAGCTTTTGGGCATGAGGGTTTTCTTTAAGATGCTTGCCCACACCAAAGTACATTTCGTCGCCGCCTAAGGCCCCAATGTGGGTGCCGAGCACGTTACCATCTATCTCCAAGCCTACTAAGCGGGTAACATTGGGACTAATATAATCCACAGCCATGGTCTTAGTATCCACCATCACAAAGGCATCGTCTACATTATCGGACAAGGTGGAGAACAATTGTTCCTTATACAAAAGCTCCCTATCCTTCTTGGACACAACCAGCCTGTTTTTATAATGCATAAAAATGATGTAGCTTCCGCTTAAAAGCAGCGCCAGCATTACAAAAACAATCATAGTAATGGCTTGCAGCTTATTCATGCTGGCGTTAACCACGCTCACCGGAATAAGGCCCACCAGCATGGAGCGAGCATACTCCG
>JBJDXC010000162.1:0-8333 GCA_051866475.1 Phascolarctobacterium sp.
TCAATGGCCTGCTTCTGGCGGGAATATTCCTCCAATTGCCTGGGAGCAGCGAATTGGTATTCATCCAATTTCCAGCTTACAACATCCAATTGCACCAGCTTCTCCCTTACACGACCTTGCTTATCCTTAAGGGCAGCAAGCCTTTGCTCAAGCTCCTTGCGCTCCCGTAGCACTCTTTGTTTTTGTAAGCTGATAGCCTTCGAGCCTAAACATACTCTGGTGTCCTGCATATGCATTAAAGACACAGCATAGCTTTTAGCCAAGGTGCCATCCTGCATTAAGCCACCCTTAGGATGGTCGTGTAATTCCCGCAAATCATGGCAAAGATGAATACCATTTAATAAATAATTAGCATAGCGTCTAGCATAAATATTGGGAATCACTAGTTGTTCCGCTGCACTTTGTGGAACAACCTTGCTCTCAGGCAGCTTATCGGTTAAGACGATAGTGCCTGCTGCGAGTTTATGCTCATGCAAAATCTCCAAAGCCTGATGGCAATATTTGCCCTCGACCAGAATGTGGTGCCTCCTATGGCTCAGGAAGGTTTCTATAGCCAAACGCCACTTTTCATCGCGAATATCCTGCACAAGTTCTGCAAAGGTACGTACCTCAGTTGTAATGCCACGTTTTGCTAATTCGCGGGCAATAACTGCCTTCGCCTCTGTAATGCCCCTCGGCTCTAACAAAATATTAGCTTCTAAGCGAGCTAACTGCTCTTCCAAATCATTCTTCTGTTCATCAAGGGAATGCATTTCATCCTTAAAATGAACTCTATCTTCCTCCAAAGCATCTTTTTTGGCACTTACAAATTTACAAAGGCGCTGAAAAGCAAGGCTCTTTTGTTCTTCCGTATAAGCCGTTGTCCCCAGCGTGGCAAGGCATTGCTTATCAGCATCAGCAGCAATACCTTCCTCCAGCAACCACTGCAAGCTCCCCGTCAAAAGCTTCTGCAGTTTGAGCAGTTTTGCCGTTTCTGTCTCATATGTTCTCAATAAAGGCTCGAGCTCACTAAGCTGCTTTTCCAAAATCTGGATACTAGCTTTCATTTCCGAGAACATATCATTAGCTTCGGCAGCCTGCAAACGCTCCTGCGCATAGGCCAACTGTTTTTTTATTTCTATCTCCTGCTGTTCTAAAGAGCGCAAACGCTGCTTTAGCTGTTCCTGCTGCAGCAGCTCTTGATTCTTTTCCTCTTCTTTAGCTTGTAAATCCTGATAAACCAGCATCAACTCACGAATGCCCAGCATGCGCACAGTCTTTTCGTATTCCTGTGTTTTCTGCTCAATATCTTCTAATTTGCGCTTGCCCTCTTCCAAATCCTTGTATGCTTGCCGTAATTGTTCAAAATGGGCCTTTTGCTCACGCAATTCTTGCAAAGAATTTACCTTGCCTGGCTCCAGCACACTTTCTTGAATAAATTGATTGATATTGTTCTCAGGATTAAAGGCCATCATCTTGAGCAGCTTAGCACGATATTGTTTCACCTCACAGCGCAAGCCTAAAGTCCGCAAAATCTGCTCCGTGCCCTTGTCCCTGCCCATAATCTCGGCACCTTTAAGCCTTTTCCCCTTTACAACCAACTGACGTACAGGAGTGACATAAAGCTTACCGGACTCTATTTTGCTAAAATTAATATCCTCCAAATGAGCATCAGCACAGATAAACCAATTAGCTCCCACATTGACCTCTGCCTCGGAAGCACTGGTGGACTCAATACCAACGCCCACAACCAAGGGCATATTTTCAGTGGGTGACCAAAATTCCATAGCCACATAGCTAACCACCGGCCCGGTTCTTAAAAAACGCTCTTCGCCATTACTTTTCGTATCACCACGCACGTAAGCAGTTACGGATCTGTCGCGGTCCTTGGCAGCTTTATTAAACTGTGTGTTACCTGTTAAAAGATAGGTCATGGCATCCAAAATCGTGGATTTGCCACTGCCATTAACCCCTGTAAAGAGCGTAGATCCCTCTAAGCGAACAGTGATGCGTTGAAAGCGGGACCAATTGATAAGTAAAAGCTTGGTAGCTGTTTTTCTATTCATCGAACTCGTCATCATCTGCTTGTTCATCCTCTACCTCCTCATATGGCTGCCCTTTTTTTAGCTTCATCCTTTGCGCAGTATCATTCACAAAATCAGCAAAATCCTTACCGGACATAGCAAATTGCAGTGATGGATATAGCTTAATCAAACACTCCGTATCCCCCACTTTGCCCTGCACATCAATCAAATTAAAGCGTTCAAACAAGGTTAAAATCTGCGTCATTAATGTTTTATCAATTGGGTCCCTTAAGCCATATTTTTCTAATTCATATTTTAAATCTACTATGGAAACCATAATAAAGCGTTCTAGGCTACCCGAACGAATACGGTCTGCGTACATGGTCCACAGCGCGCATAAAACAAGGCTTTCCGCCTTCTTGAGAATCAAATGATTGGTTTGAAGCTTGGCATTTTCCATTTCGCCCCTGCAATTATAGAGCATTACCACGCCATTATCCCTATCCACAATAATATCAAAACCAATGAAGCTAAAAAAACGTGTAAAAGGATCCGGTCTTTTAGAAACGAAAAAATAAGCCCTTTTACTTTCTTCACCCTTATCGCGCACAATGAAAGTTTGCTTCAGCAGCTTGCGACAGATTCTCTGAAATTGTTCCTTTTCTGAGGAAGTGTAGTCATCCCAATACTCCTTCATCTATTTTCTCTCCCTTCGTATGGTATAATTTCTGAGCAGCATCTGACCTACCTCCATATATCCTTCCTCAGTCTCTACAATATAACCATTTTCCTCGCTATAAGCAACCGCCGAAAGATTTGCCAAAAGGTCGTTTTTACTATGCAGAGGGATATTATGACATGCAATAGAATCGCGTCCTGCCAAAAGCTTCTCCACATAAACACGCATTTTTTCGATAGAGTAGGGATTAAAGGCTTCCTTTTGTTGCGCTAGCTTTGCTGCTTCAATCTGTGCCTCGGTCATCTCTTCTATGTCTGTAGCCACAGCTTTTTTGATCTGCTGCTGTTTTCTAGGACAACGCAAAGAGTTTTTATCCAAAAATACATTCCTGTCTAGCAAAAATAGTCTATTTATCTCCGCTGGCATATTATCCTTCATGCCAAACTCCTGCATTTCTTCGATAATATACTTAATAGTTTTTTCCACAGAACCGCGCACATCCATCCCACGACTATGAATAAAACGCATTCTACCCACTGCCACATGTAAATAGATATTAATCTTATGCTTTATATCCTTCATAATGCGGTCATAATCATCAGTCAAAAACCTTTTTGTGGCCTGCAGCAGGTTATAGACCTTCTCCTCTGCTTCCTCCTCAGTAATATCGTCCTCAACCGCACAACCAATGACCAACATGTCAAAGGTATCCTTATTTTGCAGTTCCTCCAGCTTTTTTCTGATGTTCCCTCGATAAACATGGATATTCTGCTGCTTAGTGAGCCTAGTATATTCTTTAATAAAACTGCCTTCGCAATACTCTAAGATGTTTTCAGTTAAGCTCTCAAAGGTTTCTTCATTCACCATTCTTTCGATTATTTTGCGAATGAAAGTAGAAAGCTTTTTTAAAGCCTTAGAAAGCATGCGTGCGTTACGATGTACCTGCAGCAACACATCTATGTAGGGATTGTTCTTCCACATTTCTTTATTATTGAGGGTATTATAAATCGTATAAATGTAGCTAGAAAACTCTTCCTTCTCAGGCCTTTTTAAGGCTGACAAAAACTCTGCCAATTGTAGGCCTGCCTCAGTCATAACGATATGCTTTTCGTAGGTCATATCATCGGTTTCTTCCTCTAACCAACCCACATCTTTAGCTGCAAACTTACGCAGTACAGCACTTGCCATATCATTATAATTATTGCTGATATTAGTATTCTCATCATCTAGCTCTACATGATTTTCCATCAAATATATGGACAGGGCATCGCGCAATCTGCTGCGGGGAATCCTATAGGATATTTCCCTATCATATTCGTCGTAAATAACCTGTAAACAATCCGCATATATTCTATGATTACTATTACTAGCGAGATAGTTAAAAAAGCCAACCGGGATTATATCAAAGAGATTGGGCACAACTTTTCTATTATTCTGTTGCTCCTGTTTATTAAGCATCACTTTATTCTCCTCCCAGCTCCAGCAAGCACTTCTTCAGTTCAGCATAGCGTTCGTGTTCAAAGTCGAAGGCGCCCCGCTTGGCAGCCTCAGCCAAAGAACAGCCTATAAATTTTTCGGTTCCGGAAAAATAAGTATAGAGTAAATGGCGACTAGGATTGATAAACTTAAAAGAGCTATCATTCTCACAACTTGTAAACACTCTAGCAATGCCATGCATACAAATGCTACCCTTTTTCTTAGCGGTAGCATCAGCACCTCCACAGTCTAAAGCCTTTGAATTATGCTCAAACTGCTGTGCAAACTGCACTTCAGAGCGTACTATTCTGCGCATCTGCTCCACGCTCACCAAATATTCCCGCGCCATATTGAGCAAATTATACAAGTCGCTACTCTCGCAAGCATCCTTAGCCAGCGTTTCCAGCAGCAAATCCTCCAGATAGCCATTGCGCCAGCGCTTACCAGAACGTCTTCCAGGAAAGAAAAAATGCGCGCAGTAATCCCTTGTTCTAAAAAAGCGACTACTACGCACATCTAAGATTGTATTTTTTCTGTTGTCTAAATCATCCTGAGCATCAGCAAAAATCAATATCTTCTCTACCTGACCGCTGCCGGGAATTTGGGGCAAGCGCTCCGCTAAGCCAGCAAGCTGCTCCAAGCCCCGATAATTAAAGAGCTGCACGGTCGGCAGATTAACGCCCTGACGAAACAAATATTGCAAATAAACATGCAAAAACTGAGCCATCTCCAAGCGCTCGCATAAAAGCAAAAGCACGCCATTAATTGTCAACTGCTTACCCATGAGCCTCACCATGCTTTGCCAGCATCGCTTCCGCAGCCTGCACCACCTGCTCCACCGTAAGGCGGGTCATGCACTGCATATCGCTGCATTTATGCTTCATGCCGTCAGCACAGCCCGGACAGGGCGGCACAGCAGTCACAATGGTCGCATCCTCGGTATAAGGCCCATAAAGCTTAGGACTAGAAGGTCCGTACATGGCCACAATGGGTACCTTTTGGGAAATAGCCACATGCATGGGGCCGCTGTCATTGGTAATAATCAAGCTGCAGCGTCGCATGGCCGCGGCCAAGCCACCAATAGTAAAGCTACCTGTTGCCACGACCGGCGTAGTCTGCATGAAGCTAACAGCCTCCTGCACCATATCCTCGTCCATGGTACCACCGAAGAAAACAGGCTTATAGCCTTTAGCAGCAAGCGTATCGGCAACCTTGGCAAAGCGCTCCGGTGCCCAACGCTTGGTTACAACGGCACTGCCAATATTAAAGCCCACCAGCTTATCACTGCCAAAAACACCATGGTCGCGCCAAAACTCCTCGGCGTGAGCAAAATGCTCCTCGCTGGGGAAAATCTCTAGGCCGTTATGTTCTATATTCTGCACACCCAATTGGGCCAGAACATCCAAATACATATCTGCCGCATGAATTTTGCGATTCAAGGGCGTGAACACATCCCATACAGGCTTAAACATAGTATGGGTAGTGCCACAGCGCTGCTTCACCTTGGTCATGGCGCAAATAAAGGAGCAACGCTCATTGGGATGCAAATTTATGAGCACATCAAAATCCATCTTGCTCAAACGGCGAGCACAGGCAGCCAGTGCCAAAAGGCTGTTGTCACGACCCTTTTTGTCAATAGTAATGACCTCGTCCAAATAGGGGTTATGGAGCACCACATCCTTGAGCTTTTCGTCTGCCAAAAAGGTGATATGTGCATCAGGTGCAGCTTTGCGCAAAGCATGGACAAAGGGAGTGGTCAGAGTTAAATCACCCAAATGCATCAAAAATGTTACCAATATTCTTTTGCCATTCAATTCCACTGCTTTAGCCATGCGCCTTCACCTTATTTCGATAAATTTCGTATACCATCTCCGGGGTTATGTCGTGCATACAATGCCAATTTGGGCAATTCTTCTTCAGGCAGCCTGCGCAAGGAGCGGGCGACAGAATAACCTCGGAATTTTTGCTGCCGTAGGGGCCTGTTCTATCCGCCTTGGTGGGGCCATACATGGCCACCAAGGGCTTTTTCAGGGCCGCTGCAAAATGCAGCGGCCCAGTATCCGCGCTGATATAAAAGCTGCAGTCCTTGATGAGGGCAGCCAACTCCCGCAAGGATGTCTTACCGGTCATGTCCAGCACCAGGCCGCTGGCGCATTGCTCCGCAATGGCCTTGCCCTTGCTGGCATCATCAGGCCCACCGGCCAAGACTACGCTGGTGCCTTCGGCCACCAGCTTTTTGGCCAGGGCCACATAATGCTCCACAGGCCACTCCTTAGTCCACCAGCGTGCCCCTGGCACGATAACCACGTAAGCACCTCCGCTCCAGCCCAGCTGGCGCAGCTTCGCCTTAACGCTCTCGCTTTCCTTGCTCAAGTCCGGCATGGGAAACTGGACATCATCCAAGGTATCCACCTTAGCTCCCAAATAACGAGCTACATCCAGATAGCGCTCGATAACGTGGTCCTTGCTATGAGCCCCGCCGATGGCGCGACTCACAAGGCCACTACCCTCGCGCATTTCACAGTAGCCAATGCGGTTGTTGCAACCGCTAATCGCGGCCAGCACCGCGCTTTTAAACAGGCCCTGCATGTCAATTACTAAATCAAAGTGCTTGCTATGGAGTAGCGCCTTCATCTCGCGAAAATATTTTAGCTTACCAAAGAAGCCCATTTTTTTAAATTTTACCTTGTCGAAATAGAGCACTTCATCAATGACTGGCGCATCCGGCACAAAGCCTGCAAATTGAGGATGCACAAGCCAAGTGATTTTGGCCTTGGGGTAGCGCTGCCGCAGCGCTGCCGCAAAGGGCAGAGTGTGCAATATGTCGCCTAAAGAGCTCATTTTTATAAGCAAAATATTCTTGTAATCCATTTCTCACTCCAGGTGCGTTAGAAAGTATTAGATACGAGCAAAGACGACGACGGCGTATCGGAAATACTCCTAGGAGTCTTTGTGAAGTAGATGATGCTTTATAACGCGCCTTACTCTAAAATATTTTTCACAAACTCTAATAGGTTGCCACCTTTAAAAAGGTAGCCTCTGATCCCGGCAGCCTGAGCCGCCTCCACATCCCTTGCGCCATCACCGATGAGGAAGCATTGCTCCTTATCCAGCTCGTACTCAGCAAAGGCTTGGTTCAGCATGCCGGGTTTGGGCTTGCGGCAATCGCAATCGTGAGCATATTCCGCTACCTTGCCCTCCTTATGGTGTGGGCAATAATAAATCTTTTCGATTTTACCACCGCAGGCTGCAACTTCCTGCTCCATAAAGTCATGCAACTCCTGCATTTGGGCCACAGTATAATAACCACGGGCAATACCACTTTGGTTAGTAACCACAAAAATCTTGTAGCCTAGCTTAGTCAAATAAGCCACAGCCTCACGGGCACCCTCAATCCAACGCAAATCGCTGATTTTATACAGATAATCCACATCCACATTGAGCACGCCATCACGGTCGAAAAAAACGGCCTTATCTTTCATAGACATAGTAACCGCCGGTCTTATCCAGAATTTGGCAATATTCTTCAGCAGCCTCTTCAATAGGAGTAAAGCCACCGTCATAGCCTGCTGCTAAAAGGTTGGTCGCATCAGCCTCGGTAAAGCTTTGATATTTACCCTTCAAAACCTCGGGGAAGGGCACATATTCCAGCTCACCGCTGCCAAAGTGGTTCAGCACTGCTTTAGCGCAGGTATTGAAGGGATGAGCATGACCGGTACCGCAGTTAAAAATACCGCTGATTTCCGGGTGATCCCAGAAGTAGAAATTAACCTTCACAACGTCCTTAACATAGATGAAATCGCGAGTTTGCTCGCCCGGTCCATAGCCATCGTATTCGCCAAAAAGACGCACCTTGTGCTCGGCCTTCCATTGGTTGTACATTTGGTAAATCATGGAAGCCATTTTGCCCTTGTGATTTTCTTGGGGCCCATACACATTGAAATAACGCAAGCCAACCACTTGGCTTTGAGCGGTAGGCAGCAAACGACGCAGATAATTATCAAAGAAAAGCTTGGAGAAGGCATACACATTCAGAGCTTCCTCGCAGGCAGGCTCTTCCCTAAAGCCATGCGCGCCGCTGCCGTAGGTGGAAGCAGAAGATGCATACATCAATTGGATTTTGCGGTCCAAGCAGAAATGGAGTACATTTTTAGTGTACTCAAAATTATTTTAGA
>JBJDXC010000163.1:0-8237 GCA_051866475.1 Phascolarctobacterium sp.
CTGCTTTGACACAGCTTCATCCTTCTCCAGCTGCACAAACTCCAGCTCCTCCTGGAGCTTGCGGGCAGGAGCGCTCTTTTTATAAAGCTTGATGCGCACCCGCGCACAAGCCTCGTCCAGCAAATCTATAGCCTTATCAGGCAGATTGCGGTCCGTAATATAGCGGTCACTAAGCTCCACCGCAGCCTGCAGGGCCTCGGACTCAATCTCCAGCTTGTGGAATTTTTCGTAGCGCTTAGCAAGTCCCTGCAGCATGGTCAGGCTGCTCTCCACCGTTGGCGCATTGACCATGACTGGCTGGAAGCGCCGCTCTAAAGCCGCATCCTTTTCGATATGCTTGCGATATTCATCAATGGTGGTAGCACCAATAATCTGCAGCTCACCGCGGGCCAGAGCAGGCTTAATAATATTAGCCGCATCAATGCTGCCCTCGGCGCTACCGGCGCCGATAATGGTGTGCAGCTCATCGATAAAGAGAATGATGCGGTCGTCGCTGCGCAGCAGCTCCAAAATCTGCTTCATGCGTTCTTCAAACTCGCCCCGATACTTAGCACCAGCTACCAGCATACCCAGCTCTAGAGAGAAAATAATCTTCTTTTGCAAAAACTCCGGTACATCGCCGTGGACAATTTTCGTGGCCAAGCCCTCGGCCACGGCGGTCTTGCCCACACCGGCTTCGCCGATGATGACAGGGTTATTCTTGGTGCGACGGCAGAGAATCTGAATAATGCGCTCCACCTCCACCTCGCGACCGACCACTGGGTCAATACGCCCATGCTGGGCATCATCGTTCAGATTACGACCATAGCCGGCTAAAACCTCCAGCACATCCTCCTTCTTTTCCAGAGGTGGCTGCTGAATGCGCCGCCCCGGCACGGCCTTGCGGCGCTCGTCCATAGCCCTGATCATATCGCTGACAATAGCGCCCTTAATGCCAAATTTGGTCAGCACGCGATGGGCCATGCCATCGCCGGCTGCCAAAATTCCCCACAGGATTTGCTCGCTGCCCACGTAATCGTGGTGCAGCTCCTTGGAGAGATTAGCAGCCTCCTCCAGTACCTTTTGGGCTCGCTGGCTATATTGGGGCACAGTATTGCCCTTTTTGCTTCCCTTTTCCATCCAGGACTCCAGCTCTATTTTAATTTCATCCACATTCTCATGAAGATGCTTAATAATATCGTAGCCTAGGCAGCCCTCGCATTCTAATAGTCCTGCCAAAATATGCTCGGAGCCAATATGCTCACTGCCGCAGTCCAAGGCCTTGGCTGCGGCCTGCTCCAAAATTTTCGTAGCCCAAACGCTGAAGCCATCCTTACCCTTTTGCTTGGGCGCTTGTTCACCACTGGCAGAGCCTAAAAGATGGCGCAAAAAATCCAACGCTTTTTCAGGACTCATGGCGCTGCCACGGGTACCTAACCCAGCTGGCAGAAAATCGCTGGCGCAATCCTCGCACAGCCATCTTTCCGAAGGCTTATCGTTGATCACCATGATCATACGCATCACAGCCTGCTTTTTATGACAATTTTGACATAGCATTCACTTCACCTCCGCCCTTCGCTGGTCAGCAGGCTCATAGCCTGCTGGAGCACGGCCTTCTTCTTCTTTTCATCTGCATCAATAATATGCAGCATGTATTGTAAAAGGGCTCCTTCCCTTGCTGTAATCAGCTTTTGCGCCTCTAAATGCTCCACTAATTCCCTAGCCGTGGGCTCCTTTTTAGGCTGCTGCACCGCCCTTGGCTCCATGCGCACAATGCGCACAAAGCCGCCGCTGCCGCGGCGTGACTCTACTAAAAAGCCCCGCTCCGGCGTAAAGCGCGTGCTCAAAACGTAGCTAATCTGGGAGGGCGCGCAGCTCAAGCGCTCCGCCAGCTCATTGCGCTGCACCAAAAGAGCATCCTCCTGATCCCGCAATAATTCACCTATAATAAAGCTTTCTATAGCATCTGCTAGATTTCTCATCTTCATCACCTGCGTAGATAATTATTCTAATTTACTATTTGCTTCTATTATATTTGACTTTTCGACTTTTAGCAAGAGGGAGGCGGTGAAAATATTATGAAAAACAAAAAGGACTGCCGTAAAGCTCACGACAGTCCTGTAAAAGCTATTTTCAGCTCTTAAGGGATTTCAGCATTTGCATAGCTTGGATAATATCCTGCATGGTGCAGTTCTTCAGTACATCCACGCCCTGCTCCTGCTTAACCTCTTCCTCGCCAAAAACGATTTCGTCAATGCCACAATTAAAAATTTTTGCCATTTTCACCAGATTTTCCAAGGTTAAACCGGCGCGACCGCTTTCAATGTTGCTCATATGAGTTTGGGATACGCCAATTTCCTTAGCCAAAACTGTTTGATAAATATTGTTCTTCAAACGCAGAGTTTTAATTCGCAAGCCAATTTCCTTATAATTTAATTCCTTTGCCATTTCATCATCTCCCGTAAATATTCATGCACCCCTAAAAACATACGGACCCACCAATAGTCCGGCAAATACAGCTAGCTTTCTCCTGTCACTAGCCAGATGACAGGCTCCTCCTTTCTGCAAGATTATAGAAAAACACCATTTATACAATAATAGCATAATGCTAATAGCTGCTCATTTCTTACGCTTACGTATATCATACACCTTGTTAAAGATATATGCAAGAAAAATATTATTAATCTTAAGCTTATTTGTGAATAAAGGTAGCCCACAAAGAGTTTTCACGAATTACTTTTCTTCCTTGCTAGAAAAGGACAAAAACAGCTGACAATAGGGACAAAAGAGTCAGCTTACCTGCATATTCTTGCAGTCACTACCAAAGCAAAAAGCTTCTCCTCCCCGCAACACAGAGCGAGGAAGAGAAGCTCTCTCTTTTCCTTTTAACCTAGCAATAAGCTTTTAGCTTACTGTATATATATTTTATTATTTGCCCAGCACGGTCTTGACCATATCGGGGAAATTGCCAATGACGATATCCACGCCCAGGGCCAACAGCTCACGCACTCTAGACTCATCGTTGACGGTCCAGGTGTTAATAGCAATACCATGGCTCTTAATTTCAGCCACAGCCTCGGCAGTCAGGCTGCCATGATAGGGATGGTAGGCCTCTACGCCCACACCGGCCACATAAGCACCCGCATTGACCAGCCAGCTTTCCTCCAAAAGGCCATAGGGCAGCTGGGGTGCCAGCGCCTTCATGCGCAGGATGCTGTAATGGTTGAAGCTGGAAATAATCACTTTATTTTCCAAATGATATTTTTGAATCAGCGCCCACACCTTAGCTTCAATGCCGGGATAGGGATATACGCCGGTCTTCAGCTCAATATTAGTTACCAAATCAGTGCCTGCTACCCATGCACAGTATTCCTCAAAGGTAGGCACTGGATTAAAGCCTTGCTTGCCGGTATAAATATAGGATGCGTCCAGCTTACGCAGCTCCTCCAGCGTCAAATCGCGCACATTGCCACTACCATTGGTGGTTCTGTCTACCTTTTCATCGTGAATTACTACAACTTCACCATCCCTGGTCATCTGTACGTCCAACTCAATACCGTCAGCACCAGCTTCCAAGGCTTTCTTAAAGGCCAGCATGGTGTTTTCAGGATATTTGCCGCTAAAGCCGCGGTGCGCAAAATTTTTCATTTGTAAAACCTCCTATGCAACGTCTTAGACTGCATACTTTTAATCATGTTACATATTATAAAACTAAGCAAGTCCTGCGTCAATACAAAAAGGCTCCCATACATCATGTATAGAAGCCTTTATTTTTAATCCAGCTCTAGGCCTTCCCCATCATCCCATTGGACAATCTTATCCTCTTTGATGGATTCCTGCACTAAAATGACACGCTGGTTAGCGCTACCACGGAAGCGCAGATTGGGATTTTTCAGCTCGATGACAAATTCGCCATCCACCAGAACATCAATGCAATTCAGCATCTGCTCGGTGATTTCCCAGGGGCCCAGATTACCTGTCAGCATATCCTGCTCAAAATTATAACCACTGTAGCACCAGATATCCTTATGAGGGTACTGAGCCTTCACCTTTTGTAAAAAGGGTGCCAGCACGGCCTGATTGGCAGGCTCAAAGGGTTCGCCGCCCAGGAGACTCAGACCACGGATATGCTCGTTAGCCAAAAGCTCCAGCAGCTCCTGCTCCGTTGCCTCGGTAAAGGGCTGACCGTAGTTAAAATCCCAGGACTCCGGATTAAAGCAGCCCTTGCAGTGATGGGTACAGCCACTGACAAAGAGGGACACTCTCAGGCCGGGGCCATTGGCGATATCTAGATTTTTAATCTCAGCATAATTCACGAGAGCTCACCTTCTTCACATTTGCTTACAGATGCAGTACTCTAGATTTAATTTCTTTGGTCTTGCCCACATTCCAGAAATTTTCGCCCAAATAACCGCAGGTACGGCGAATAACAGTCATCTTGGAATGATCCTTATTGTGGCAGGCCGGGCATTCCCATTCATTATCATCGTTAATGGTGATTTCGCCGTCAAAGCCACATACATGGCAGTAATCAGATTTAGTATTGAATTCAGCGTACTGAATATTGTCGTAGATGAATTTAACAACCTCTTCCAGAGCCTCGGTGTTGTGGCGCATGTTGGGGATTTCTACATAGGAAATAGCGCCGCCGGAGGAAATCTTTTGGAATTGGCTTTCGAATTTAAATTTGCTGAAGGCGTCAATCTTTTCACGCACATCCACATGGTAGGAGTTGGTGTAGTAGCCCTTGTCGGTTACATCCTCGATGGTGCCGAAGCGAGCCTTATCCACACGTGCAAAGCGGTAGCACAGGCTTTCAGCCGGAGTGCCGTAGAGACCGAAGCCCAAGCCGGTCTTAGCCTTCCATTTTTCGCAGGCACCGCGTAGACGGTTCATAACACGCAGAGCGAAGTCCTTGCCCTCTTCCGTAGTATGGCTTACGCCCTTCATGAGCTTGGTTACTTCATAGAGGCCGATATAGCCCAAGGAAATAGTGGAATAGCCATTTTCTAAGAACTTGTCAATGGTCTCGCCCTTTTGCAGGCGGGCAATAGCGCCGTACTGCCAATGCACCGGGCTCACATCACTGCGCACACCCTTCAAAGCGTTATGACGGCACATTAAAGCTTCATAGCACAGCTCCAGGCGCTCATCTAAAAGCTGCCAGAACTTTTGCTCGTCGCCCTTGGCCACGATGCCGATTTGGGGCAGGTTCAGGGATACAACGCCCTGGTTGAAGCGACCCTCGAATTTATAATTGCCGTTCTCGTCCTTCCAGGGAGAGAGGAAGCTGCGGCAGCCCATGGGACTGAAGACATTGCCCTCATAGTTTTCGCGCATCTTCTTGGCGCTGATATAGTCAGGATACATGCGCTTGGCACTGCATTTTACAGCTAAGCGTGTAATATAATCGTATTTGCCGCCCTTGAGGCAGTTCAGCTCGTCCAGCACATAAACTAGCTTGGGGAAGGCCGGGGTTACATACACGCCCTTGTCATTCTTAATGCCCTGCAGGCGCTGACGTAGAATTTCTTCCACGATCATAGCGTTTTCCTTCAGATAGGGGTCATCCTCACGCAGGTTCAGGAAGAGAGTTACGAAGGGGGATTGGCCATTGGTGGTCATCAAGGTATTGATCTGGTATTGGATGGTCTGTACGCCGCCCTTTAATTCATAGCGCAGGCGCTCATTAGTCAGGCGCTCCAAGGTGTCCGCATCAATATTGCCTTCGCTGGCTTCTAAGATGCTCTTTTTGAATTTCTCATAGCTGCGGCGCAAATATTTGCCCAAATGGCAAATGTCCACGGATTGGCCGCCGTATTGGCTGGAGGCTACGGAAGCAATGATTTGTGTCATAACTGTGCAGGCCACCTGGAAGCTTCTGGGGCTTTCAATGAGCTTGCCGTTCATAACCGTGCCATTGTCCAGCATATCGCCAATATTGATCAGGCAGCAGTTAAAAATCGGTTGGATGAAATAATCCGCATCATGGAAATGCAGCACGCCCTCTTCATGAGCCTTGGAGATTTTTTCCGGCAGCATAATGCGCTTAGTCAAATCCTTGGATACCTCGCCGGCAATCAGGTCGCGCTGGGTAGCGGCCATAGTAGCGTTTTTGTTGGAGTTTTCCTCCATAACATCCTTATTACTATTGCGAATTAAGGACAGAATGGATTCATCAGTGGTGTTGGCCTTGCGCACCAGCGCACGTTGGTAACGGTAAATAATATAAGCCTTGGCCAGCTCAAATTTACCCTCGTCCATCAGGCTATGCTCCACCATATCTTGGATGTCCTCAACCAAAAGACGCATACGATTGCGCTCCTGCACATGCTTAGCAATCTTTTGAATCTTGTCCTCCTCAATTCTATATTCAGGCTCTACAGCTGCATTTGCCTTTTGAATAGCAATCACTATTTTGCTGCCATCGAAGTCCACGGTGGTGCCGTCGCGCTTAATGACCTTCATGTTCCTCCATCCTTTCTTAAAAACCGTCACTAAAATCCATCTATGTGTTTAGGAATAAACAGTGAAAATGGCCGCGACAGAAAAACGCTCACGAGTCTGCGGCCTGCTGTAGCCACCATCATTTAGTTGGCCCAGCTTGTTACGAATTTATTTTACCACAATATATCGTGTGCGTCAACGAAAACTAAAACAAGATATAGATTTTTTCTTCTAAAGACGTTTTCGTAACACAGTGTTGCACTTTTCATGTGAATGCCCTCATCGAGGCAATTGCTTTACACCGGCGTCCCCGCACAGGAAATGTTCAGCACCAACTTTGTCAAAAAAATAGAGAAAAAGCCTAGAAATTAGCCTGTCCCCTTTGTATCTCAGAGCAAAAAATGGTACAATAGATAGCGTTATATCGTTTTGTTTTAGGAGTGTTGCTTGTATGGATAATTCCTCTACCAATAAAAACAGCCTCAGCGGCATGCTGATGCTCACCCTCTGTGCCTTTATCTGGGGCACAGCCTTTATCGCCCAAAGTGTGGGTGGCGAGTACGCCGAGCCCCTAACCTTTAACTGTGCCCGTAGCTTTTTGGCTACTATTTTCCTTTTCGTATGCTGTTTATTGTTCGATAAAATGGCGGGCAAGCCCTTTCGCATCCTGGGTACGGACGACCCCTTACGCCGTGACCGCACCATTAAAGGCGGTATCATTTGCGGCGTGGCCCTCACTCTAGCCAGCTTCATGCAGCAGCTGGGCATTATGTACACCACTGTGGGCAAGAGCGGCTTCATCACCGCGCTATATATCGTGCTGGTGCCCTTTTTAAGCTACGCCATCTATCGCACCCGCATCACCCTTGTGCAATGCCTGAGCGTGGGTATCGCCGCCGTAGGTATGTATTTTATCTGCATCAACGAGGGCTTTTCCATCAATAAGGGTGATTTTTATACCCTGATTTGTGCTATTTGCTTCGCAGCCCAGATCATCGCTGTGGATAAGGTTATTGCTAATCTGGACGGCGTGCGCCTTTCCCTAGTCCAGTTCGCCACCTGCACCCTGCTTAACGGCGTGCTGATGCTGATTTTTGAAAGTCCTTCCCTCACCAATGTGCTCCTAGGCTGGCTGCCCATTGCCTACGCCGGCATTATGTCCAGTGGCGTGGCCTATACCTTGCAAATCGTAGGCCAAAAGCACTGTAATCCCGTGCTGGCCTGCATGATTATGAGTCTTGAATCAGCCTTTGCTCTCTTAAGCGGCTGGCTGCTTTTGGGACAAGCTATGAGCAGCCGGGAAATCTTTGGCTGCGTGCTGGTTTTTGCCGCCATTATGCTAGCCCAAATCCCTCCGAATATGCTGCCTTGGAGCAAAAAACAAGCTGCCTAAGTATGCGCATCATCACAAGAGCAGATAAGCTCTTGCAAAAACTAAAAAAGACGAAAGCCGCTAAGCTGCGTATCTTTGACATACACAGCTCAGCGGCTTTTTTTACGTGGTTTAAGGATTACTCCTTCACCTTTTTCAGCAGTGCAAACAGCTTGACAACATCCTCGATGTCTACTTCAGCGCCGGACTGCTTTTTCATCTCGCCATCAATATCCACGAACAGGTCAGCCATGGATACCTCCAGCACATCATGCAGCTTCAGCAAATTGCTCAAGGTGATGTTGCTGCGGCCACCCTCGATATTGCTCAAATGCGCCTGGCTAATGCCCATCAGCTTCGCAACCTCGTTTTGGCCCAAGCCCTTCTGGATACGTAACAGCTTCAGTCTGTTGCCCACAAGGCGAATTCTCTCGTTCAT
>JBJDXC010000164.1:0-8100 GCA_051866475.1 Phascolarctobacterium sp.
TCGTACACCACAAGCATCTCATCAGTTTCACTATGATGGGCAAAAGCAATGATTCGGTAAAGATATTCTGTTGCCGGATTTTCTATTGTTTCCCTCTTAAAATGCTGTACTATGTCACCAATATGTAGCTCTCTCATCATTGAACTTCCTCCATTTACACAAATCATACTATGATTATCTCTATTATAACACGAATACAGCTCTGTTTATACACACCATGGCACAACTTGTGCTATAATGGATTTACAATAGAAGAATAATCCTTTACCTATTTTCTAGAGTGAAATATTCCTCTATAATAAACACGACTTTTATTAAACAGTCAAAATAACACTCCTAAGGAGGCGTTTTCATGCTAAAGCCAATCTTCAAATGCCTTTGCACGCTTACTGTTGCCAGTCTTCTGCTTTGCACACCCCTACCCACAGCACAAGCTGCACATAATGCGTACTATTACATAAGCGCAGAAACCGACTATAATGCCCATGAACCAATTTATGTTATAGGACACAAAGAACCTGACGCAGATACAGTCTGCTCCTCCATTGCCTATGCCAGTCTGCTGCAAGACCTCAATTATGATGCCAAGGCCGTGCTCTCTGGTAAGCTCAACGCAGAAACCAGCTACGCTTTGCAAAAATTTGGGGTACCCGTGCCAGAAAGCATGGCTAACGCCGAAGGTAAGCAGTTTGTCCTAGTTGACCATAGCCTTTACAGCCAATCCATCGCCGGCATGCCTAATGCAAAGGTTTTAGCCGTGCTAGACCACCACGCCCTGGGTGATATTAAAAATGCCAACCCCATCACCTATATTGCCAAGCCCATTGGCGCCACAGCTTCCGTCGTTTTCTACGAATTTGAAGCTCAAAAGGTGAAGATTTCCAGGCCCATAGCAGGACTACTCCTGTCTGCTATTTGCTCCGATACCATTGGCCTTAAATCCCCCACCACCACCGCTTACGATAGATACGCTGTTAAAAGGCTCATGAAGCTAAGTAAGGTCAAGAATCTCCAGGCCTATACAAATGAACTTTTGGATGCCGGCAATATCTACGACACGCTCAGCCCCAAGGAGCTTGCCGACTATGATTACAAGGTCTATACTGTTGGCACTAAACGTCTTGGCATTGCTCAGCTCCAATCCACAAATCCTAAGCAGCTGGAAGCACTAGAAAAACAGCTTATTCCTTATATGCAGGAAAATCTAGACAGCTTTGGTGTAGATATGTACTTTATGATGCTCACAAATCTTGATAGCTTTGCAACCAAGCTGCTTTGCTTTGGAGACGACTCCTTAGCCACTGCCCAAAAAGCCTTTGGCCAAGAAAGTGACACCATTCTCCTGCCAGGTGCCGTTTCTAGAAAGAAACAGATTGTGCCACCGCTACAGAAAGCGCTTCAATAAAAAATATAAGAGGGCGACCATGCTACAAACGCAGCTTGGCTCGCCCTCTTTATTAACAAGGCTACTACATATTCATTAGCGCCGCTAGAGCTGACTAAGATAAACGTGTTGGCGTATTATCGCAGCTTGCTATTGGCGGTTATTGTTATTAGCGGTTTACTGAGTATGGCTTTAAGAGCGGCCCACCTTGGGCCTTATGAGGTTGCGATCTTTATCCCCCACCTCTCAATCGTGACGTTTCCTACTCCATTTTTCTCGTTTAGCTGACGAAAAGATTTCATCATATGGATAACATTGCTTCAGATGCAAGTATCTATACTTACCTCAACCATCTAACGAGCTGCTAACAATATTGTTCACCCTATTAAGCTATAAATTAACCTACATATTCCTCCAAATGCTTATACACATAGTCAAGGTCCGCAGTCACAGGAAAGGCAGGCTCTGCCTCCTTGGGAAGCCGCGAGGTTAAAGCTGCTGCCTCAATAGCATCGCTCAAATCATTGGCCTCCTCCTTCAGCTGCTCGTATGCAGCGCGAGCCTTGGCTACTACGTCCTTGTCCGGACGGTGGGTAACAGTAATCGTATAAGTGGCCTGCACCTTCTCGGTGCCCTGGGTAAAGTTCAGGCTGGCCGTGTTATTATACTCTTCCTCCACCTTGCGTCCCAGGCACTGGCACTGCACTACCAAATCACGCAGGTCACTGGCCTTTAGCACCGCAGCATCGTAGCTCAAGCCCTCAGCGCCAATGCGCATCTCGTCCTTCACCTTGGAAATGGCTTGGGCAAGCTGTACGCGGCAGCCGGTCAAATACTCGTACACCTTGAGCAGTCTGCCAAAGTCATAGCCTTGTACATTCTTGCTCTTGCGGCACTTAACCTGGTCGGTGTAGGTCTTATTGGCATCATTAAAGTAAAAATTAAGCTCGGAACGCTTATGGTTTTCCTCCACCACCTCAAACTTCTCATCATCCATAGCGTCATTAACAATCTCTAACTGAATGTTGTGGATCAATCTTTGGTACTGAAATGCTTTCTTCAAATTCATGCTAACACCTCATCTCATGACACTTATTTAATCATTTATCCTTGGCATGCTTCAATAATACCATGTCTTTGAGGCTTAATCATGGAAAAAAAGTTGCGAACTCTAAAAGAGAAAACGCAAGAAAATTATGACATAACAATCTTAGCTAAACTTCACTTTACTCTCGGGAAAAAAGAGTTATAATGATAATGTAGTCTCACCAATTTCCCTCAAACCTAGTCTTAGACATTGCAAAATCCGCTTCTTTACCCCCTAATGCATTACCAAAGGAGGCATATTATGCAACAAAAATCTTCTTCCGACAGTAAAATAGTTATCAGCGAGGTCATGATGCCCCATCAGGCCAATGTTGCCGGCAATATTCACGGCGGCGAAATCATTAAAATTATGGACTCCTGTGCCTATGCCACAGCACGTCGCTATTCCCGTACCAATGTAGTAACAGCTAGAATCGACGAGGTACAGTTCCATTTGCCCATCTTCATTGGTGACCTCTTAATCTGTACCGGTCAAGTTATTTATGTGGGCCAAAGCTCCATGGAAGTTGCTGTAACAGTGGACGTGGAGGATTTGGAAACAGAAGGACAAAAGCGCGCCCTTACCGCTTACTTCACCATGATTGCCCTGGATAAAAAGGGACGCCCCACCACTGTTCCCCGCTTGATTTGTGAAACCGAAGAAGAAAAAAGGGCCTTCTCTGAGGGAGAACGCCGCTACCGCCTGCGTAAGCAGAGCAAGCAGGTAGAACAATAAAAATTAGCACTATACTCAAGCATACAAGGATTTGATATGCTAAAGTATAGTGCATTTTTATTGCTTGAAATTAGATTAACAACTTTTGATGAAAAAGGTTATAAAGCATGTATTTACGCCACTCTGTTTTGCTCTCTATAAAACTCATCCAAAATAAACTCCACACTCTCACTCCACATCAAGGTTGCTGGTGTTTGCAAGCACCAATAGGTGTGACTTTTAGAAAACAAAAGATATGCTTCATCAAAGGGAATGTTTTCTTTATCTGCTATTGCCTGCACAACCCTACGAATTGTTTCATAAATGTCGAGGGTTAAATCCATGCCCTTATATACATATTTACTGGTCAATTGTGTACCTCCTCACTAGCTTAATAAATCTTAATGCGTTTGGAGTATTTAAACAAAGCTGGTCATTTACCTTAAAATAGGCCAAACGATCCAAGGCCTCCTGAACAGTATACGTACCATTCATGTAACGATTAACAGTGAGCATAGTATTATCATCCGCAACTGGGCCCGTTACTACATCATAATCATGTTGTATTCCCCCCAGTGCCCTATTATTTTTTATAAACTCAAGCCATTCTTCATTCAGGCCATCAAAATGCTTATGCTTTAGAAAATCGTCGAAGGTAAACTCATAAACATAAACGAAGCATGTTTTCATGCCATTTCGTAGTGCTATGTTCTTGGCCCAGGATTCAGCTTGAGACTGTATGGTCGTAGTATAAAAGCCTCTACCAAAATCTCGCCTATCCTTTGACTTGGTCAAATCAATAGCATCAAAATCAAAGCATGTGCCATGATACACAATTATTTTTTTCACGATGCAGCCCTCTTCAGCAAATCCTCAGCAAAACCTTCAGCTTCATCTAGGTCAAGCATATGTAATACAGAGTATTGAGTACGAATAGCAGAGATAATATCGTGCTGATTAAACAACTTGATCACATCAGCAACCATTAGGCCATGCTTTTGAGCATATCCCTCTACTGCTGCTATTACAAGGAAATTACAATCTTTAATATCTTGCTCGGACACGATATTGCACCTCCTACACCTTTAATTATATTATACAGCATTATGCGCAAAGGAACAATGTAAGCTAACCATTATGGTTGTAAAAAAAATAATCACCACTCGATTTGCAGACCTACCCCAACCTCTTCCAAAGGCATGCTGCCATACAAGGCTGCCTTCGCCGCAAGATTGGTGCAGTGACAGGGATAAACAGTTCCCTGCACATTGGCTTTTAAATACGCTACGGTTTGCACAGCCTGCTCAGAGCAGCCGCTAAAAAGGTGCAAGCCACCGATGATGCCCTTCACAAGGCTTTTGCCTGTAACCTTTTTGGCATATTCAACAATATTGCATATCCCTGCATGGGAGCAGCCCGTGATGATATATATGCCATCCCCTGCCACATAGGCCAAGGCAGAATCATCGAGTACATAATCACCCTGCCAGCAATTTTCACAGCACAGCTCGCCTACAGCTTCCTTGTTTTCAAAGGTGTTGGTTCGAGGAATTTCACCCAAAAACACTAGACTGTCATCAAGCCAATAAGGCTCCTTAGTAAAAACAGGAGTAAATCTTGCTTGCAAATACTCTGCAGATACAGGAATGGAAATAGCCAGTCCCTCCGCTCTCTTAGCATCCATAATTCCCGGATGAGCAATTAGCTTCGGCTTCGCAACGGACTTTGGGAAATAGGCCAGACCTCCCGTATGGTCGTTATGCCCATGGGAAATAATTACTGCCTCAAGATCATCCAAGCTTATCCCCATGGCTGCAGCATTCTTTACATACACGTCACTATAGCCAGTATCAAAAAGATATTTTTTACCTGCGTTTTCGATGTATATGCTCAGCGCCGGCTCCCCCAGAAAATATTGATCAATATAAGTATTATTGTCCACAAGCACGACCAATTTCATAAGCATTGCCCCTCCCGTACAATTTTGTTTATATTATATAGCATTATAACTCTAAGAACAATGTAACCCAACCCATTTTGCCAGAATTTTACTCCTTTACCATTCCCAAGTGACAGTATTATTCTTCTGCAAGCCCTTGACTTAAAGCACGGTTTAGGTAGTATAATGATAGCAGTATAAGCAATTGTGCTTTACAAAGGAGGTTTCTACAAATGAAGGTTTTACTGATTAACGGCAGTCCCCATGCTAAGGGCAACACTGCTGTCGCTTTAGAAGAAATGGTAAAGATTTTCCAAGAGGAAGGCATTGAAACGGAAATTTTGCATATCGGCAACAAGGCTATCCGCGGCTGTATTGCCTGCCGTCAGTGCGCTAAATTAGGTCACTGCGTTTTTGATGACGAGGTTAATCTGGCAGCACCCAAGCTGGCTGAATGTGACGGACTAGTTATTGCCAGCCCTGTTTATTACGCTTCTGCCAATGCTACTTTGATTGCCTTTTTGGATAGACTTTTCTTTAGCACCGGCTCCATTGATAAGGCCATGAAGGTCGGCGCCAGCGTCGTAGCAGCTCGCCGCGGTGGTTTATCCGCCACCTTTGACGAGCTCAACAAATATTTTACCATTAGCGGCATGCCCATTGCCTCCAGCCAATACTGGAACAGCATCCACGGCCGCGAGCCGGGCGAAGCGCTACAGGACGCCGAAGGCCTGCAAACCATGCGCACCTTAGCCCGCAACATGACCTTTTTAATGCGTGCTATCGCCTTAGGCAAAGAAAAATATGGCATTCCCGCCAAAGAGCCTTGGATTGGTACCCACTTTGTGCGCTAAAAATCTAGAGCCAAACCAACAGCAAACGAAATTTTAAATGCAAATTTTTAGGCATCAAAAAAAGTCTGAGAAGCGGCCACAACAACCATTTCTCAGACTTTTCCTTCATGGCTCCTATCCTATGTGTAAAGGCATCAACACGACCAAAAACTCACTCCAAAGCCGCCAACAGCTCAGCAGCTTGTTGGTTAATAGCGTTAACGACCTCTTGCTCCGGTTTCCATTCTCCCGTAGCAAAGGCAGAAGGAGGCAGGGCAAAGCCCTTACCAGCGCCGCCCACGAGCTCCATACGCATAAACGTAAGCATATCAACAAGGCGTTCACGCGCTGTAGCTGTCATATTTTTGCCGCCAACGCCACAAATAGTAACCCTTTTGCCCACAACCGCAGTCATTCTCTCAGGATCGTCAGCTACTAAAGGACGGCTGAGCCAATCCAAAAGATTCTTTTCTGCGCCAGGAATGTTGTAATTGTATTCCGGTGAAAAAATCCATACAGCATCAGCTTCTTGGATAATACTTCTAACCTTAACAACAGCTTCCGGAGGCGGAAATTCAATGTCCTGATTCAAAAACGGCACTGCATCCGGACGAACATAAGTAATCTCTGCTTTTTCTTTTAGAGCAGCTGCAGCAATATCAGCCAAAATACCATTGAATGATTTCTTGCGTAAAGAACCAACAATAAATACTATTTTTTTCATTTCATGACCTCCTCTTTTTTAAACCTAGGCACGTTAGCTGGCGCGAAGATTAATTCTTACTTTAATTATAACACGAAATCAGCTCTGTTTGTACCTCACACGCTCCAACTTATGCTATAATAAAAGCAAAAAGGAGGCTTTTTTATGTATTACCACAAAATCTACTCACCCCTGAAGCTTTTAATTTTCGCAGTTTTTACATTGTATATTACCACATTTTGCTCCCTCCCTGCCCTGGCTGCTTCCCCTAACGAAAACTGTATCGCGGTAAATGCCGGAGCCAGCATGGAGGTCGCTCCCGATTTAGCCTATCTGCGCTGTAATATCGTTGGCAAAGGCGCTACGGCAGCCCAGGCCACTGCTAACGCTGCTCAAGTGATAAACGATGTACGGCACAGCCTGCTTGGCCTCAACATAGTTGGCGAAGACATTGTCAACATGAGCTACAATACCCATTCTACCTATGACAACAAGGGAAAGGTTACGGGCTACAAGGCTGAAACAAGCTTGCGTATCACTGTTCGTGATTTAAAAAAGCTTGGTAACGTTATCGATAAAATTACAGCCAGTGGCGTGAACAATATTAACGGCATTACCTACACTCTGAGTGACAAAAACCTTTATCGCAGCATGCTTTTAGCCAAGGCTGTAGAAAATGCACGCCAACAAGCTGCTGTAGTAGCAAACGCTGGTGGTCGTACTTTGGGAACACTCCTCAGTGCCAGCTTTTCCACCGTCAATCAAGTGGAACGCAGCGCTGCTAGACCCATCCTTAACAAAATGGCCACCGCCGATAGCAGCGTTCCCACCGAAATTGAAGCCAAAAACATCACCATCTCCGTAAATGTTAACACCGTATTCAAATTGCTATAACGTGCAGCAAAGAAAAAGAGCAGAGCCCTGTGCCCTGCTCTTATTTTTTTGCAAATGTCGTCTAAACTATCATTTAATTGTCTTTTCCATGCTTCTTACGCCCAAGCATATGCATGTAATCTTATTCATTGTTTATCCACCTAGTCAAACTATACATCCTTATCCAGCAAAATTTTCACAGCTCACATTTTTCCAAAAATAGATTTATGGCAATCAGCGTAGGCGGAAATACATCCATCTCTAGCATTTCCTCCACACTAACCCACTGCCAAGCAGTCATTTCACCATCCGTCTTGCAGCTTCTTCTGCTGCGAGTCGCCTCACTATTTAACTCCGCCGCAAAAATAGCGCTTTCATGATACCTGCCCTTAGCATAACACAGGATATTTCCTATAAATTTTACTTCATCCTCGGCAAAGACGTAGCCGCTTTCCTCAGCACATTCACGAATGGCTGTGGCCCTTGCATCCTTATCGGCTTTATCGGGATGGCCCGCCGGGGAACACCACCCAAGGTCATCACCACGCTTGCATAAATAAAACTTTT
>JBJDXC010000165.1:0-1813 GCA_051866475.1 Phascolarctobacterium sp.
CTGTGCAGCGCCCCGGGTGGTAAAACCACCCATCTGGCGCAGCTGATGCACAACGCAGGCAGTATCACTGCCTGCGACGTTCACGAGCACAAGCTGGGACTAATTGCGGAAAACGCAGCCCGCCTCGGCATCAGCATCATTCAGCCTACGCTGAACGATGGCAGCGCTTTGCGAGCCGACTGGCTCGCCAAATTCGATAGAGTGCTGGTGGACGCGCCCTGTTCAGGGCTGGGCGTCCTTAGACGGCGGGCGGAGGCCCGCTGGCGTAAGGAGCGCAAGGATTTAAAGCTTTTCCCGCCCCTGCAGCTAGCAATCTTAAATAACGCTGCCCAATATGTGAAGGAGGGTGGACGCTTAGTCTACAGTACCTGCACCATTGAGCAGTCGGAAAATCACTACTTAATCGAAGAATTTTTAGCAAAAAATCCCACGTGGCAGCGCGTGTCCTTTGCCCATCCCATTACAGGAGAGATGGTTGCAGAGCTGCAGCTCCTGCCACAGAGAGATAAGATAGACGGCTTTTATATTTGCATACTGGAGCGAGCATGAAAATCGATATTTTTGGTTTAACAATTGAAGAATTGCAGGAGGTGCTGGCCAGCAAGGGACTAAAAAAGTTCCGGGCCAAGCAAATCTTCCAATGGCTGTACCAAAAGTCCGTCTTTGACTTTAGCGCCATGCGCAATCTAAGCAAGGCCGATATCGCTATTTTGGAGGATAACTTCATCGTTTTGCCTCGCGCAATCACCATCTTGCGTGAGCAAAACTCCAGCGATGGCATGACCAGCAAGCTTTTATTAGGCCTGCCCGATGGCAATAGCGTGGAAACAGTGCTCATGCACCACGACTATGGCTATAGCGTCTGCGTTTCCAGCCAAGTAGGCTGCGATATGCACTGCGCCTTTTGCGCCAGTGGCTTAAAGGGCGCGGTACGCAATCTGACCGCCGCCGAAATCATTGCCCAGGTTTACCTTTTCAACGAACGCATCCGTGAGCAAAAGCAAATGGTTTCCCGCGTGGTCGTCATGGGCAGCGGTGAGCCCATGCTGAATTTTGATGCAGTGCTAGGCGCGTTGGACTTCCTCCACCGTGAGGACACCTGCTTTATGAGCTACCGCAATATGACCATCTCCACCTGCGGCATTATTCCGGGCATCAACCGCCTGGCAGAACAGGGCAAGCCCATTAATTTGGCCGTGTCCCTGCACGCGGTGCGCAATGATTTGCGTACTAGTTTGATGCCGGTGAACAAGGGCTTTCCCTTTGTGGATGTCATCGCCGCGGCGGAGGCCTACAGCGAGGCTGGTGGACGTCAGGTGACCTATGAATATATATTGTTAAAGGATAAAAACGATAGCGTGCAGGATGCGGAGCTTTTGAGCAATTATCTGCGCTACAAGCACGCCAGCGTGAATTTGATTCCGGCTAATCCTGTGCCGGAGCAGGGCTTTGAGCGCCCCGGCAAGGCAGCCATCGAGCGCTTTGTAAGGGTGCTGGCCAAAAACAGGATCAACGCCACCGTGCGTAAGGAAATGGGCAAGGATATTGATGCGGCCTGTGGTCAGCTGCGGGCCAAATTTGCCAAGGAACAGGAGCAAAAATAATGCAGGTAGTCAGTAGGACCCATGTGGGCCTGGTCAGGGAGAATAACGAGGATGCTCTGCTAGTGCGGGAGCCCTATCTCTTCGCCGTAGCAGATGGAATGGGTGGCTATGCGGCCGGGGAAATTGCCAGTCGCGCCATTATCAAGGCCTTCGAGGCCGCCACCCACAGCCTGCGCCATGAGCAGGGAGAAAAGAATATTCGCAAGGTG
>JBJDXC010000166.1:0-1783 GCA_051866475.1 Phascolarctobacterium sp.
AGGCTGTCCTCCAAGGAGAGCTCGCCGCTTTCTAAAAGCCGCACCTGCTCCTCCAGCTCAGCCAATGCTTCTTCAAATTTAATATTCTTTGCAATCTTTTTTACTGCCATCATTTACCGCCTTTCCACTTCCTGGACTACGGAAACTATCTGTCCATCCTTGACAGAGGTTGTGATTTCATCGCCCCAACGCACTTGCTCAATGGAGCTCACGATTTTTTGCTTGCTATCTCGCACGCAGCTATAACCCCGCTTGAACACCTCGTAGGGGCTAATAGCCTCTAATTTAGCTTGATTTAAAGCCAAGCGATGCTCCGCCTGCTGCTTATGCTGCTGCATCAAATTTACCAATTGAGCAAGAGCCATATCCAGCCGCTGCTCCCGCTCCGCAAACATTCTTTGGGGCTCTTGTAAGGCCCAAGAGCTCATAGCCTTAGCCAAGCTTTGCTCCTTCAGCTCGTACAGCTTGCGCGGATTACGCAATACCTGTGCAGCCAAAAGCCTTTGTAGCCTTTCCTCTTCAGCCCGATAAATTCTGCGAGGGTCTTGCAGCACATAAGATGCCTGCAGCCGTGCCAGCTTATCCTCCTGTGAGGCATACAGCCTTTGAGGATCCTGGAAAAAGCGACATTGCTGTTGCTTCTGCAAGGCCTCCGCACCCGCTTCAAGCTGCCAATGCATGCCCCGCTCAAGTCTTTGTGTTAAAGCTTCCACCTGCTTTTTATACTCACCCATGTCAACTGTAGCCATATTTGCAGCATGGGAGGGTGTTGCTGCTCTCTTATCGGCAGCAAAATCGCAGAGGGTAAAATCGGTTTCATGGCCCACAGAGCTTATAATCGGAATGCTGCTTGCAGCCACAGCTCGCACCACCGGCTCCTCGTTAAAGGCCCATAAATCCTCCATGGAGCCGCCACCGCGACCTACAATGAGCACATCGGCTAGCTGATGCTCGTTAAAGAATTTAATGCCGCGGGCAATATCTTGGGCAGCACCCTTACCCTGGACTAAAACTGGATACAAGTAAATCTTGATACCTGGATTACGGCCACGGGAAACCTGAATAATATCATGAATAACCGCACCCGATGAGGATGTTACTACACCTATGCGTGCCGGATTAGTGGGCAGGGACTTTTTGCGTGCCTCATCAAAAAGGCCTTCAGCTTCCAGCTTGGCCTTGAGCTTTTCGTATTGCTGCATCAAATCGCCCGTGCCCTGCTGCAAAAGCAAATCAGTGTACAGCTGATACACGCCATCGCGCTCGTAGACCTGAATGTGGCCCACAGCAATAACCTTATCGCCATTTTTTGGCTCAAAGCGCAGACCCTCAGCCTTGTAGCGGAACATCACGCACTTTAAAACGCTACCGCCCTCATTGATGCTACCGTAGCGGGAGCTGGAGTAGTTGCCAGCACCATTTCTGAAAAGGCCGCTATTACCCATGCCACTGCTTGACCTTACACTACTAAGTCCGCTTCCCCCACTAATCGAACTTCCGCTATTAAGTGAGCTTCCGCCATCCTTTAAGGTGAAGTAGCAATGCCCCGAGCCATAACGCTTAAAATTGCTTATTTCGCCCTGCACCTGCACATTTTTTAGCTCATAGTCAGCATCCAAAATTCCCTTTATATATTTGTTTATCTCTGTAACAGAATAGATTGTTGCCATAATATATCAAAAACTTCGCATTGAATAGTATTGTAAATCAAGTAATTTAGTTATCAGTAAGGGAGCTGTGATTTTTAGCAAATGAGTGGCTTGGTACAATGGCCTCAAGGGTT
>JBJDXC010000167.1:0-1770 GCA_051866475.1 Phascolarctobacterium sp.
GGTCCACCTTGTCCAGGTCCAGCATGCCGCCAGCCTTTAAACAGCCACGGGCGGTAGCGATTTTGGCCATCACCGTTTGGGCGGTCTCCCCTTCCTCGATGGTCACAGCATATTTAGAAGCCAGGGCTTCAGGATACTTCTGCAGCATGAAGTCTAATAAAAGCTGCACTGCGTCCTGACGGTCGAACACATCCTCTTTAATGGCGCCGGTGGCAGCCAAGGCAAAGCCCACGGAGGGGTCTTCGAATTTAGGCCATAATACGCCCGGCGTATCCAATAGCTCCAAGCCCTTGGCAATGGTCACCCATTGCTGGCCACGGGTTACACCCGGCTTATCCGCTGCCATCACCTTGTTTTTGCCAACAAGGCGATTAATCAAGGTGGACTTACCCACGTTAGGAATGCCCACGATCATGACCCGCACGGGACGATTGCGCACGCCCTTCTTCAGCCATTTATCGATGACGGGCTTCGCCGCCAGCTGAATAGCGCCGATGAGCTGCTTCACGCCCTTGCCTGTGGCGCAGTCGATCTTGCACACCGGCAGGCCGCTGTGCTTCAGCTTCTCCAGCCACAGCTCGGTCTTAGCGTTGTCCGCCATATCGATCTTATTCAGAGCGATAACCTTGGGCTTGGCGCCCAGCACATTCTGCAGCATGGGGTTGGTGCTGGAGCGAGGAATGCGTGCGTCCAGCATCTCCACAACCACATCCACCAGCTTGATTTGCGCTTCCATCATGCGCTTGGCCTTGGTCATGTGGCCGGGGAACCATTGAATTTTAAAATCCTCTACTCTCATTTGCCCATACCTGTATCAGCCTTGATGGTGCGCATGCTGCCCAATGGCCAGAAGCAGACTAAGGCTCTGCCCTTCACCAGCTTGTGCGGCACAAAGCCCACGTCGGCAAAGCGGCTATCCTCGGAGTTGTTGCGATTGTCGCCTAATACGAAAATGGTACCCTCAGGCACGATGGTCTTGCGATAGCTGGAAATATTCTTGCCCTTGGGGTCGTTCTTATAAATATAATCCTCTTTTAAGGCTTGGCCATTGACGAATACCTGACCATCCTTCATCTCGATGGTGTCACCGCCCACAGCGATAACGCGCTTAATGAAGTCGCGGCTCTCGTCCTTAGGGAAGCGGAAGACCACAATCTCGCCCCGCTTCGGATTGGTTACAAAATAGCTCAGCTTATCCACAATCAAGCGTTCGTGGTTCTTCAAGGTAGGATACATGGAGGAGCCCTCCACCATATACGGCTCCACTAAAAAGGTACGAATGCAAAAGGCCAAGGCCACGGCCACAATTATGGAAACCAGCCAATCACTGGCAGTATCCTGCCAGGAAGTTTGATTTTTGCTGCTCAAATCTATACACCTCTTTCAGAAAAAGTTCTTTTCTATTTTAACACAAAAATATAAAAAATAAAAGGGACTGCGTGATATGCAATCCCTTTTATAAAATGAACTTTTTTATTAGCGCTTTTCGCGGATGCGAGCAGCCTTACCAGTCAGGTTACGCAGATAGTACAGCTTAGCACGACGAACGATACCACGACGAGCTACCACGATCTTGTCGATACGGGGGCTGTGTACCGGGAAGGTTCTTTCAACGCCTACGCCGTAGGAAATACGACGAACGGTGAAGTTCTCACGAACGCCGGAGCCGCTGCGGGAAATAACAACGCCTTCGAACATTTGAATACGTTCACGGGTGCCTTCAATGATTTTGCAGTAAACCTTTACGGTGTCGCCTGCTTTAAAGTCGGG
>JBJDXC010000168.1:0-7832 GCA_051866475.1 Phascolarctobacterium sp.
AGATAGCTGCCGGTTAAAAAAATAGACCATGTCCTATGACATGGTCTATTTTTTTTAACCGGTTTTCACAAAGTGTTAAAACTTTCTACCTGTACATATAATACTGCTTTTGCTATAATATTTTTGTATATTTTTCTACTAGCTTGTTTTTTGAAAGGACGTGATTACGTGAGTATCTTAGGTAATATTATCTGGTTTTTATTCGGTGGCTTTTTCACTGCCTGCGGCTGGGCCTTCGTCGGTTTGTTATGGTGCGTCACAATTATTGGCATTCCTGTGGGTGTGCAGTGCTTTAAGTTTGCGACTTTAAGCTTATTTCCCTTTGGTAAGGAAATTAAATATGGCGGTGGAGCAGGCAAATTCTTGCTCAATATTCTGTGGCTCATTTTTGGTGGCTTTGAATTAGCTGTGGCTCACGTAACCTTTGGCATTATTTTGTGCTGCACTATTATTGGCATTCCCTTTGGCCTGCAGCACTTTAAATTGGCCAAGCTGGCGCTGCTACCTTTTGGTGCTGAAGTCATTAGCAAATAGACACATATCTTTGGTATAGTCTTCGTAAGAAAGCTAAGAGCGGTGGCGAAGGCTTTTATAAACAAAACATGAATGCATTTGGCAAATAATTACTAAAAATGAAGACAGCTCTTATCAGCCTCTGCGTAAATGCAGGGGCTATTTTTGCAAACTGTAAACTTGGTTAGCTATAGCTAATTAACTGTGAAAATTTTTTGTAAAAATGCTTCTGTATGCTTTATTTATTTAATAGAGTATGCTATACTATGCAATAGAAGTCGGATTATTTTTATTAGCATTTAGTCCGTGGGACACAAAAAGTTCCACGAGGGACAAAAATGTGCCGAGGGAAAATATGGATAGCATTATTAATTTACAAAAAAAAATCGTGCCTGAGCTGACGGATCTCTTGGTACAACGCTACCAAATTTTGCGTCAGGTGAGCCATGAATCTCCCATTGGCAGGCGTGCTCTAGCCGGTAAGCTGGGCTTGAGCGAGCGTGTGCTGCGGGCACAGGTTGATTTCTTAAAGAAAAGCGGGCTTTTGGCCTTTTCTGCTAGCGGCATGAGTGTTACTGATGAGGGAGCGGATATCCTAAAGGAGCTCGCCGATTATGTACGCAAGCTGCAGGATATTTCCTTCTTGGAAAAGGCTTTGGGCGATACACTGAAGATTGGTCGCGTAGTGATTTTGCCCGGTGACTCCGACCAAGAGGAGGTCGTAAAGCGGGAAATTGGCCGCACGGCGGCGCATATTTTGAGCAAGCTTTTAAGCGATGGTCAGCGCCATATTGTAGCAGTCAGCGGTGGTACGACCATGGCTGCTATGGCAGCCAACCTCACGGGCTCCCAGCCCAACACAGTGGTTGTGCCTGCTCGCGGTGGCTTGGGTGACAATGTGGAGCTGCAGGCCAATACTATCGCCACTGTTTTAGCCCAAAAGCTAGGCGCGTCTTATCGTCAGCTGTATGTGCCGGACTGTGTAAGCGAGGATATCCTAAATAGCATTCTCAAAGAGGATGTGGGCGTGCGCTCCGTGGTGGATATCATCAAGAAAGCCGATATTTTGGTCCATGGTGTGGGGCGCGCAAGCGTGATGGCTCGGCATAGACGTTTAGCTCCGGAGCTCATCGCCAAGCTTGAAGAAGCCGGCGCAGTGGGTGAGGCCTTTGGCCAATATTGTGCTCTGGATGGTACCCAGGTTTATATGACCAATAACGCAGGCTTGATGCTGCAGGATTTGCAGCACATTGGTACCATCATCGGTATTGCCGGTGGCAAGTCCAAGGCAGCAGCGATTTTATCAGTTATTCGTGCTTCCCGTCAGGATATTCTGGTGACGGACGAAGCAGCGGCCACCGAAATTTTGCGGATGGCTAAAGAAAATAGTTAACCAGCACGTCAGTGCAACAAATAAGAAAACTCTTGAAAACTAAGGAGGAAATTATTATGACAAAAATTGGTATTAATGGTTTTGGCCGCATTGGCCGCGAGGTTTTCCGTGTAGCTTTCGTGAACCCCGAGGTTGAAATTGTTGGTATTAACGATTTGGGCGATTGCGCTGCTCTGGCTCATCTGCTGAAATATGACTCTGTACATGGCATCTATGACCATGAAATTTCCTGCGAAGGCAACAATATAGTTGTTGATGGCAAAAAAATCCCCGTATTTGCATCTCCTGATCCGGCTAAGATTCCTTGGGGCGAGGTTGGCGCTGATATCGTAGTAGAATCCACCGGTCGCTTCACCGAAGCTGCTAAAGCTAAGGCTCATTTGGAAGCTGGCGCTAAAAAGGTTATTATTTCCGCTCCTGCTAAAGGCGAGGATATTACCATCGTTATGGGCGTTAACCAAGAAAAATATGATCCTGAAAAGCACAACATTATCTCTAACGCTTCCTGCACCACTAACTGCTTGGCTCCCTTCACCAAGGTATTGCTGAACAAATTTGGTATTGAAAGCGGCTTGATGACCACGGTGCACTCTTATACTAATGACCAAAAGATTTTGGACCTGCCCCATAAGGATCTGCGTCGCGCTCGTGCAGCTGCTTGCTCCATCATCCCCACCACCACCGGTGCAGCTAAGGCTGTAGCTCTGGTTCTGCCGGAATTGAAGGGCAAGCTGAACGGCTTTGCAATGCGTGTTCCCACTCCTAACGTTTCCATCACTGACTTGACCGTACTTTTGAAAACCGATACCACTGCTGAAGAAATCAATGCTGCGCTGAAGGAAGCTGCTGAAGGCGAATTGAAGGGCATTATGGGCTACAACGAGCTGCCTCTGGTTTCCAAGGATTACAATGGCTGCCCGCTGAGCTCCATCGTCGACGGTCTGTCCACCATGATGGTTGGTCCGCGCATGGCTAAGGTTGTTTCCTGGTATGACAATGAATGGGGTTATTCCAACCGTGTAGTTGATTTGGCTAATTACATTGCTAAAAAAGGCCTGTAATAAAGGAGATAGTTATTCGTGGATAAGAAAACTGTACGCGATCTAGATGTAGCCGGCAAAAAGGTGCTGGTGCGTGTAGATTTCAATGTACCCTTTGATGATAAAGGCAAAATTTCCGATGACACTCGTATTCGTGCGTCCTTGGATACTATTCAATACCTTTTGGACAAAAAGGCTGCTGTTATTTTGATGGCACATCTCGGTCGTCCCAAAGGACAAGTGAACCCTAAATATAGCTTGGCTCCCGTGGCCAAGCATTTGGGCAAGCTGCTGGGCAAGAAAATTCTTTTTGCTCCCGACTGTGTTGGCGCTGATGCTAAGGCTGCTGCCAAAAAGCTGAAGCCCGGCCATATCCTGCTCTTAGAGAACCTGCGCTTCCACAAGGAAGAGGAAAAGAACGATATGGAATTTGCTGAGCAGCTGGCTTCCTTGGCAGATTTGTATGTGAACGATGGCTTTGGCGTATCCCATCGCGCTCACGCCTCTGTTGAGGGCGTAACCCATTTCCTGCCTGCTGCTGCCGGCTTCCTTCTGGAAAAGGAAATCGAGTATGTGGGCCGCGCTGTAACCGAGCCCTTGCATCCCTTTGCTGCTATTATCGGTGGCGCTAAGGTCAGCGACAAGATTGGCGTCATCAGCAATCTGCTGGATAAGGTTGATACCCTGCTTATCGGCGGCGGTATGGCCAACACATTCCTGGCTGCTGAGGGCTGCGCTATGGGCAAATCCCTTGTGGAAGAGGATAAGATTGATTTAGCTAAGGAGCTTATTGCCAAGGCTAAAAAGAATAATGTGAAGCTTTTGCTGCCAACTGATTTAGTAATGGCCGAGGCTTTTGCAGCTGATGCTAAGCATGCAACCCAAGGCGTGAAGGCTTTGGACCAAGAGTGCATGGCTCTGGATATCGGTGCAGAAACTGCTAAGGCTTATGCTGCAGCACTGGCTGATGCAAAAATGATTGTGTGGAACGGCCCCATGGGTGTTTTCGAAATGGATGCCTTCTGCAAGGGCACCGAGGCTGTGGCTAAGGCCGTGGCTAAGAGCCGTGCTATTAGCATCGTAGGCGGTGGTGACAGCGTTGCCGCTATCGAGAAGCTGGGCCTGGCTAAGCGTATTTCCCACATCTCCACCGGCGGTGGTGCTTCCTTGGAATACCTGGAGGGTAAGGTGCTTCCCGGTGTTGCTGCCTTGGACGACCTGCGTCGCAAGATGATTGCCGGCAACTGGAAGATGCACAAGACTGTGGGCGAGGCTGTGGAGCTGGCTGAAAATATTGTTATGGAAACAAACGGAACCTTGAACGAGGTTGTGATTTTCCCGCCCTTTACTGCTCTGGAAACTGTTGCTGATGCTATTGATGGCAAGCATGTGGGCTATGGCTCCCAGGACATTCATTGGGAGGATAAGGGTGCCTTCACCGGCGCTGTATCCGGTCCTATGATTGCTGATATCGGCGCTGAATATGCAATGGTCGGCCACAGCGAGCGTCGTAGCATTTTTGGTGAAACCGATAAAATCGTGGCTAGCAAGATGATTGCTGCTTATCGCAATGGCTTGAAGCCCATGCTCTGCGTGGGTGAAAATCTGGCCGAGCGTGAAGCTGGCAAGACCGCTCGCAAGATCAATATGCAATTGAAGAGCGCACTGCGCGTGGTTGCTCCTGAGGACGCTGTGAACATGGTTATTGCTTATGAGCCTGTGTGGGCCATTGGCAGTGGCAAGGCAGCAACTCCTGCGGATGCACAAGAGGTATGCCGCTTGATTCGCGAGAAGGTTGCCAAGATCTTTACTCCGGAAATCGCTCGCCAAATCCGTATCCTCTACGGCGGCAGTGTCAACGAAAAGAATGCTGCTGAATTCAACATCAGCGGTATTGATGGCGTTTTGGTTGGCGGCGCTTCCCTGGATGCTGAGCGTTTTGCAGCTATCGTGCGCAGCTTTTAAGAAATAACAATGAAAAAACCTGTACTTTTAATGATTTTAGATGGTTGGGGTATTGCACCGGCGAGCAGCAGTAATGCTGCTACGCTGGCCAAGACTCCGAACCTTGATAAATATTTTGCTGAATATCCTCACACCCAGCTGGAGGCTAGCGGCCTTGAAGTGGGTCTGCCCGCAGGGCAGATTGGTAATAGCGAGGTGGGCCATCTCAATATCGGCTCCGGTCGCATTATTTACCAAAGCCTGACTCGCATCAGCAAATCCATCACGGATGGGGACTTCTTTACTAACCCGGTTTTAGTGAAGGTCATGGATGAGGTCAAGGCAAGTGGCAAAGCGCTGCATTTGCTGGGCCTGTTGTCCGACGGTGGCGTGCACAGCCACATTACTCATATTATCGCTCTTTTGGAAATGGCACAAAAGCACGGCCTCTCCAAGGTTTATGTGCACGCTTTTCTTGACGGTCGCGATGTTCCGCCCCAAAGTGCGCTGACCTATGTGGAGCAGCTGGAAGCTGCGATGGCTACAATCGGCGTAGGTAAGATTGCTACTGTGAGCGGTCGCTATTATGCTATGGACCGTGACAAGCGCTGGGAGCGCTTGGCTAAGGCTTATGCTACCGTAGTGCAGGGCGAGGGTCCCAGCGCTGCTTCTGCTAGCGCAGGTATTCAAGCTTCCTACGCTGCTGGCGTTACTGACGAATTCGTAGTGCCCTTCACTATTGCGGGCGTAGAAGCGCCTGTTACCGCTGGTGATGGCGTGATTTTCGCCAACTTCCGTCCTGACCGAGCTCGCGAAATTACCCGGGCAATAATTGATGAGGACTTCCCTTATTTCGAGCGTCCTCAAAGCGCTCGTCCTGTGCATTTTGCCTGCATGGCTCAATATGATGCTACTATTGCAGCACCTGTGGCTTATCCGCCGGAGTCCATTAATGATACGCTAGGCCAAATTTTAGCAGAGCGTGGTATGCATCAGCTGCGTATTGCAGAAACGGAAAAATATGCCCACGTGACCTTCTTCTTTAATGGTGGCGTAGAGGAGCCCAATAAAAATGAAGAGCGCATCCTCATTCCTTCGCCCAAGGTTGCAACCTATGATTTGCAGCCGGAGATGAGCGCGGAGGAGGTTACCCAAGCACTGTTGGCAGAGCTGAATAAGGATAAGTTCGATGTTGTTATCCTAAATTTTGCTAATCCGGATATGGTTGGTCATACGGGCGTGCTGGCCGCGGCTATTAAGGCTATGGAAAAGGTTGATGATTGCGTAGGACGCATTGTGGAAAAGGTATTGTCCTTGGATGGTAGCGTCTGCATTTGCGCTGACCATGGCAATTTGGAAAAGATGGCCGAGGACGATGGCGAGCCCAATACAGCTCATACCACCAATCCCGTACCCTTCCTGTTAGTAAGCAAAGAGAAGCATGCATTGCATAAAGGTATTTTGGCAGACATTGCGCCGACCATGCTAGAGCTTTTAAACATTCCCCAGCCTAAAGCAATGACTGGCAAAAGCCTGATTAAATAGGCTTGTGAATGAATTTTATAGAGGTGATTTATAAATGGCAATGATTACTGAAGTTTATGCTCGTGAGATTTTGGACTCTCGCGGCAATCCCACCGTAGAGGTTGAGGTTTGCTTGGAGGATGGCGCGGTAGGTCGCGCTGCTGTTCCCTCCGGTGCTTCCACCGGCGTTCATGAAGCTGTAGAGCTGCGCGATGGCGATGCCGAGCGCTACATGGGCAAGGGCGTTACCAAGGCCGTTGACAATGTAAACGATATTATTGCGGAAGCAATTATCGGCCTGGAAGCAACTCGTCAAACTGAAATCGATGAGCTGTTAATTCGCTTGGATGGCACTCCCAATAAGGGTCGCTTGGGCGCTAACGCTATTTTGGGTGTGTCCATGGCTGTTGCCAAGGCTGCTGCTGCCTCCGTAGGTCTGCCCCTGTACCTGTATCTGGGCGGTGTGGCTGCTAAAGAGCTGCCCGTTCCCATGATGAATATCTTGAACGGTGGCCAACACGCTGACAACAATGTTGATATCCAAGAGTTCATGATTATGCCCGTTGGCGCTAAATCCTTTAGCGAATGCCTGCGCATGAACACTGAAATTTATCACAATCTGAAGGCACTGTTGAAATCCAAGGGCTTGAGCACTGCTTTGGGTGATGAGGGCGGTTTTGCTCCTAACCTGAAATGCAACTCTGAAGCTATCGATGTTATTCTCGAGGCTGTAGAAAAAGCTGGCTATAAGCCCGGTAAGGACATCATGATTGCTCTGGACGTAGCAAGCAGCGAGTTCTATGAAGACGGCAAGTATAATCTGGCAGGCGAGGGCCTGGTTAAGACCAGCGATGAAATGGTTGATTATCTGGCCGACCTGTGCGCTAAATATCCCATCATCTCCATCGAAGACGGCATGGCCGAGGACGACTGGGATGGCTGGAAGAAGCTGACTAAAAAGCTGGGCAAAAAGGTACAGCTGGTTGGCGACGACCTGTTTGTAACCAACGAAGCTCGCCTTGTAGAAGGCATCAAGAAGGGCGTTGGCAACGCTATCCTGATTAAGGTTAACCAAATCGGTACTCTTACCGAAACCTTTAACGCTATTGAAACTGCTAAACGTGCTGGCTACACCTGCATTATTTCCCACCGCAGCGGTGAGACCGAGGACACCACCTTGGCCGATATTGCTGTAGCAGTAAACGCAGGCCAAATCAAGACTGGCGCTCCTGCTCGTACCGATCGCGTGGCTAAATACAACCAATTGCTGCGCATTGAAGAGGATCTGGGCAAGGCAGCTAAATACAACGGCAAGAAGGTTTTCTACAATATTAAATAATCTGCATTGCTAGCATTTTAGTGATTTAAGCGGTACCCCAAAGCATGCAAAAGTGCAAGTAAGGTGCCGCTTTTTTGCC
>JBJDXC010000169.1:0-1546 GCA_051866475.1 Phascolarctobacterium sp.
GGATTAAGCGCTCTATGTGGACATTGCATCAAGCATTCGCAGACCGGAGCACTTCTCAGGTATACGCTTTGAGCGATAACATCTATAAGAAAATCACCGCGAGCATGATGATTGCTTATTACTAACTCATAAAAAAACCACCGTCAGCTATACACTAACGGTGGTTAATTTAATTTTATATAACTTTTAGAACAGCAGCAGAACCATGCCTACCAACAGCGCGCACACGATACCCAGCGCATTGCGTTTGCAAACCTCCATGGGGTCAACACCAGCAATACCTGCGCAAATAATAGTTGCACCAGCGATAGGAGAAATGGTACGGCCCAAGGTACCGCCCAAGGCAGCAATGGAGCCCATATTCATAGTAGAAATACCAAACTCAACAGCATGCGGGGTTACAGCCTCATTGAAGGCAACAGTTGCTGCGTCGCCGGAGCCGGAAATCAACGCCAGCAGGAACGGACCAAAGGTTGCAGCAATCTTCACGATACCAGTGGAATGCAGCATCCAAGCAATCAAAGCCTTAATCAGGCCTAGGGCATTCAGGCCAGCTACGAAAACGCCAACGGAAATAATAATACCGATGATATTTGCATACGCATCGCCCATGCCATTGAAGAAGCTCTTAGTCAGCTCAACAGGGCTCTTGCGGGTAGCAGCCAAAGCCAGAATAGCACCGATAATCATAGCCTGAGGAACGCCCATCTTCAGCACAGGCACAACCTTAGTGCTGCCCAAAAGCAGAATAATAACCGGAATCAAAGGCATAATAGCGTACAGCGGATTTACAGAGAAGCTATCGTCATCCACAACACTGCCCTCGGGTACATAGCCCTTGTTTTCCTTGAGCACGATAGCCACAACAGTTAATACTGCAGCAGCTACCAAAACGCCTGCTACCGTAGCCATCATATGGTTACCAATAACATCGGTAATTTGGGTACCGGCCAATTTGGCGATAACGCCATTGTGCACCAGGCCGGGGTTCAGCATGCTACCATAAGTACCAGACTTAACAGCAGCAGCAGCCATTGCCGGATGCACGCCTGCAGCCATCAAAATAGGAATAAAGATAACGCCTACAGCAGCACTGCAGCCTGCAGCACTGGGGATAGCGATATTAACAACGAAGGTTGCCAAGGTAGCACCGGGAATCAGCAGGAAGCCCATCTTCTTCAGCACCTTACCAATGGCCACAACCAAATGCTTGTCGCAGCCAGTGTACTTCATGCACCAAGCAAAGCCCATGCAGGAGCACACAGAGGTAATCAAGCCAGCGTTGGTCATGCTCTTAGCAAAAGCATCCAGAGCAGCCATGGGCTTGCCACCAATAATACACATCAAAATACCGGCCGCAATCAAAACCATGCGGGATTCTTGCCGCTTCAGCAAGAGATAGATTACGCCCAAAACTACGAGCGCACCAATAATCAAAAACATACATACCCCTCCATTTACTAATAATATTGTATGATATCTTATTATAAAACAAACTCCGTAGAAATTGTAGTCTCTACGGAGTTGTATACATTATACTTTTACA
>JBJDXC010000169.1:1646-7817 GCA_051866475.1 Phascolarctobacterium sp.
ACAAACTCCGTAGAAATTGTAGTCTCTACGGAGTTGTATACATTATACTTTTACATTATCGGTTAAAAATATGAGGGAAATTAGCCCTGCTTTACTCTTTTTGATGCCATAGTCCATAATTATGGATGATGTAGTTGCTCAGTGCATCCTCCTCATCGTTAGGCGTAGGATTATCCATCTGGTCCACAAAATGCTGCCTAGCTGACCAATAAAAGGCCTTACCACCGAAATAGCCCAGCGCAAAGGGCACGCGAGCAGACTGCAAAAGATTGCGTCCCATAAATTTTTCCGGAATATCCAGTCCCATTAAATACAGCAGCGTGGGGGCCAAATCGATTTGGGAAGCATATTCATTGGTACGCAGCTCGTCCAGCGGCCCCAAATTCTTGCTGATAAAAAGCAAGGGTATGGGCGCAATGCTCAGCTTATCATTGGCCTGCTCCACCAGCTTGGTATACTCGCCACCACTATGGGGATTATGGTCGCTGGTAATCAAAAATAGCGTGCGCTCATCCATGAGGCCCCGCTTTTCCGCTTCAGTGAAGAAATGCTCTATGGTTTTATCAACCCAATACACGCCACGCACGGTCACATTAGGATTATCCCGCACTCCCTCTGGCATCTCCTCCCAACGGTAGCCCGTGTAGGGATAGGGCTGATGCATATCCAAGGTTTTCGTCACCAAAAGCAGCTTTTTATCCCGATTTTCCTCCAGAATGCGCAGGGTGTGCTCATACATCACATCATTATGATAACCCCAGCCGCTGGCACCGGTGTAACCGAACTTCTCCAGCTGCTCTTTAGCGATATACTCCTGCATGCCAAATTGGTCGGGGTACTCCTTGAGCTCGTTGGCATAGTACTGACTAGAAGCGTTCATGAAAATGCCCTTATAACCAGCTGCTTGGGCCACTCTAAACAAGGAAGGCGTCCCCTTACCCGGTACATCCTTATCCATAATCAGATGGGAGCGGAAGGTGGCGTTGAGGCCTTGAGTAGTGGGCACTGCTGAAGAATAATATTTATTCAAATGGGGGTAGCGAATGACCAGCTTATTTAAGTAAGGCGTGGCCTTTTCCGGAATATTTTCGTTGTAATAATTAATATAATCCCGGTGCATAGACTCTAAAATCAAGAGCACCACTCGATCATATTGGGGCGCGATTTTTTGCACTGTCGGCTTGGGCACATCAATGCCCAGCTTATGCAGGGTCTTCTTATCCTTATCCGTCAGCTCACGCATCTCCACATGCTTGGCGCTAGCCATTTTATCAGTATCGAACATGGCCTTGCTCAAGAAATTCAGATTGATGGGCACCGAGAGCATATTGCGATAAATGAGCCGGGTTTTCTCGTTTTCAATGGTAATATAGCTGCCGATAATCTCTTCCACGCACCACATGCCACCGCTTAAGAGCAGCTTATCCGCCAAATTGAGGCCAATGGTGAACATGGCCACGCACAAAAGGGACCACACGAAATTGGGCTTGCGCCTGCTAGGTGTGGGCACACGGAACAAAAGCAGGATGAAAGCGATGCCACCAATGATGGCTGCCAGCAAAATATTGCTCATAGTGGCCAGCACGCCCTTGATGGCATAAATATTTAGATTTTGGAAGAGCACGCTCTCCACATGCATGGAGGTCTGCCAAAAATAGAAGGCATCAAAAATAAGCGTCAGTGCCGTAAATACATAGACTACAAAGTAGATGCTCTTCATGAGAACATTGGGCCATTTATAATAGCACATGGCAGCTAGTAGCACTAACAAGATATTATTGTTGATGCCGGCAATAATGGCCAAGGTAGTCTGGGCGCCCTTATCCAGGCTCAGCTGGTACACCATGAAGCAGGCCACACCCACATACATGAGTCCTATAACCACCACTGGGAAATAACGACGCAGCCTGTCGGGTAAGCGCTTGCGTCGAAAATACATGGTCCAGGCAATCAAGCCCAAAAGGCAGTCCCGCAGGAGATGGTTAAAGATTTCAAAGCCAAACTCCTCCACCGGCATAGGGTCCAGAGCCCCAAAATTGTCATAGGCTAGCTTCCACTCCACTGCCCCTGCAATCAGCAAAAACAGCACTATTACCAGCTTGCTTATCACTTTTCTCAACTTACATCATACCTTCGTCCAAAAAAACTAAGCCAAAAACTTAATGGGCTCCTCTTCCAGCTCTATCTTCAAAGGAGCCGTTGTAACAGCATCGCCGTCCAGCTCCGCTGCAAACTCCTCCACATTACAACGGATTTCCAAGCGCTTTGCTTTGCGGACCACGATATCCTTGTCCAAGCCTAGCGCCTCCATAGCAATGCAGGCTGCATAACGAATGAAATCCGCACGCTTAGCGCCGGTGAACAGCGCCGTGTATAACCAAGGCGTTGATAAAGAAGCCCCGCGGAACAGATTATAGCGTCCCGCATAATAACGGCTCTTGCCTACAATAACGGAGGAGCACTCATGCCATTCCTCTTCAGCATCAAAGCGCACCTGAAAGCGATAGCGCCAGTTGTTAAAGAGAACCTCCTTACGCATTATCTCCGTGCCCTGGAGCACATAGGCCAGCTTATTCAAAAGCTTCTTTTCCTTTTCCGTTACATTGTCCACCACCAAGGAATCAAAGCCGATACCTGTAACAGTTAAAAAAACGTGGCCATTAGCACGGCCCAAATACACAGGTACTTCTACGCCCTTCAGCACTCTTTTAGCCCATTTATAGGGGTCACCACTCATTAAAAGCTCCTTAGCCACCAAATTCACCGTACCTGCAGGGTATACACTGATATAGGGCAAGTATTTTTTATTGGACAGCTGCTCAATGAGGGCACGGATGGTGCCGTCACCGCCGGCAATAACCACCCAATCCACCTGCTGATCCTTGATTTCCTGAGCAATGGCGGGAATTTCGTCAAAGCGCTTAATTTCACGCAGCTCCACAGTTTTTGAGCCCAGCTGATCCTTTAAACGTTTAAAAATCTCGTTAATCTTGGCCATCATGCTAGCAAAAAGCTGCTTGCCACTGTTGCGATTATAAACGATGACAACCTTTTTAAATTGCATTACCTCAGCATAATTAATAGCCATCTTTAACTCCTAAAAATCCATTTTTTGCGCGAAAGATAGTTCCACACTACCACGATACAGCTGGTCAGCACCTTACTCAGCATAGGCTCCCAGCTTAGTAGCGTTACAAATATATACATCAAGAGCAAATTAAAGCCTAGACCCATAATGCTCACTAAAAAGACTAAGCTTAACTCCTTGCCCCGCTCATAGCGGCTACCACTGTCAAAGACTAGAATATTTCCCAGGAAATAATGAAACAGGGTGGACAGGCAAAAGGCCATGGCCGTTGCCGTCATAGTAAGGGCTGTAACGCCTAGACCAAGTCCATTGAGTAGGTAATGAATGAAAACATAAAATAGTCCCCATTCAAAAAGGGCCGCCGTACCGCCTACAAAGAGGTACAGCACCAGCTTAATAAACTCGCTATCCGTATAATCAAAGCCAAAAAGAACCTTTCTGCGCATAAAATAACTCCACTCAAAATTATGATACTGTATTATATCATAATTTACGTGGAGTTAACAGTAGCTTGAGCACTATTCTTTAGCAGTGATTGTGGCAAGAGTCTGAATTATGCGCATTAGCAGCTCCTTGGACTGCTCCAAAGGCAGGGCTAAGCTCTCATCCCACACCATTTCCGGCAGCAAGGGCACATGGACAAAGCCTACTTGAGTTTGCGTGCCCGCATAACGATGACAAGCTAAGTAAAAGATATCATTACATACGTAGCCGCCCGTGGTATAACCCAAATGCACTGGGCAGTGCTCCCTTTGCAGCTGCTGCACAATTTCATGGGCAGGAATCGTAGCCATATAGGCAACTGGACCACCGACGATAACTGGCTCATTCCATGGCTTGCGTCCCAGATTATCCTCCACTAGTGCGTCCCTTAAATTCACAGCCACAGTATCTACATGCACATGCACACTACCACTATCCATACCCGTGAGCAAAATCACATCTGGCTCTAGCTCCGCCGCTTTATCTAAAAGCATGCGCCCGGCTAAGCCATAAATATTGGGCAATAGGAGCTTGCTGATAGCGAAATCGCCTAGCCGCTCCGGCAAGGCCTGTACTACCTTCCAGGAAGGATTGATTTGATAATGAGCAAAAGGGTCAAAGCCCGTCAATAAAAGCTTGCGCACTGCTAGCACTTCCTTAACCAAACTGTTGTTTCCTGTTGCGTTTCGCAATATATAAAAATATACTATATTTGTGCGTATCTAAAGCACATAAAAAGCCCCTAGAAAAATCTAGGGGCGAGTTTTTTATGGAGCTACTGACGGGATTCGAACCTGCGACCTACTGATTACGAATCAGTTGCTCTACCAGCTGAGCTACAGTAGCGAACTATACTTTTACTTAATACTCAAGCTTACTTATGCGCTCACGGCCTCTTTGGCTGCCTCCTCAGCTGCTCTAGCAGCTGCCATTTCAGCCTTGGTACGACGCTTTCTTGCCTTCTTGGCGCTGTTAATGCCAGCCTTTTTGATGACCTTGGCCAGCTCGGAGATGATGTGCAGCTCGTCCACGGAGCAATCCTGCACCAGCTCAGCCAGCTCGTGGCAGTAAATCTGCTCGCTGCGGTGAATGTTATCACATAAGAGCTCATCCACGGACACATCCAGCACATTGGCCAGATGAATGATGGTGGGCAAGCCCAGCTTAGTATTACCGGTTTCTATATTACTAATATGCGGAGTCGATAAGCCGGTTAATTGTGCTATATTCCCCTGAGTCAACCCTTTGCGAGTACGTGCAGCTTTTATTCTCAGGCCAATAGCCTTATAATCAATATCCAACTTCAACAAGCTCTCCCCTTTAATCTCTAACTTTTTTGGCAACGCTATAATTATATCCGAATTCTTTTTAAAAGGCAAGCAGGTGCGTGGATTTTTTTGTTTTTTTACAAAGGAGACTATGGGGGATTATTTTTTGATTACCGGCACAGTGAGACTGCCCTGGGGCATGAGCAAAATCTTGTAGTCAGGACCAATGTAGGATTCAGCTAGTTTAATAGCCTCATCCACATCATCCACTGCTTCAAAAAGCAGATCCTTGGCTAGCTTTTTATCCAGAGCAGAAACCAGAATAAATTTAGCCTTTTTCATAAGGCGGGTGATGGCAAAGGCTTTATGAGCGCCGATAACGAATTTCTTAGCCAGGGCTTCTTTAATGGCATCGGGAGAAGGATTTTCCTGCAGCGCCTTTTCCAAGGCTGCGCTGCCGCTGCCCTCCTCGCATTCGCCTAGGATAATGACTACGCCGCCCTCGCGCACTGCGCACCAGGCGTTATCCATGGTCTTTTGCAGCTGATAAATATTGATATCCTTGGGATAGCCACCGCAGCTGGCGATAACAATATCCGCAGGCTGGCTTACGGGCGCGCCATACACCTGCTCTACAAACTTGCAGGCCTCCAGATGGGACTCCTTCCAGTCGCCCGCAAAAATCTTTAAGAAACGCTTTTGCGCGTCCAAAATAGCATTGAAGTTAAAGAGTCTATGCTTTTGGGCGAAGAGAGCCACGCCCTCCATCTGATCCTCATACACAGGATTCCCCTCCAGCTTGCCCAGCTGGGAGTTGGGACTCATCATCAGGCTGTGGTTCCGGCGCACCGTTTCCATGGCTGCCACTCCGGGCAGCACGGCCTTGCGCCCACCACCAAAGCCACTAAAGAAATGGTATACCACCGTGCCTGTCATGATAACCAAATCCACATCGCAGATCAACTTATTGATGAGCACAGGCGTGCCAAAGGATGTAGCACCAAAATAGTTGAAGTCCTCGTGCTTATTGCAGTCGCTGTTATACATGGGCAGGCGCGCAGCTACGCCCTCGCTTACCTGCTCCACCATTTCCTCATGGCTCATAGCACGGTGGGTGCCTAGGGCAAAGACAATTTTCATGTCCTCGTCCTTCACGCCCAGCTTGTTCATTTCTTCCACCAGAATGGGCATAAAGTCGTGGGTATTGGCCACGCGGGTGGAGTCGTTGCAAATGAAGGCAATTTTCATGCCCGGCTTAACCAATTTATCGATGGGCTCGCTGGCAATAGGATGATACAGAGCATCCAGAACAGCGGCCTTTAAATCAGTCAG
>JBJDXC010000170.1:0-7802 GCA_051866475.1 Phascolarctobacterium sp.
GACGATTTCGGCGCCGCAGCTGGAGCAGGTGAAGGCCTTCATCATTTCGGCCTCTTCCTTTTCCCACTCGTTGCCTGCAGCAGCGGTATCCCATTTTGCCTCCTTGGCGGCCTGAGCTTGTGCAGCCGCAGCCTCCTTCTTGGCGAACATTTCCTCAACTGTTTTGATTTCCAGCTCTGTGCCACAATACTCGCAGGTTACTTTTTCCGCACCGGGAAGAAAGCTCAGAGGAGCACCGCAGCATAGGCATTTATAGCCAACACTGGTCTCAGCCATAAAACTCACCTCTTCTTAAAATAGAAATAAACATATCTATGGGGAGTGGCGGAGGGTCGCGGGGTGTTGCTTTTGCGAGGGCCTCCGCCGATTACTATGGGGCGATTTTTGATATTCTTCTATAAATCGTTCAGAATGTGCCTATTATTGAATATCTCTCTCATCGAACAAATCGCCGCACTCAGGGCAGAATTTGGGCGGATTCTTCGGATCAGGCGGAACCCAACCGCATTTGTCGCATTTATAGAGGGGCGCATCCGCCGGCTTCTTGGAGCCGCAGTTAGCGCAGAACTTGCCCTGGTTTACAGTGCCGCAGGAGCAGGTCCAGCCAGCAGGTGCTGCTGCTTGCTGGGGCTTGCCGCATTCAGCGCAGAATTTGCCGGTATTGCCAGCGTGACCACAGCTACAGGTCCAGCCAGCCTTGGGCTCTTCCTTGGGTTTGCCACAAGCACCACAGAATTTGCCGGTGTTGCCGCTTTGGCCACAGCTGCAGGTCCAGCCTGCGGGAGCAGCGGGAGCTGCGCCAGCCATGCCTTGGGGCGCACCGGGATAGCCGCCCTGTTGAGGATAGCCTTGGGGAGCACCGGCATAGCCACCCTGAGGAGGATAGTCTTGAGGTCCATTGGGATAACCGCCTTGAGGAGGATAGCCTTGGGGGCCACCGGGATAGCCGCCTTGGGGAGGATAACCCATTTGTTGGTTAATGCCATTCATCATGTTAGCACCTTGCATACCGGCCATACCCATGCCCATGAAGCCCATCATAGCACCACCCTCGTTGCTGGCAGCTTTTTGCATAGAAGCACCGGTTGCACCAGTCAAGAAGGAGGCTCTTGCATTGGGGTTGGACAGTGCCTGCAAATCGCGGATGTATTTTTCGTCTTCTTCGCTGGCTTTGACACTGCTTACGCCGAAGGATACTACTTCAATGCCACGCAAATCGCGCCATTTCTTGCTCAATACTTCGTTGAGCTGGTCGCCAATTTCTTCAGCATGAGCCGGCAGAGCGCTGTAACGCACACCCTTTTCGCTCATAACGCCAAAGGCAACGTTGAGAGCTCCCAAGAGCTCACTTTTCAGCTGGCCGTCGATTTCACTGCGCAGATATTCGTTTTCCACGTTACTGCACACATTGGTGTAGAAGAGAATCGGGTTAGTAATTTTATAGCTGTATTCACCAAAGCAGCGAATAGGAATGTCCACGTCCAGACCAATGCGTTGGTCCACTATACGGAATTGGATGGGGCTAGCGGTGCCATACTTATTACCAATGATTTCCTTGGTATTGAAGTAGTACACACGCTGGTCCTTGCCAGGGTCGCCGCCATAGGTAAAGCGTTTACCTATTTGTGCGAAAACATTCTTGACGCTTTGCATATTCAGGCCATCAGCAAAAAGAGATGGCTCGGTAGAAGCGTCATACACAAATTCACCGGGCTCGGAGCAAATTTCTACAACCTTGCCGTTTTCTACAATAATCATACATTGACCATCATTAATGGCAATGGTGGAGCCATTGCTAATGATGTTGTCTTCGGAGCTGGTGTTGGAGCTGCGTCCTCGGCTAGAGGTACGCTTCATGCCCTTGGCAACCAGCACATCGGGTTTCAGGCTTTCACAGTAGATAAACTCTTTCCATTGGTCGCCTAAAACGCCACCAACTGCTCCCATACCTGCTTTAATTAATCCCATAGTATAACCTCCTCTTTTAATATTATTTGAAGATTTAATTGTTTATAAAACACGCAACATTTTACAGGTTGACATTCTCTTTAGAATATAGTTTACTTATAATGGCTTTTGGTTTATTTAAGCTCACTTTTCTGTATCTAAATAATAATGGTTGATGTATAATATTAGTAAAGCTACACACCTTTCTTTATGCTTCTAGCATGATTGTAGCGCAAAATCACCTTTTAGTCCCCACCCCAAAGGACATTTTAGGGTGGGATGGGTGCAAATTTTCTCGCTTAGCTCCCTTTTTATCTATATTTTTTCTTGTTTCCGGAGGTATCCCCTATGAAAAAACTCTATCTGTTTGCTCTTCTATGCTTGGTTCTGCTCGTGGCTGGCTGTGGAGATGACTCCAGCAAGCTCAATCCCAATAATCCGGTAACATTGAATATGTGGCATGTTTATGGTAGCCAAACCAAATCGCCTCTTAACGATGCCATTCAACGCTTCAATGAAACCGAAGGTAAGCAAAAGGGTGTAATCGTAAAGGTTGTTTCTGTAAGCAATTCCTCTGCCATCGACAGAGCACTACTGGCCTCCGCTGCCAAGGAACCGGGCTCCGTGCCCATGCCGGACCTTTTCACCGCCTATCCCCGTATCATGACCAAGCTGGATACCAAGCTTTTGCTGTCCTGGGAGCAATATTTGACCAAGGAGGATTTGGCTATTTATCGCCATGACTTTCTCAAAGAAGGCTATTATAAAGAACATCTTTATATGCTACCCATTGCCAAATCTACCGAGCTGCTTTTTCTTAACCAAACCTTCATGGACCGCTTTTTGGCAGCTAAAAATCTAGAGCACTCCAATTTAGCAGATTATGACACTCTCTTTGCCCTTTGCTCCCAATATTATAAGTGGAGCGGTGGCAAGCAAATGTTCCAAATCAATGATTTCTATCATTACTTCCTCACCAATATGGCCTCTTTAGGAGAGGACTTCATCCTTAATGGCAAGCCCAATTTCGCTAGTGAAAAATTCTGGCGTGTTTATCAACCCATGGCTAAGGCTGCAATAATTGGCGGCCTGTGCACCGAAAAAGGCTATGCCTCTGACCGTTGGAAGACTGGCGAGGTTATCAGCAACGTAGGCTCCACGGCGGGCATTCTCTATCTGCGTGATTATGTAACCCATGCTGATAATAGCCGCGAAGCTATTGTTACTACCTTTTTGCCCAGTCCCCGCTTTAAGGAAGCTCCGGACAAGTATACGCTGATTCAACGTGGTACCGGTCTCTTTGCCTTGAAAAGTAAGGAAGAAAACAAAAATAAAGCTGCTGCCATCTTTGCGAAATGGATTGCCCAAAGAGATAATAATCTGGGCTTTGTAACCAGCGCCGGCTATCTGCCCGTTAATAAGGAGGGCATGAGCCAGCTAATGGCCCATCCTGAGACCATAAAAAACAAAAAATATCAGCAGCTCTACACTGTTTTACAAAAAGTGGAAAATAAGGGCAGTTATTTGCCCCTACCCCTCTATGAGCAAGCAGGACAAACTCAGTCCAAACTCGAAAAGAATATCAAAAAAATTCTCACCCAAGCCCATTCTCAGTACGAGCAAAGAGTGCAGACAGGTGAAGCAGCTCCCGCTCTTGTAGAGGAATTGATAAAAAAATCCTTCGAGCAGCTGCAAAAATCTATGCAATAAAATGCCCTTAACTAAAGTCCTTTATTGATTCCTTAAAAAAACCTAAAGGAGGCTTTATGCGCACCCGTTGGCAAGTTTATCAAGCATTTTTCAAAAGAATATTTTTTGAACGCCACACCCTGCGTGGTCGCTTTGCCCTGTATTTGGTTTCACTTTTCGGCATTTTGACTTCGGCGGTGCTTGTACTCCTAATTTTGAGCGGTTTTCTTAACCCCTTGGACCATGATTTAGAGCAATTTATGGACTATGAGCTGAAGAACAGAAAACACTCTATTGAGCGCCAGCTTGATAATCTAGCGGCCCATGGCATCATTTTTTCCCAACAGCTTAGTGAAGCCATCCTGTGGACCATCGAGCAAGAGCACTCAAGTCTTGAGCAGCTAAATGGGCAACCCCAGCTACTCAAAAACATCCAGCTCAACACCTATGACATCATTAGGGATGCTATGGAAAAAACTTCCTGCAGTGGTGCCTTTTACTTGCTCAATGCCAGCGTTAGCAAAACCATACCCCTGAATAGCTATAACACCCTGTACCTAAAATTTGCCAATTTATATTCGGAAACCACCCTTAATAATGAAGTCTGCATGTTCCGTGGTGATTATAGCGTTGCCAGAGCTAATGGCATCAATCTCTATAGCTCCTGGCAGCTGGAGGGTCAGTCAAGAATATTCCCGGAAATCACTACCCTCTTAGAGCAGCCCACACCAGAGCTTAACAAAAGCTTTCTTATGACCAAGGTTACTCCCCTGGCAGATAGCTGGGAAAAGGTGCGTTTATTCTTGTTTCCTATTGTAGATGCTAATGGTAAAGCCTTCGGTGTATGTGGTTATGAGCTTAGCAATCTTTATTTCCAATTGCGCTCTACACCGGTGCTCTATCCAAATACGCCCTTAATTACAGCTCTTTTGGATAAGGATGATAATGATACCTTTATGGGTCAATTATCCGATGAAGCCTCCCTTGGAGAATGGCCACTGATTGTGCAAAGTAGGGGTAAATATACGCGCTTCATTAGCAGCAATACGACCTATATCGGCAAGCTGTTACCAGTGGAAATTGGCCAAGCTACACATTATTTGGCAATTATGCTCCCGGAAACTGTTTATGACGAAATGCTGGCTGCAGAACGCATTAAAGCCGCCTCCATCTCCGGCCTGATTTTGCTCTTATTCTTAGTGGCGGGTTATTTCCTGAACAAAAAATATGTGGAGCCCATTGTAGGCGATTTGCAGCAGCTCCGCACCAATCCTTCCCAACGCCCCAGCTCCGCTTTACGAGAGCTGGACGAGGTTTATACTGCTTGGCAAAATAGCGATTTTCAGAACAAGGAAAAGCTGCTCAATTTAGAGCAGGAAAAATCCTATGCCCAACAGGAATATGAGCGCGCAGTACATAATTTGCAAAATATTACCCTGCAGCAACAGGAGCTACAGGAACAGTATGACCAGCTCCAAGCCACTTTAAGAGAGCAAAGCCGTATCCTCTCCGAAAAAATGGCATTGCTGCAAAAGGAAAAGGAAGAAGCTGAACGCCAATATGCCTCCGCCCAATATATTATGAAGGGCTATTTGACTAAGGACGCTCCACCCATTGACGAAGAAAGCTTCAGTATGTTTGTGAATAATATTGCCCAACTCACAGCCAAGGAAAAAGAAATTTTCGACTTGTATTTAGCCGGACTAGTACCCAAGGAGGTCACTGCCAAGCTAAATATTACAGATAATACTCTCAAATACCACAACAAAAATATCTACAGCAAGCTGGGCATCAAAAGCCGCAAGGAGCTTTTACAATGCATTAAATACATGCAGCTGCATGAAAATCAGACTCCTTAATTCCAAAACAAAAAAGCTTCGACTAAGTGCTAGTTTAGCATTTAGTCGGAGCTTTTAATTTTATAAGTTTAATCCTGTTTATTTGATAGTAATACGACCATCGCCATAGGGATTGGCATATTTATCGCCAATTTTGCCATTCAGATGCTTTTGCAGATATTCAATAATAGCATCCACATCGGAGATTTCGCCATCCTTTAAGAGCTTGCTGCCCTTAAACATAATTATGCCATCGCCGCCATCCTTCAAAACATAGGTGATGCCGCCCACAGTGTACTTTTTGGTGATATCCAAGGGTTGACCACCAATGCGCACATCACTGACGCGATAAATGCCGCCAACTCTGTAGAAATTGCCCTTTTCATCCAGCTGGACGGTGGAAGGAATGCTCTTATTAATAGTATATTGCAATCCTGCTACTTGGAAGAACCCGCCAAATTCTTCTGGATAATGGCTGGCACCCATCTCCAAAGCTTCCAAAATTTGTTGACCACTGACTTCAACAACAGCGCACATATTACCAAAGGGGAAGGCCTCCAACAAATCATTATAGGTAATCACTCCCTGCTTGATTTCATTGCGAATGCTGCCGCCGTTCACCATAACCACATCACAGTTCAGCACGGCCTTAAACGCATCGGTGACAAAATTTGCCAAGCTGCATTCGCTATTGCGCACCAAACGCTCGCCGGTCTTGTGGTCGTTGCTCTTCAGCTGAATAACAGCCTCACCCACGGGCTGATTAAGCACGGCCTCGTATCTGGCCATTTCCCGGGAAATAACCTTCTGCACCTTGGCATCATCGCCAATATCGGTCTTGCGCAATCTGCTGCTGATTTTACCATCGGTGCCGATAACCATCTCGCCCACGGTCTTGAGCTTGGTGCCGGTCTGGGCGATGAGCACATCCTTGCCCACATAGTTTTTGACATATTTACCTTGAATTCTTTCATGGGAATGTCCATCTATTATTGCATCCACACCACGGGTATTGGCAGCAACGCTCTCGCTATTCCAATACTCAATGGAGCCATTGAGTCCCAGATGACCCACTATAAACACATAGTCAGCGCCATTTTCTCTGGCAGCATTGATGCTCTTTTGCAGAGCTCTGTAAAGCTTGCGTCCTGTTTCGTCCTCGTTAAAGCCGTAGATATAATTTCCCTGCCCATCCTGAAAGTAAGCTGGCCTAGAAGAAATTAGGGTTCCCGGAGTGGTAGCACCCACAAGAGCAACCTTGGTATCGCCAAATTGCAGCATTTTATAAGGGGGCAATGCCAGCTTCTTAGTGCGCAAATCCGTAAAATTAGCACTGTAATAGCCACAATTCTGCTGCTTGACTAGCTGCCAGAAACGCTCCATACCATAGTCAAATTCGTGGTTGCCGGGGATGGCAAAATCATAGCCCACCGTGTTCATCATCTTCACCACGGCCTCACCCTCGGACAGCTTGCCTATGGGTGCGCCCTGTACAGCATCGCCTGCGTCCACTAAAGCCACATAGGGAGTTTTTTGCAGAGCATCCTTTTTCATCTTAGCCACTGTGGACAGACCCAGATTGTCATTCACACCACAATGCATATCGTTTGTGTGTAAAATAACAATCTCCTTATCCGCTGCCCAAGTCAAAAGCGGTGCAGCCACGCTCAGGCCTAGAGTTAAGCAGGCCAAAAGGCCCTTCTTCCAAGCTTTTTGCATAATATCACTCCTTCAAACTTTTATTTGACTTTAATTTTGAACTGTAATAATGGCTCAATAAAGCACCTTATTAAATAATTCTCTGCCAGCAAAGCCATTAATCTGCAAATAGGCTCTGGGCTCACTAAAGAGATAGTGCTCATGAAAACGTGCCACCCGCTTATCGGGCAGAAGCAGCTCCACAATGGTATCATTGCTAGCCAAGGTGCGGAAGCGAGTGAGCTTGGTGCCCTTGGGCAAAATTTCCTTCTTCCACTCCTTAGAGTTTTCGTTAGCAGCAATTTCTACTTCTACATTCTCCAGCAGGGTTATGGGCTCACGGTATTTTTCCATTACATAAATATATTCTCTCCCTGCATCATTGAGCTTAGGCTTGCCACGCTCGCCCACATGATAGTATTCTGCTGCATAGCAATAGCCGATATTGGGAATTCGGGTAGCCAGAAGCATTTTCTTGGGATTGGTGGGCTCCTCTAAAAATCTTATGCTACCATTATCATAGAGCATATAGGGCTTGCCCTCATAATTTTTGCCATTTAAATCGAAAAAGGCAGCAGTACCTGTGCTTGCTTCATACAGATAAATATAATCCAAGCCATCCACATACAC
>JBJDXC010000171.1:0-37281 GCA_051866475.1 Phascolarctobacterium sp.
TCTGTGTGTTATTGTCTTTAGGTGCTGGCCTAAAAATAGATTGCTTAGCCATTCTGGGAGCAAGGGTGGCGAGGTAGAGGAAAAATGTGGAGGTTGTTGTTATGAAAAAGGAAAATGTTTTGCGCAACGCAATTTTGCTGTCCTTGCTTGTTGGCGCAACTGCTGTTTGTAGCCCTGCTGTCATGGCTGCAGAGGAAAATGCTGCTCAGGATGGGGCCATGGAGTTTGCTATGGATGAGTATGTGGTAACGGCTAGCCGTACCCAGACTGCTAAGGTGGACACTCCGGCTAATGTGGCGACTATCACAAAAGAAAAAATAGCAGAACAAAACTATGCTAATGCTACTGATGCTTTAAGAGCTGTACCTGGCGTAAACATTCTTGGTAGTGGTGCCAAGGGTTCCTCGATGGGGCAGGACAAGATTTTGATCAATGGTGATGAAAGAGTCCTAGTATTAATTGATGGCAGACGTGCAAATCTGGGCTCTAGTGGTAATAGTAGCGCAGATTGGCTGCCTCCTGTGAATGCAATTGAGCGTATTGAAGTGTTAAAGGGTGGAGGCTCTGCACTTTACGGCACTGACGCAGTTGGTGGTGTAGTTAATATTATCCTTAAAAAGGGTAGTGATTTAGGTAACCATGTGACAGCTAAGGTATCCGGTGGTAGCTTTAACAATGAACAGTATAGCATTACTGCTACTGGAAGCAATGACAAAGGCTTAGGCGTAATGGTTGCTGCCAACAAAGAGCATCGTGGCGACTATAAATACAAAAATGGCAATGGAAAAACTGTAAAGCTTGATAATTCGAGCTATAACGATATGAATACCATTGTGAAAATAGACCAAAAAATAGGAGAAGATAAGAGCCTAACCTTTAATTTTGAACATATTAATACCGAAGGTGGAGCCCCTTTCTCTTATGGAGGTTTCTCCAATACAGATCATTATAAGCGTGTAAATAATAATGTAGCTTTGAAATATGCATGGAATGAAGGCAGTGAAGCTAACGGCTATGCCCAGATATATAAAAACTATCAAAACGCTAATTTTAGATCACCCAACCCCTTCAATGTTGTTGGATTTACAGACTCTACTTTAGGCTTTGAAGCCCAACAAAATTTTGTTTTTAACGATAAAAATGCACTTACTGCCGGCATTGAATACTACAAGACTGATGTAGATAATGCTGCCTTTTATGGTGGAGAAAAGGGGATCAATAATAAGGCTATTTTCATCGAAGATAGATGGAAATTTGCCGAGACTTGGCAATTAAATACTGGTCTAAGATTTGACAAACACAGCGAATATGGTAGCCAATTCACTCCTAAGATTGCAGTGAACAAAAAGTTTAATGACGATAGTAATGTGTATTTGTCTTGGGGTAAGGTATTTAATGCACCTACCACAGATGATTTATATTATAATGCCATGGGTATGTTCGGCAATCCTGATTTAAAAGCTGAAAAGGGAGATGTATGGACATTAGGTAGTAACGTACAAATTACTGAAAAAACTAATCTCTCTGCTAGCGTTTTCTATAGCAAAATGGATGACGCCATTGATTGGTATTGGGATGATTTAACATACGAAACTCATGCAATTAACGTCAATAAGGAAAAGAGACGTGGCTTTGAGCTGAGCTTGAATCATGACTTTACCGATAATCTGAGTGGCTATGTGTCCTATGCTTATGTGCAGGTAGAGCAGGATAAGGGGTACGGATATCAGAAGGACCTTAAGGCTAAGCCTAACATCTATAAGGCTGGCCTGAAATATAAGCAGGATGAATGGTTATTTACAGTGAATACGACCACAGTTAGTGGACAATCTGCTCGTTACTTTGCAGATAGCAGCTATTTTGTACTCGACTTGGGTGCACAATATAAGATTAATAAAAATGCTAAACTGTTTATCAACGGGTATAATCTTACTAATGCTAGATATGCTGAGTTCGGAGGACTCTACTCACCTACTCAAGCACAGTATCCTATGCCAGCACGCTCTTTCATCGTCGGTGCTGAGTACAGCTTCTAATAGCATTAAAATTTAATATATAATCATTAACTTCACACTTCAAAATATGCCCTTTGGCTTAGGTAGAAGAAAATTCTATAAGCCTTAGGGCATATTTGCTTATCATACAAGGGTAACTTTGTGTGAAATAAATTGTTGAACACAGGATATTTTTATGCTATAATAAATTAGTATACTTATTCGTTATAAGGTTTGACTTTTTTCGAAAATATCTAACATGCAGGAAGCTTTTTTGGCGGGAGGAAAATAATGAAAAGGATCACCAGTCTTCTTCTGGCAGTTTTTATGATGGTACTGATGCTTGCAGGCTGTGGCAAGCAAGAAAAGGCCAACAGTACGCAAACAGCAAGTGGTAAGGAAAAAGTAACTATAGCACTATGGGGTAACGACTTATTGGAAAACTACACTGGTTATCTTGTAAAAAAGTTTCCAGATGTAGAATTCAACTTTGTCTTAGCTATTAATTCCACTGACTACTATAAATATCGTAATAAAAATAATGATTTACCTGACATCATGACTGTACGCCGCTTTTCTATGCGCGATGCCGTAGAGCTGAAGGATTTGCTTTATGATTTGAGCAATACAGAGCTGGCCGGAACCTTCTATGGTACCTATTTAGATAGCTATACCTATAGCGATGGCACCATAAACTGGTTGCCTGCCTGCGCGGTAGTGGACAGCCTCATTGCTGACAAAACTCAATTTGAACAAAACGGTATTCCTCTGCCCAATGATTATGCATCCTTGGTGGCTAGTGCTAAAGCCTTTGAAGCCAAGGGTATCAAGGGCTTTTCCTCTGACTTGACAGAAGACTATACCTGCATGGAGCTTTTGCAGGGTTTCGGTATTACCCAACTCAACTCTATGGAGGGTAGGGAATGGCGTCAGCGATATGAAAGTGGTAAAACACATCAGCTTTCTAAAAAGGTATGGCTTCCCGTATTTGAACGTTTTTTCGATTTGAAGGATAAAATGGGCTGGGGTGTTAAGGAAACAACACATTCAAACTGGTATCCTAAAAAGCAACTTACCGAAGGCAAGCTAGCCATGTACCGTGGCACTGGCACCGACCTGGAGCTTTTCGTAAGAAAGGGCGCAGAAAATATTATGCTGCCCTATCTAGGTAATAGCCAAAAGGAAAATTGGTTCTTGACCTATCCTGCCTTCCAAGTAGCAGCTAGCAAAAAGGGAATGGATAACCCCAAGCGTCGTAAGCTGATTCTAGATATTATGAGTGCCATGCTGAATCAGGATGGTCAAAACAATATCAATAGCGGCAATAACATGGTTCCCTATAACAAGAACGTGAAGCTGGAGCTGATGCCTAGCTTGGCCAATCTGAAGCCCTATATTAAGGATAACAAAATGTATATCCGTATTGCTTCCAACGAAATGTTTAAGATTTCCCGTATTGTAGTGCATAAAATTTTGCGGAATGAGCTTAAAACTCCCCAAGAGGCTCTAGATCTCTTCAATGAAGAGCTGAAAAAAGAGTCTGTTAAGGAGCCAATTGTGGCCAGAATAGACAAGGGCTACAGCAATGAATTTACACCGGAGCATGGTAATCAAGCTGCTTCAGCTATTATGAACACTGTGCGTAAGCTGGTGGGCGCTGATTTGCTCTTTGTACAGGCCTGCTACGCTAGCGGCAGTGTTTATGCGGGCGAATATACTCAAAAAGAGCTGAGCTATTTGACTCATAACGATGCAGCATGGCCGATTATCGCTAATATGACCGGCGACCAGATTTATGAGCTGGTGGAGCGCAGTTTAGCTGCCAAGAGCGGTTATGGTGTTGTCTGCAACGATAGTACTTTATATGTTTCCAGCGGCTTTGAAATGGATATTTCTCGCACCCAAGAGGGTGGCTACAAGCTGAACAAGCTCACCATTAATGGCCAAGATCTGGACCGCAAGGGTAAATATTCCATCCTGCTCATGGGTGATCGTGGCTGGAGCAAGGGATTAGTAATCACAGAAATGGGTATCAAGGATTATACCTATGACGTTGACAAATGTTATAAAACTCTATATAAGCATTTAGCAGAGAATAAAGGGCAGCTGGAAAAGCCTACTGATTATATTAAATTACACTAAGCTTGGTAGGCTTTGAGAAGTAGGTTGCGCAAATGATTGTAAGAAAGGTGAGCCATGGTATTGAAGAATGTTAATAAAGACAGTTTTAAAAATTATCTGGCTCCAGGCGTCTTTGCATTGGGATTAGTGGTGCTACTGGCTATGGGCATAGTGTATCTGCGCAGCTTTTTCATGGAGCAGGCTGCCCAGGAGCGTTCCTCCCAGCTAAAGGAAATGAGTGGGCAGATTTGTGTCAATTTGGACTATAATCTGGAGGCCCACTGGAATCTGGTGGCTGGCATTAAGGGAGAGATGCGCCATCATAGCTATGCCGATGACAACGAGATACGTCAGGAAATTGCTAAATTAGAGCAGATTTTCCGCACTGATTTATACGGCTGTCGTGTTATGCTGCTTGACTCCATGGGCACTGGTTATACCACCGATGGCCCTGTGGGTATTTGGGATGATTTGAAGTTTTTGGCTGATGGCACTTATCGCCATACCTTTGTTTCTGATACTAGTAATGTAAAGGGCACCTTTTTGGCCTTTTGCCAAAAGCTGACGGACGACAGCAGGGAAAATGAGAATGCACAATATACCCATCTAGTGCTGCTTAAGGATATCAAAACCATTAAAAAGTACTACACAACTGAAGCCTATGGTGGTCACGCAGCTACCTATATTATCAACAAAAATGGTACGCTGGCTTATTATGATGCCGATAGGGATGATTTTATCGGAGCTCGCAATATGTACAAGGCCCTTGCAGATGGCACTTATTTAGGTGGTAAGGATTTTGCTCAGGTGAAGCAGCAGCTGAATGACAAGGGGATTGCCACGGCCAATGTTATCTTCAAGGACAAGGAATATTTTTACTGCCTTAACACCTTGAAGGATTATAACATGACCGTAATGCTGATGATCCCTGCCGAGTTTGTTGCTGTGAGCACCATGAATATGCTGCAGTCCTCGTTGATGGTGCAGCTTGTATTCACTGTTATTTTGCTAGGCTTGTCTGCTTTGGCTTTAATCAGCTTTGTGCGTGCGCAACGCAACAGTGAACGCATTAAGCTGGAGCAGCAGACCAACCAGCAGCTTAATAAGCTGCGTATGGCCGCAGAGGATGCGTTGCATGTGGCAGAGTCCGCCAATAAGGCCAAGAGTACCTTCCTATCCAATATGAGCCATGATATCCGTACCCCTATGAACGCAATTATCGGCTTTACTACGCTGGCTTTGAGTAGTATTACCGAGCAGGAGAAGGTCAAGGAGTATTTGAGCAAGATTCTGGCCTCTAGTAATCATTTGCTGAGCTTGATTAATGATATCCTTGATATGAGTCGCATAGAAAGCGGCAAGGTAGTGCTGGAAAAACAGGAAACTAATCTGGCGGTGCTGGCTGATGAAATAGAGCATCTGCTTGGGGAACAGGCCAAGGCTCAGGGCTTGGAGCTGAAGGTTGATTATAGCGGGCTGAGGGATAGGGACGTATTCTGCGATAAGACACGGCTTAATCAAGTGCTGTTGAATTTGCTTTCTAATGCTGTGAAATTCACTCCCGCCGGTGGTCATGTGTACTTTAGCTTGACCCAGCTGGAGCAGCTAACATCGGGTAAGGGCGTTTATGAGATGCGCGTTAAGGACGATGGCATTGGCATGACACCGGAATTTGCCAAAAAGATTTTTGAACCCTTTGAACGCGAGCGTACTTCTACTGTAAGTAAAATTCAGGGTACGGGCCTAGGTATGGCCATTGCCAAAAATATTATTGATATGATGGGCGGTACAATTGAATTGCACACCCAAAAGGGCGAGGGCACGGAGTTTGTGCTGCGGCTGGAGCTGGTGCTGCAGGCGCAGCCTAAGCCTGTGGAGGCCAAGCAGCAGGAGCTGCTGCCGAAGGCAAGCACTGGAGATTTTACGGGCAAGCGTTTGCTTTTGGTTGAGGATAACGAGCTCAATCGCGAGATTGCCTGCATGATTTTGTGCAAATATGGGTTTGATTTGGAGACTGCAGAAAATGGGCAGGAGGCAGTGGAGATGGTGGCTGCTTCTGCACCTGGCTATTATGATTTGGTGCTGATGGACATTCAAATGCCCATTATGGATGGCCATGAAGCCACCAGACGCATTCGTGCTCTGGAAAATTCGGAGCTGGCCAAGGTACCCATTGTGGCTATGACTGCCAACGCCTTTGATGAGGATAGAAAGGCAGCCACGAATTGCGGCATGAACGGCTTTATTTCTAAGCCCATTAATATGCAGGAGGTTATTCAGGCTCTGCGGGATAATTTGTAAGCTTTCATAATGTTGCACCCCTGCACACTGCGGTAGCAGTATGCGGGGGTGTTGTTTTTTACTGATGCTAAAAGTATAATATAAATAAGTGAAGGCTTGAGTAATAGAATAATGGAGGAAGAGGAGTGTCTAAAGCTTTAATTTTACATAAAGAATTAATCATGGAGCATTTGCCTACAGATTTTTGTCATGCTTCTACAATTGTGAAGCTACGAAACGGCGGACTCATGTGCTGCTGGTTTGGCGGTAGCCACGAGGGCGAAGCCGACGTGGCCATTTACGGTGCACGTAGGGATAAGTCCGACCTTTGTGGTGATGCAATTAACTGCAATGCTCATAGTGGCTGGGGTGCGCCGGTGAAGCTGGCCGATGGGGCCAGCGCCAACTGGAATCCTGTGCTGTTTTATCGCGAGGACGGAACACTTTTGCTTTTTTATAAGGAAGGCCAGCAAATCGCTAACTGGCGCACTATGGTCATGACATCTCTAGATAACGGTAGCAGCTGGAGTGCACCAGCTCCGCTGGTGCCAGGCGATGTGAGCGGCGGGCGAGGCCCGGTGCGTAACAAGCCCATCAGGCTGAAATGCGGACGCATTTTAGCGGGTGGCTCCACAGAGCACGGCCTATGGCAGGCCTTCGCCGATATTAGTGATGACGATGCTCGCACTTGGCACAAGTCAGCACCCGTAGTAATAAAAGATTTGGAGTACAAGATAGGGGAGAAAACTGCTGAAAGCGACATCGCCGTCAGTGCGCAATCCTTTTACGGGCGCGGGGTTATCCAGCCCAGCCTGTGGCAAAGCGCCGATGGTGGCGTACACATGCTGCTGCGCAGCAGCGAAGGCTTCGTCCATCGGGCTGACAGCACCGATGAGGGCGAAAGCTGGAGCGCTGCTTATCCTCTAACGCTGCCCAATAATAACAGCGGCCTTGATTTAGTTGCTCTGGCAGATGGAAGGCTGCTTCTTGTATGCAACCCTGTAGCAGCTAATTGGGGCATGCGCTCACCCTTAAGTCTCTTTATGAGTGAGGACGATGGGTACTCTTGGCATAAACTCTTGGACCTTGAAGCTGAGCCAGGAGAGTTTTCTTACCCGGCCATTATTGCGGAGGGTGACAAGGTCTATCTTAGCTATACTCATGACCGCAAGAATATTGCCGTGGTTATGCTAAGCGTTTGAGTAAATCGACCATTTAAACAAACAACTGTTTCGTATCGCGTTTCGCGGTAGGAGTCTAAATCAAACCGATTGTATATTGACAAGAGACAAATAGAATTAAAGCCACAATACGAACATATAAAAAAAGTGTTTTGTGTGGATCAACTATCAGAGCCTAAAAAAACAGTTTACGCTCAATGTAATATATGATACAATATATATAACTGTGATGCTTGTCTAAGCAGTCGTGGACGGGGCTGTAAGGACGGCGTGCTTTGTAGATATTTTTACATAAGGAGTTGTGCAAAAGATGAAAAAAATCTTAGTTGTACTCATGGCCATGCTGACTATGGCAGTTATGCTGGCAGGCTGTGGCGGCGACAGCAAAAAGGCTGCTTATCCCGCTGATGGCGATATTTCTGTAATCATTCCTAAGGCTCCCGGTGGCGGTACCGATACCTCTGCTCGCGGTCTTATCCAATTCATGGAAAAAGAGCTGAAGGGCTCTAAATTCGTACCTGTGAACAAGCCCGATGGCGGCGGTGTAACTGGTATGGTGGAAACCGCTAACGCTAAGGCCGACGGCCATACTCTGGGCATGGTAACCGTAGAGCTGGCTATGTTCCCGCATCAAGGTAAATGCAAGAACACTTATAAGGATTATGCAGCTATTTGCGCACCGATTGCAGCTCCTGCAGCTTTAATCGTGCCTAAGGAAGCTCCCTATAACAGTGTTGATGAATTTGTAAAATTTGCTAAAGCTAACCCCGGCAAGATTAAAATGGGTAACAGCGGTGTAGGCGCAATTTGGCATATTGCGGCTCTGTCCTTCGAGGAAGAGTTTGGCGTACAATTTAAGCATGTTCCTTATCCGAAAGGCTCTGCTGATATTGCTGCTGCCTTGGCAGGCAAGCACATCGACGCTACCTTGGCTGATCCCTCTGTATTCAAGAGCCAGGTTGACGCTGGCAACCTGAAGATTTTGGCTGTTATGGCTGGTAGCCGCAGCGTGATTTATCCTAATGTTCCTACCTTTAAGGAACTGGGTCACAACATGACCGTACGCGCATGGGCAGCTCTTGTTGCTCCCAAAAACACTCCTAAAGAAAAGCTGGATGTACTGCGCAACGCAGCTAAGAAGGTTTGTGAGTCCAAGGAATTCAAGGATTACTTCATGAAGCAGGGCATTGATCCCACCAGCATTATCGGCGATGAAGCTGATAAGATGATGGCTGAAGACCATGCTATGTATGAAAAATTCCTGAAAAAAGCAAAATAAAGAATAATTATTTAAGAGCTCAGGCTTAGGCCTGGGCTCTTTATCTATCCTTAAATTGTCTGACTATAAGAATGATTCCTATTAAGTTAATTAACTTCATTTTAAGAAGCCTAAGAATTATTCCTAGTAACGTTAAGATTTTTTTCTTGGGGTATTGGAATTTACCCCATACTATGCTATAATAACTATAGCTAGTGGTATAGGTGAAGTATGTCTAATCGGTAAGAAGACGCAAGTCCTACGGTCCCGCCGCTGTGCAGGCTGCTAGCCTAAGTCAGCAACCAACCTATACCTTATTCTGAATCCACGGGTGATGGAGACAGTTAGTTAGCTAAATTCTACTATTTTGCTTTCATGGTCGTCTTTAGTTAATTCTGTCTGTATGACTTCTGCTGGGTTCGGCGGAGGTCTTTTCTTATTATTAAGATATAATCTCAGTTAAGATGTTATATAAAGGAGGTTCTTGTGGAGGAGTATCAATTTTCACAAGGGAAAAACCTACGCTGTGGCTATACAACTGGTAGCTGTGCTACCGCAGCAGCCAAGGCAGCAGCCACCATGTTACTGACGGGTGAGCGTGTGGACAGTGTACGCATCGACACTCCTAAGGGCATAGTTTTAAACCTGGAGCCGCTGGAGGTGGAGCAGACTGCTGATTACGTTAGTTGCGCTATCCGAAAGGATTCCGGCGATGACCCTGATGATACCAATGGCATTCTGGTCTTTGCCAAGGTTAGCAAAACTGCTGAGCCCGGTGTACACATAGAAGGTGGCGTAGGTGTAGGGCGTGTTACTAAGCCAGGGCTAGCCTGTGCTGTGGGAGGGCCCGCCATTAATCCAACTCCAAGACGTATGATTACAGCTGAAGTTACAGGCGTTATGGAGCAGGTAGGCTATCAAGAGGGCTTAGAAGTCATCATCTCTATTCCTGCAGGCGTAGAAATTGCCAAAAAAACCTTTAATCCTCGCTTAGGCATCATCGGTGGACTATCCGTCCTTGGTACCAGCGGTATTGTGGAGCCTATGAGTGAAAAGGCCCTTATTGAAACCATGTATGTGGAAATGCGAGCCCAAAAGGCCAGGGGCAATAAGAATCTCTTAGTCTTCTTCGGCAATTATGGCGAAGATTTCACGCGGGATGTGATGCAGCTAGATTTAGAGGGAGCTGTAACCTGCAGTAATTTCGTAGGCGAGCTTTTAGATTACGCTGTTTTCTTGGGCTTTGAAACCCTGCTCTTGATTGGGCATAGTGGCAAGCTCGTAAAGCTAGCTCAGGGAGTCATGAATACCCATTCCAAATATGCGGACTGTCGCACGGAGCTCTTTGCCCTGCAGGCCATGTTTCACGGCGCCTCCATTGAGGTGGGCCAAGAAATTTATGGCTGCCTGACCACCGATGAAGTAACTAAAATCCTCAAGCGGGAACAGCTGTTTGAGCCCGTCATGGACAAGGTTACGGAAAAAATAGATTTTTACATGCAGCATAGAGTGCATGGTAAAATAAAAACTGCTGCTTTTATGTTCTCTAATGTCTACGGCATTTTGGGCAAAACCAAGTATGCAGATGCTTTAATCCAATTACACAAGAAAAAGGAGAGTCAATAATGAGAGGAAAGCTTTATAGTGTTGGTATCGGCCCCGGAGACCCGGAGTTAATGACTTTGAAATCTGTGCGTCTGTTAAAGGAATGCGACGTAGTTGCCATCCCCCAGGGCGATAACGGTATTTTAACAGCTAAAGCCATTGTTAATAATGTCGTAAATTTAGATGAAAAAGAGCAGGTTATGATTTATATGCCCATGACCAAGGATATGGCTGCTATGGACAAGGCTCATCGCGAAGGCGCTGACGCCATTGAGAAGCTGCTGGACGAGGGCAAAAATGTAGTCTTCATCACCCTTGGCTGCCCTACCGTTTACGCAACCTGTATTTATGTTCATAAATTAGTTTTAGCCGACGGCTATGAAGCAGAGCTGGTGGCAGGCGTAACCTCCATCTGCGCTGTAGCAGCTAAGCTGAATACTTCCCTGTGTGAAAGAGCGGAACCCTTGATTGTGCTGCCCGGCAGCTACAAGGAGTCCTCCAAATTTCTGGATGGCCCCGGCAATAAGGTGCTCATGAAATCTGCCAGCGAAATTGGCCGTGTACGCGACGAGCTGCGAGAAAAGGGTCTTATTAAAAACGCAGGCATGGTTGAGCGCTGTGGCCTTCCCGGCGAAAGGGTATATTTTGATTTGGAAGAAATCGACCCCAAGAGCAGCTATTTCTCTGTAATTCTGGTGAAAGAAAAGGAGTTTGATAAATAATGATTTACTTTATTGGTGCAGGCCCTGGCGCTGCTGATTTGATTACTGTCAAGGGTAAAGAACTGCTGGAAAAATGCGACCTGTGCATCTATGCAGGCTCCTTGGTTAACCCGGACCTTTTAAAATACTGCAAGCCCGGATGCGTGATTATGAACAGTGCGCACATGACCCTGGAAGAGGTTATTGCAGCCATGGTTCCCGCGGCTCAGGCCGGCAAATTAGTCGTTCGCTTGCACACCGGTGACCCCAGCGTGTATGGTGCACATCGCGAGCAGATTGACTTAATCCGTGGCTACAACCTGGACTACGAAATCGTCCCCGGCGTAAGCTCCTTCTGCGCTGCTGCCGCAGCTCTGAAGGCTGAATACACCCTGCCCAACGTTAGCCAATCCGTTATCATCACCCGTATGGAGGGCCGTACTCCCGTACCGCCTCGTCAAAAGATTGCTGATTATGCAGCTCACCATGCAACCATGGTTATTTTCTTGAGCGCAGGCATGTTGGAAAAGCTCTCTAGCGAGCTCATTAAGGGTGGCTATACTGCTGATACACCGGCTGCCATTGTTTACAAGGCAAGCTGGCCCGACGAAAAGATTGTGCGCTGCACCGTTGGCACCTTGGCAGAAAATGCTGCTAAATACGGTATTAACAAAACTGCCCTCATCACTGTAGGCGGCTTCTTGGGCAACGAATATGACCGCAGCGAGCTCTATAATCCTACCTTTGCTCACGGCTATCGTGAAGCAGACCCCAGCAAGCTGAACTTAAAGCCAGAGGTTAAATAATTATTATGGAAGCGGCCATTTATTCCTTCTCCCTCAGGGGAGCTGAGCTGAGCAAGCGTGTAGCTGCCTTGGTGGCTGACCTTGGCTACGAGGTACACAATCAGACTGTAGCCAAGTATGCTGCGGAGGCGGGAGTGGAGGGCTATGAGCCCGACCACAAGGCCGCCTGCGCCAGGGATTTTTCCCGCTGCGACTTACTAGTTTTCATTGGCGCTACGGGCATTGCTGTGCGCACCATTGCTCCTTATATTCAGAGCAAGCTGACGGACCCAGCCGTAATCTCCATTGATGAGTGTGGGAATTTCGTCATACCCCTCTTAGCAGGACACATTGGCGGAGCCAATGAAATGGCACGTTATCTTGCAGCTGGCATAGAGGGCCAGGCTTGCGTGACTACAGCAACGGATGTGAACGGCCTTTTCGCAGTGGATGAGTGGGCAGCACGCAATAATATGGTGCTGTGCTCCTTAGCTGCAGCTAAGGACTTCGCGGCGGCGCTGGTGGCAGGCGAGAAGGTGGGGCTATATGTGGACGCAGGCTTCGAGGTAGAAGGAAACTTGCCTAAGCAGGTTGAGTTCAACGGCAGCCTACCCATAGGCATGGCTATTACCTTGAGCAAAGGTCTTGCTCCCTTCAGGAAGACTACTGTGCGCTTACTACCTAAGATCGTGCATTTGGGCATAGGCTGCAAGCGCAACACACCCTTGGAAAGGATTGAAGCGCTGGTGCTGCCGGAGCTGGAGCGCTTGGATATAGATCTGCGCAGCGTGGTAGGCCTTGCTTCCGTGGATTTAAAAAAGGATGAGCAGGGGCTTTTAGTCTTTGCACAAAAATATCATATACCTGCTCGCTTTTATGCAGCGGAGGAATTAAATGACTTGGAGGGGGATTTTACTCCTTCTTCCTTCGTGCAAAGCGTGGTAGGAGTGAGCAATGTGTGTGAGCGCAGTGCTGTAAAGGACGCTAGCGGTGGCAGACTTGCTCTTAAAAAAACTAGTCTTAATGGCGTTACCTTAGCCATTGCGGTGGAGGATTTGGTGCTGGATTTTCAGCATACAGGTCTGAAAAAATAAGAAATAGGAGGCATGAAAATGTCCAAATTATATGTAGTGGGCCTGGGCCCCGGCGGCGTGGAGCAAATGACCAAAAGAGCCTATGATGCTCTAAAGTCCTGCGATGTAATCGCTGGCTACCACGTATATGTAAACCTGATTAAAGAAGATTTTGCCGAGAAGGAATTCCTTTCCACCGGCATGCGCAAGGAAGTGGACCGCTGCAAGCTGGCCTTGGACGAGGCTCTGAAGGGCAAGACCGTAGCCATGATTTCCAGTGGTGACGCTGGTGTATACGGCATGGCCGGCATCATGTGCCAGGTAGCTAAGGAGCATCCGGAAATCGATATCGAGGTTATCCCCGGTATCACCGCTGCTTGCTCTGGCGCTGCTGTACTAGGCGCTCCCTTAATCAGTGATTTCTGCCTGATTAGCCTCAGCGACCTTTTGACTCCCTGGGAAAAGATTGAAAAACGCTTGGATTGCGCTTCTAAAGCAGATTTTTGCATCTGCCTTTACAACCCTTCTAGCTTCAAACGCCATGACTATCTGCAAAAGGCCTGCGATATTATGCTGAAAAATCAACCCGGCACCATTCCTGCAGGCATCGTGCGCAATATCGGTCGCGAAGGTCAATCCTACGAGCTGACCACCTTGGCTGAGCTCCGTGATAAGGAAGTGGATATGTTCTCCACTGTTATCATCGGCAACACCCAAACCGAGGTTATTAACGGTCGTTTGGTAACTCCCCGCGGTTACAGACTGGCATGAAGCCGGTAATTTGGCTTATCGGAGGCACCAGCGAGGGGCGCAGGCTCATTAAAGAGATGGCGGGCTTGCCCGTCCAGCTTTATGTGAGCGTAGCCACCGAGTATGGTGCGGCTTTGATCGAGCCCCAGAATAATGCTACGGTGATGGCCGAGCGCATGGATTTGGCTGCTATGGAGGCATTTTTAGCCGAGCATAAACCTAGCTATGTCATCGACGCTACCCATCCTTATGCGACTATCGTCACTGCCACTGTGCAAAAGGCCTGCGAGGCGCAAAAATGCCGTTATCTAAGGCTTGTGCGTCCCCAGGGTGAAGCAGGGGACTATATTACGGTGCACGATTTTGGTGAAGCGGTGGAGCTCTTAAACCAGGTGGATGGCAATATTTTTCTGACCACGGGCAGCAAAAATTTGCCCGACTTTACCGGGGTTAAGGATTATGCGGAGCGCATTGCTTTGCGTATTCTGCCCATGGAGAGCAGCTTGCAAAGCGCTCTAGAATTGGGCTATAAGCCGGCTAACATCATCTGTATGCAGGGGCCCTTTGCTAAGGATTTGAATGTGGCCATGCTGAAGAAGTATGGCAGTAAATTCATGGTGACTAAGGATAGTGGCAAGGCCGGCGGCTTTGATGAGAAGGTGGAGGCTGCGGCGGAGGCCGGAGCGAAGCTGATTGTCATTGGCCGCGTTAGCGAGGAAGTCGGCGCTGGCTTAAGTGATATAGTATCGCTTTTAAAAGAGGAGTTTTCTCATGTTACGTGTTAATATCGTGGGCATCGGCCCGGGCAATCCTGATTTGCTCACCGGTGCTGCACGCAAGGCCATTGAGGACAGCAATATCCTCATAGGCGATAAAAGAATGCTGGCTGCCTTCGCAGCAGCAGATAAAAAAGTATATGATACCATCAAAACTGCGGAAATCGCTTCTATCGCAGCTGCAGCTGACCCTGAGCGGGACCAGCTGGCAGTGCTGGTTTCCGGTGATGTGGGCTTCTTTAGTCTGGCGAAGACCATCAGCGGCAAGCTGCCCGCTTGCGACTGCAAGCGGTATGCAGGCATCAGCAGCCTGGTTTATTTTGCCGGCGCCCTCAATATGAGCTGGGACGATTGCAAAATCGTCAGCATGCACGGGCGCCGGCAAAATCTAGTGGCTGCTGTAAGCCAAAGCCCCAAGGTCTTTTCCTTGACCGGTGGCGACAACTCACCTCAAAAGCTGTGCGCTCAGCTTTGTGAGCACGGCTTAGGTCAGGTGCAGGTCTATGTGGGCGAAAATTTGAGCTATCCTGAAGAAAAAATCACCAGCGGTACGGCAGAAGAAATTAGTGCCTTGGAATTTCCTTCCCTGTCCGTCATGATGATTCTTAATAATAAAGCTAATAATTTTATTCCCACGGTGCACGGCCTTGCGGATGATTTATTCCTGCGCAGCAAGGTGCCCATGACTAAGCAAGAGGTGCGCAGCGTCTCCATGTCCAAGCTTGCGCCCAAGGCTACGGATTTAATATATGATATCGGCGCCGGTACCGGCTCCTGCTCCATTGAGCTGGCTTTAATTGCTAAGCAGGGCAGGGTATGGGCCTTCGAGCGCAATCCCGTAGCGGTGGAGCTTTTGGGCAAGAATAAAGCCCTTTTTGGTGTGGAGAATTTAGAAATCGTGGCTGGCGAAGCCTTGGAAAACATCCAGAGCATGCCCGCTCCGGATTGTGTTTTTGTTGGCGGCAGCGGCGGCGATTTGTGCCAAATGCTGGACGTCATCTATGCTAAAAATAGTAAATGCCGTGTGGTAATCAACGCTATTACTGTGGAAACACTGGCGGAGGTTGCCAACTATTATAAGGAAAAGCAGGATTATTCCTTGGAAATCGTCAATGTCTTTGTGGCTCGCAGCAAGCATTTAGGCCACTATAATTTGATGATGGCCCAAAATCCTGTTTATGTAATGACTGCTTTGAAGAAGGAAGATTAACATGGCTGAAATGATGCTGCCCCGTTTTATGATTAGTGCCCCCGGCAGCGGCACAGGCAAAACTACTTTAGTTTGTGGCTTGTTAAAGGCTCTCATGCAAAAGGGCCTTAATGTTGCTGCCTTTAAGTCCGGTCCTGATTATATCGACCCCATGTTCCATTCTAGAGTCATCGGTGCCAAGTCCCGCAATCTTGATTTATTCATGCTGGGCGAGGGCACTGCCCGCATGCTGGTAGCCAAAAACGCTGCTAAGGCAGATGTGGCTGTGTTCGAGGGTGCCATGGGCTTTTATGATGGCATGGGCAAGACCACTGAGGCCAGCGCTTATGCCTTGGCCTGCGCCTGTGATACTCCTGTAGTGCTAGTGGTCAACGGCAAGGGAGCCGCCTTATCCATTGCTGCCATGATCAAGGGCTTTAAGGATTTTCGCAAGGATAGTCATATTGTGGGCGCCATTTTAAACAATGTTAATCCCATGAGCTATCTTTTTTATAAAGACGTAATTGAAGCGGAAGCTGGCGTGAAGCTTTTAGGCTATTTCCCGGTGATGACGGACTGTAATTTTGAAAGCCGTCATTTAGGCCTGGTTACAGCGGAGGAAATAGGTGACCTACAGCAAATCGTGGATAGATTGGCAGCTCAGGCTGCTAAATCCATTGATTTGGATGCCTTGCTGGAGGTTGCCCAAGCCGCAGCGCCCCTGCATTACGAGCCGGTGTGCCTTGAGCCGGTGGGTAAGGAAAAGGTACGTGTAGCCATAGCTCAGGATAAAGCCTTTTGCTTCTACTATCAGGACGCTCTAGATTTATTAAGTGAGCTGGGTGCTGAATTAGTGCCCTTTAGTCCTGTGACCGATGCCCATTTGCCGGAAAATTGCCATGGCCTTATCTTAGGAGGTGGCTATCCTGAGCTTTATGCCGAACAGCTTGAGAACAATGCAACCATCCGCACAGACGTAAAGGCCGCTGTAACAGGTGGCATGCCTTGCTTTGCGGAGTGCGGTGGCTTTATGTATTTGCTGGAGCGGTATCGCGAGGGAGAAAAGCTTTACTCTTGGGTAGGCGCTATCGAGGGCGAAACAGCTTTAACGAAAAAGCTGACTCGCTTTGGTTATGTGCATTTGACTGCACAGGAGGATAATGTACTGTGTCACGCCGGTGGTCGTATCAATGGACATGAATTCCACTATAGCGACAGCACCAATAACGGGCACAGCTTTATAGCTGCCAAGGCCAGTGGTCGCGGTAGCTGGGAATGTGCGACGGCAAATCAAACTATGTATGCCGGTTATCCGCACATTCATCTATGGGGCAATCCTGAGTTTGCCCGCAGCTTTATGGAGCATTGCTACGCACATGCTCAGCAGGCTGCACAACAAGAGAGTAAGTAATTATTTTGAGAATAAAGGGGTAGGGAAGTATGCTGCATTTGGCGGCTATTATAGCCGGGTTTATCTTAGATTTAATATTTGGAGATCCTCATTGGCTACCCCATCCTATTTGTCTCATTGGTAATTTAATCGGCTTCATTGAAGGCAATTTGCGTCCCAAGCTGGCGCCTAACAAGAATGCTCTTTTGCTCGGCGGTGCCTTGATGGTTATAATCGTGCTGGTTATTTCCTTCGCCGTGCCCATGGCTATTTTGTTAGCTGCTGGCATGGTAAGCCCCTGGCTGGCCTTTGCCTTGGAGACAGTCATGTGCTACCAGATTTTTGCTACCAAATGCCTGCGTGATGAAAGCATGAAGGTATATGACGCTCTGCACAAAAATGATTTGGCAGATGCTAGAGTGAAGCTGTCCTGGATTGTGGGGCGCGATACCCAAAACCTGGATGAAGAAGAAATTACCAAGGGTGCAGTAGAGACCGTGGCTGAAAATACGGCGGACGGCATTATCGCGCCCATGTTCTACATGTTTTTAGGAGGCGTGCCCCTGGCCTTTTTATACAAGGGCATCAACACCATGGACTCCATGGTGGGCTACAAAAACGATAAATTCCTTTATTTTGGTCGCTGTGCCGCTAAATTGGATGATGTGGCTAATCTTATTCCCGCCCGCATTACAGGCCTGGTGATGATCGCAGCAGCTTTTCTGCTGGGCCTCAATGGTCCCGGTGCATGGAAGGTTTTTTGGCGTGATCGTTATAATCACCTAAGCCCTAATTCTGCTATGACGGAATCTGTGACAGCCGGTGCCTTAAACATTCAATTAGGTGGCGACCATTTCTATTTCGGTAAGCTGGTACACAAGGATACTATTGGTGATAATATTCGTCCTGTGTGCCCGGAGGATATTAAAAAGACCAATAGTCTACTGTATATGACAGCGGTGCTGTGTCTTGTCATCTTCACTGTTGCTTATTATTTTGTAAACATATTTTAGATGATTGAGGGTGGAGGAATGTATAAATATGAACATGGCGGTGACATCTATAGCCAGGAGACAACTGCAGATGGCAAGCGCTTTGTAGATTTTTCAGCAAATATCAACCCTCTCGGATTACCCTTGGGTGTGAAGGAAGCGGTGAAAGCCGCTTTGAAAGCCTGCGTTAATTATCCTGATGCCTTTTGCCGTCGTTTGACTCAAGCTACGGCGGATTTTTTAAAGGTAAAGCCGGAATATCTTTTCTTTGGTAATGGTGCAGCTGATGTGCTGTTTCGTTTAGCCTTAGCCTTGAAGCCTAAACAAGCACTGCTTTTAGCACCTACCTTTGCTGATTATGAAAAGGCTTTACGCTCTGTGGGCTGCAATATTAAATATTATCCGCTTAAGGAAGAGGAAGCCTTTGTTCCTGGCAAGGATATTGTGGGCAAAATTACTTCCCGCACTGATTTAGTAGTAATCTGTAATCCCAATAATCCCACGGGCCAGCTCATGGATCGCTTGCAGCTGGAGCGTGTTTTGCAAAAGTGCAACGCTATTGGCGCCAAGCTTTTAGTTGATGAATGCTTTATGGATTTTGTGAGCAAGAACAAGGCCTTTAGCCTGCGTGATTTGCTAGCAGAATACCCGGAGCTTATTATTTTGAAGGCCTTTACCAAGACCTTTGCTATGCCCGGCATACGCCTGGGCTTGTGCCTCACTGCCGACGAAGAGCTGCATACAAAGCTGCATGAATGCGGCCAGGATTGGAGCGTGTCCGTTTTGGCTCAGGAGGCTGGTATTGCTGCCCTCAAAGAGGAGCAGTATCTCCATGAATCCTTCCTTTTAGTGGAGGAGGAACGCAAGTATTTAAAGCATCAATTGGAAAATCTGGGGGCCAAGGTCTATGGCTCCGAGGCCAATTATATCTTTTTCTACATGCCTGAGCCAGCAAATCTGGTGGAGCTCCTACGCGAGCAGGGCTATTTAATTCGTTCCTGTGCCAATTATCATAATCTGGGCGCAGGGTATTACCGTGTCGCGGTGAAAACGAGAGTGCTAAACCGTGGCCTGATCAAAGCAATTAAGGAAGCAAAAAAGCATGCGCTCTTTACTGGTTTTAATTGATGGACTAGGTGACGAGGCCATTGGTGCTTGGCAAGGGCAAACGCCCTTCGAGCATGCTGAGCATCCTGTGATGGATGCTGTGGCAGCAACTGGAGGCCTAACTCATTTTAGTATCTGTGAACAGGATATTGTTCCCGAAAGCTGTAGCTGCATTCTCCGGCTTTTGGGTGTTGATAAAAGGGATATGCCTAAAAACAGGGCTTATCTGGAGCTTTTGGCTCATGGCAGGGATATCTCTGAGTATGAGATGGTGCTGCGCTGTAATCTGGCTGCAGTGGATGAAGCTGGTCGCTTAGCCGGCTTTAACGCTACGGGACTTACTCCTCAAAAAATGCATGAAGCAGCTGCCGTATGTGATGCTGTGCTCAAGGATATTGAGTTCATCCATCTTTCGGAATATCGCAATCTGTTGATTTTAGACAAGGAAGCAAATGTTTTAGGCTGTGCAGTGCGCCCGCCCCACGAGAGTGTGGGCGAGAGCGTCACAGAGCTTTTAGAGCCACTATGCCAGTGCTCCTTGTCCCTGAAGTACTTTTTAAACGAAACCAACAAGCGTCTTGAGTATTTGGCTCACGATGGCTTGCATTATATACTTTATCCCTGGGGTCCTTCCGCGAGGCAGAAGCTACCCTCCTTTTATAGCCTACACAGTATTAAGGGTGGCGCTGTCTGCAAGGCTGAAATCGTTGTAGGCATTGCCAGAGCCTTGGGTATGGAGGTTGTTATTCCTTCCACAGCCACAGGTGATGTGGATACGGATGTGGCCGCCAAAGCAGATGCAGTCCGGGAGCTTTTAGAGCGTAATGATTTTGTTATCGCTCATTTTAATGGCTCCGATGAGGCCTCCCATCGCTATGATTATGAGGCCAAGGCAGCTTTTATTACGAGGATTGACCAAGAGTTTTTACAGCCTCTAGCTAGCCGCTTAAAAGAGCCTGTGAAGGTAGTAATATGCGGCGATCATGTGACTAGCTCCGTTACGGGCAAGCATGGGGCTGGCTGTACTCCCGTTGTGGCTGGATATTTACGTAGGGATTTACCGGGCGAGCCGTCGCTAACTACGAAGTGGAAGCCTCAAAATTATAAAGAAGTATTGAACTTTTTGATGAAAGAGAGTGATTGATGTGGCAAAAGCAATCATGGTAGTTGGCACCATGTCCAACTCCGGCAAGAGCTTGTTAACTGCGGGCCTGTGCCGCGTGTTTAATCAGGATGGCTATAAGGTAGCTCCCTTTAAATCGCAAAATATGGCTCTAAACTCCTTTATTACCAAGGAAGGTGCGGAAATGGGCCGCGCTCAGGTTGTGCAGGCCGAGGCCGCCAATATTGAGCCCAGCGTTATGATGAACCCCATATTGCTCAAGCCCACCAGTGACAGCGGTTCCCAGGTTATTGTTAATGGCGAAGCCATCGGTACCATGAAGGCTCAGGAATACTATGCCATGAAGCACACCCTGCGCCCCAAGGTACAGGAAGCCTTTGATAAGCTGGCTAGCCAATACGATATTGTGTGCATCGAGGGCGCTGGCAGTCCTGCAGAAATCAATATTAAAAAGGACGATTTTGTCAACATGGGCATGGCGCAAATGGCCAAGGCTCCCGTGCTTTTAGTAGCAGATATTGACCGTGGTGGTGTTTTCGCTTCCATCTATGGCACCTTGATGCTGCTAGAGCCTGAAGAGAGAGCTATGGTTAAGGGTGTTGTCATTAATAAATTCCGCGGTGATGTGGAAATTTTGCGTCCCGGTCTGCGCATGATCGAAGAAAAAACCGGAGTGCCTGTAATTGGCGTACTGCCCATGCTCAATGTGGATATTGAAGACGAGGACAGTCTTTCCGAACGTATCAGCGGTCACAGCGAGGTAGATTTAATTGATATCGCTGTTATTCGCACCCCGCGCATGTCCAACTATACTGACTTCAATGTATTTGAGCTTATTCCCGGCGTTTCCCTGCGCTATGTGAAGAACGTGCGTGATTTGGGCAATCCCGATATGATTATCATCCCCGGTACCAAAAACACCATTGGCGACCTTAAATGGCTGCGCCAAAGCGGCATGGAGGCTGCTATTTTGAAGCATGCGTCCAATGGTACCGTCATCTTTGGTATTTGCGGCGGTTACCAAATGCTGGGCAAGAATATTTCCGACCCCTATGGCGTGGAAGAGGGCGGGGATTTCCCTGGCCTTGGTCTCTTGGATATCACTACTTCTTTTATCGAGCACAAGCGTACCATCCAAATGGAGGGCTGCTTTGGCGATGTGAAGGGTATTTTCCACGAGCTCAGCGGCATGCCCCTGCATGGCTATGAAATCCACTCCGGCGTAACTACCTTTGACGATAGAAATGCCATGACCTCCATTAAGCCTATTCATGAGGCTGGCGAGGAATTTGCCGAGGGCAATCAAAATATTACCTATAAGATGAATGTTTATGGTACTTATGTGCATGGCGTTTTTGATGGCGATGGCATTGCAGCCAAGATTGTGGAAGCATTATTGGCTAAGAAGGGCCTGCACATGGATGATGTGAAGACTATCAATTTTGCCGATTACAAGCGTCAGCAATACGATATCTTGGCGGATGCTGTACGCAAGGATATCGATATGCAGAAGGTATACGAGATTTTGGAGGCAGGCGTCTAAATGAAGGATGGCGGCTTGATTCATATTTATTGCGGTGATGGCAAGGGCAAGACCACGGCCTCCTTGGGCCTAGCAGTGCGCTGCGCCGGTCATGGCAATAAGGTGCTCATTGTGCAGTTTTTAAAAAGCAGGCCCACTGGTGAGCTCAAGAGCTTAGCTCTCATTCCCGGCATCGAGCTTATGCGTGGCAAGGAAACAAAAAAGTTTACTTTCCAGATGACGGCTGAGGAAAAGGCCCAGGTCTTGGTAGAGCATTTGGCTTTATTTGCCAAGGTCAAAGAAAAATGCGCTACCGAGCACATTGACCTGCTTATTTTGGATGAGGTTATCGGCGCCATTAATACAGGCGTTTTTGATAAAGATATTTTAGTCGATTTTCTCAAGGGCAAGCCAGCGGAGCTGGAGGTTGTGCTCACAGGGCGCAACCCGGCAGCGGAGCTGGTGGAGCTAGCTGATTATGTATCCGAGATTTGTAAGCGCAAGCATCCCTATGAAAGAGGCATTCCTGCGCGTACAGGCATCGAAAGATAGGGCAGTGGCTCAGAGCCTGTGGTGATAAGAAAGGTAGTGAGAAGGATGCAACTACAAAATGTTTTGCCTGCTGATATTGAAAAGCGCAGCATGGAAATTATTGGCGAGGAATTGGGCCAAATCAAAATTGATGAAGAAAAGCTGGATATCGTCAAGCGCGTTATTCACACCTCCGCTGATTTTGATTATGCTCGCAATCTGCTCTTTAGCGAGGGCGTAGTGGAGAAGGCTTTGGCAGCACTGCAAAAGGGTGCTACCATTGTAACCGATACCAACATGGCCTGCACCGGCATCAATAAGATGGGGCTGGGCAAGCTAGGGGCTAAGGCAGTATGCTTTATGGCCGACCCGGATGTGGCAGCCCGTGCCAAGGAAGCAGGCTCCACTAGAGCAGCTGCCTGCATGGAGAAGGCTTGCACTATTGAAGGTCCTGTTATTATTGCTGTAGGTAACGCTCCTACTGCTTTAGTGCGCCTGGATGAGCTGGTTAAAGAGGGCAAAATCAAACCGGAGCTGGTAATCGGCGTGCCCGTTGGCTTCGTCAATGTTGTGGAATCTAAGGAAATCATCATGAAGACCGGTATTCCTTACATCGTTGCTCGCGGTCGCAAGGGCGGCAGCAATGTAGCAGCAGCTATTTGCAATGCTCTGATTTACAAGCTGACCAGAAAATAAAAAGCGAATATTTGTTTCCTACCCCCAAACGCGGTAGGAGCACTAACAACGGACATTTGTCCATTTGCAATTATGGAATACTCGACAGTGGTATTCATCGCAAGCATTTGTGAACGGGTTAGCTTCCAACGAAAAAGTTGCTAATTTACTAAAAAAAGCGTTGACAAATAGGGCATTTGCCTTTATAATAATCACTGTCGATAAAACATCGACCTAATTCCCCGATAGTTCAGTCGGTAGAACACCTGACTGTTAATCAGGGCGTCGTAGGTTCGAGTCCTACTCGGGGAGCCAGAAATTCAGCTTCGAGCTTTGCTCGGAGCTTTTTCTTTTGCTTGCTATGCTTTTTCGTGCTATAATAAGGTTAGTTATCAATAATTCAGTAAAGGAGTTGTTTCCCATGGAAGATGCTGTATTATACGCTGTGGAAAATGGTATTGCTACCATTACTATGAATCGTCCCAAGAGCCTGAACTCTATGAATGATGCTTTGATTGACGGCTTACACGAGGCTTTGACCAAGGCTGAGACCGATGAAGCAGTGCGCTGCATCGTGCTCACCGGCAATGGTAAAGCGTTCTGCGCCGGTGGCGACCTAAGCTTCTTAAATGGCCTTGAAGGCACTGCTGCTAAGAAAAACTTCATCGCCAAGGTTGGCGCCATTGCTAAGCGCATCACTGTTATCGAAAAGCCCATTATCGCTTGGGTTAATGGTGTAACTGCCGGTGCCGGTGTAAACCTGATGCTGGCCTGTGATTTAATTTACGCTACCCATAAAGCTAAATTCGGCGAAAGCTTTGCCAAGGTTGCTCTTATTCCTGACTGCGGTGGCTTGTATTTCCTGCCTCGTGCTATTGGCATCCACAAGGCAAAGGAGCTCATGTTTACCGGCGATTTAATTGACGCTCCTACCGCATTACGCTTAGGCATGCTCAACGACGTTATCGAGGAAGAATACCTGAAGGACAAGGTTTACGAGGTTGCAGCTCGGATGGCAGCCAGCGCTCCCATTGCCATTGGTCTGACCAAGAAATATCTCAATGATACCGGCCTGAGCCTGGACGAAGTGCTGAATATCGAGGAAACCACTCAATCCCTCCTGATGGGCACCGATGACTGCAAGGAAGGCATTGCTGCCTTCTACGGCAAGCGTGCTCCCGTTTTCACAGGTAAATAACATAAGCTTTACGGAATCGTCACATAATTTATGCTGGCGATTCCTTTTTCTTTTGACTAAGCGCCACCAGATGTTGTATAATTGTAATGTTAGAATTGACTTTACTACAGCCTTTTGTATTTTAGGTGGAGGATATAATGTTAGATTTTGCTTCGATGATATATCGCATCCCGGCGCTGCTCTTTGCGATTTCCATTCATGAATATGCTCATGCTCAATGTGCCGACAGCATGGGGGACCCTACAGCTCGCTACATGGGTCGCTTAACCTTTAACCCGCTGGCTCATTTGGATCCCATTGGCGCTATTCTTTTGGTGGTAGCTGGCTTTGGCTGGGCTAAGGGCGTGCCTATTAATGTAAATAATTTTCGCAACCGTCGTGAGGGCATTTTAAAGGTCTCCTTTGCCGGTCCTGCGGCCAATCTTTTCCTGTGCTTTATAGCAGCCTTTATGATGGCCCTTTTGGCTAAGATGCATATGCTCAGTGATGGTCTGTACCGCTTCTTATTCTGGATGCAGCTGTACAATGTATGGTTCGCTTTCTTTAATCTGATTCCGGTACCGCCCCTGGATGGCTCCCGCATTTTAAGCGAGCTTTTGCCTGCCAAGCAGTCCTGGCAATTCAACGAAATCGTGGACCGCTATGGCTTCTACATTTTGATTGCTCTGGTCTTCACCGGCATCACCAGCATGATTATCAACCCCTTGGCTAATGGCTATCTGCGCCTTATTCAAGGCCTTTTGAGCATCGTCTTCTAGGGTAGCTTTATGAGTGATGTATCCCTAAAGCTAAGTGCTTTTGAAGGCCCTCTCGATTTATTAATGCATTTAATCGAGAGCAATAAAATCGATATTTATGATATCCCCATTGTGGAAATTACCGAGCAATATATAGGTCATTTGCGCAATCTGCAGGAATTTGATATGGAGCTGGCCAGCGAATTTCTTGTGATGGCAGCGACACTCTTGCAGATTAAATCCCGCATGCTCCTGCCTAAGGAAGCCCGCGAGGATGAGGACGAGGGCGAGGACCCCCGCCAGCAGCTGGTACAGATGCTGGTGGAATATCGTCGCATTAAGCGCGCTGCAATTAACCTGCGCTATTTAAAGGAGCAGGCGGACCGTTATGTGGCCCGTGAGCCGCTTTTTGCCAATTTAGTGGAGCGCTATGTGCCTAGCTATCCCGTGCGGGAATTACTGCTTGCATTGGGTAATGTGATGCGCGACACAGGTCGTCCCTTGGCTTATATTGAGCCCCAAGCCTTTAGTGTACAGGAAAAAATGGCGGATATTTTGCAGCGTCTAGAGCTGCATCCCGATGGCTTTTTGCTCAATGACCTGCTGCAAACGGCTAAGTCCGGCGAAAAGGTAGCTGCCTTTTTAGGAGTGCTGGAGCTTTTAAAAATGGGAATGATTACCATTGCTCAGCACGCGGCCTTTGCGCCAATTTATATCTTTAGTAAACAGGGGGAAGCAAGCCATGTATCATGATAAAATGCTGGGAGCGCTGGAGGCAGTTTTATTCGCTGCCGGTGAGCCCCTAAGTGTTGCAGAGCTTGCTCAATGCCTGCAATTAGATAAACCCCAGGTGTGGGAATTGCTCTCATCCCTAGAGCACAGCTATGAGGAGGAGTCCCGAGGCCTGATGGTGCGCCAAATAGGCGAGGGCTATCAGCTTGTAACCAAGCCCACGCACTATGCCTTAGTGAGCAATTTAAGCCGTAAGAAGGAAGTTAAGCTGACCAACGCGGCCATGGAAACCCTGGCCATTATCGCCTTTAAGCAGCCCATTACGAGGGCCGAGATGGAAGCTATCCGCGGCGTGAAGGTGGATGGCGTAGTGAATACGCTGGTTGATTTAGGCCTCATTGCTGAAGCAGGTCGCAAGAAGGCACTTGGTAATCCTATTTTGTATGCTACTACGGATAAGTTTTTACAAGTGTTCGGTTTAGCTAATTTGGAAGCCTTGCCACCCCTCGAGGACGTTCCTGAGGATGAGGAACAGGAGGTTCAGCAGGTGCTGGACTTGGAGCTAGAGGAGCATAAAGAAGACAATTCGGTAAGTGTATAGAGAAAATTCCTCCACCGCTAAAGCGGTCGCCCCTCCCTTTTGAAAGGGAGGCATACTTACTAATCTACTATAAAGGAAACATATTTGATGGAAGAACGTTTACAAAAAATCCTGGCCGCGGCAGGCGTAGCCTCCCGCCGGGAAGCAGAAAAAATCATCACCGCCGGTCGCGTCCGCGTCAACGGCAAGGTCGTGACCGAGCTGGGCACTAAGGTTGACCCCGATAAGGTACGTATTGCCGTGGATGGCAAGCCTATTAAGGCCGAGACCAAGGCGTATTACCTATTCTATAAGCCTCGCGGCGTAGTCACTACCATGAGCGACCCCCAAAATCGGCGCAGCATTGCCGATTTTGTGCAGGAGCTGCCGGAAAGAGTCTTTCCCGTAGGTCGCTTGGACTATAATACCGAGGGCTTACTGCTGTTAACCAACGACGGTGCCTTGGCCCAAGCCCTCATGCATCCCAGTCACGAGGTTAATAAGACCTATCTGGTGAAGGTGCCCGGTATCGTGCCCGATGCAAAGCTGGATATGCTGCGCGTAGGCGTGAAGCTGGAGGATGGCATGACTGCACCGGCTGTAGTCAACCTGCGCAGCTATGAGCACGAGCACAATTTTACTCTCTTTGATATCACTATTCACGAGGGGCGCAACCGTCAGGTGCGCCGTATGTGTGATGCCATAGGCTACCCCGTACGCGATTTGAAGCGCATTAAGCTAGGCCCTCTGACTTTGAGCAATCTGGGCCGTGGCAAGTTCCGCGAGCTCACCGAGGGTGAGCTGGCAGCGCTGAAGAAGGCGGCCAAGCTATGACGAGAGTACTGATTATCGGCGGCGGCGCCGCAGGCCTCATGGCCGGTATCAGCGCCGCGCAAAACGGTGCCCAGGTCAGCATTTTGGAAAAAATGCGTCAGCCTGGCAAAAAGATGCTTATCACAGGCAAGGGACGCTGCAATATTACCAATGCAGGGGAGCTGGCCGAAATCATAAAAAATCTGCCGGGCAACGGAAGATTTTTAAATAGTGCTTTACATAAGTTCACCAATGATGATATAGTAGATATGTTGGAGAGTAATGGCCTCGCTACCAAGGTGGAGCGAGGCAATAGGGTCTTTCCCGTCAGCGACAAGGCCAAGGATGTAGTGGATACCTTAGTAAAAATTTTCACCCAAGCCGGTGGCAAGCTCATCTGTGATTGCAAGGCTTTGGAAATCCTCACTAAGGATGGCCGCGTGAGCGGTGTGAAAACCGTAAACGGCACCTATGCAGCGGATGCAGTCATCCTCTGCGCCGGTGGCGCCTCCTATCCCGGCACTGGCAGTGACGGCGGCGGCGCGAAGCTGGCCAGCAGGGTGGGGCATAAAATTATCCCCTTAAAGCCTTCGCTGGTGCCCCTAGAAAGCGATTATCCCTATGTGGACGCCCTGCAGGGTCTGTCCCTGCGCAATGTGGCTGCCACACTCTTTGCCGACGGCAAGAAAATCGGCAGCGAGTTTGGCGAAATGCTCTTCACTCATTTTGGTGTATCAGGCCCCATCATTTTGTCCTTGAGTAACGTAGCCGCTAAGGCACTGAGCGAGGGCAAGGAGGTGGAGCTTGCTATAGATTTGAAGCCCGCTCTCTCGAGGGAGAAGCTGGATGCCCGCATCCAGCGTGATTTCACCCAGTACAGCCGCAAACAGCTCCTCAACGGCCTCAAGGATTTGCTGCCCCAAAGGCTCATTCCTGTGGTGCTGGATATGGCCTACCTAGACGAGGAAAAATTCATCAATCAGGTGTCCAAGGAGGAGCGCTTGCGCCTTTTGGAAACGCTGAAGAATTTTGTGGTGCCTATCACAGCCACCCGTCCCATCGCTGAGGCTATTGTTACAGCCGGAGGCGTGGATGTGAAGGAAATCAATCCCAAGACCATGGAGTCCAAGCTCATCGGAGGCTTATTCTTTGCCGGTGAGGTCATGGATGTGGATGGCTATACAGGTGGCTTCAATCTCCAGGCTGCTTTTTCCAGCGGTTACGCCGCAGGCCTAGCAGCTAGTAATCTAGAATAAAGTGTGGTTAGATGTTTATGAAGAAAATTGTTGTAGCTATTGATGGACCTGCTGGTGCAGGCAAAAGCACTATCGCTAAGCTCGTAGCAGAAAAACTGGGCTATGCCTATATCGATACCGGTGCTATGTACCGCAGTGTGGCCTTAAAATTTTTGCAAACAGGCAAGGAGTTTGATGAAGCTTTTATCAGCCAGCTAGCTCAGACCATGCTCATAGAATTTAAGCCTGAAGCAAGCGTCAATCGCGTTTTTGTGGATGGAGTAGAGGTGACCGATGCCATTCGAAGTGCCGAAGTAACTGCGAATGTTTCTAGAGTTGCAGCCATTGGCGACGTGCGTGAGGCCATGGTGGCCCAGCAGCGTCGCATGGGCGAAAGCGGCGGCGTTTTAATGGATGGCCGCGATATTGGCACCGTAGTATTTCCCAATGCCCAGCTGAAGATTTTCCTCACTGCCAGCGTGCAGGAGCGTGCTTTGCGACGCTACAAGGAGCTGGTAGCCAAGGGACAAGAGGTGGATTTAGCTCAACTTCAGGAGGACATTGCTAGCCGCGATAAGCAGGACAGCGAGAGAGCCATCAGTCCCCTGCGTCAGGCCGAGGATGCGCTGCTTCTGGATACCTCTGATATGAATATCGAGCAGGTTACAGCAAAAATTTTGCAGCTGGTTGAGGAGAAGGCCCAATGATCTATACACTGCTCAAGCCCATCCTCTGGGTGCTTTTCAAGATTGGCCTCAGGCTTAATGTGGAGGGCACCGAAAACATTCCCCAAGAGGGGCCGCTGGTTATCGCCAGCAATCATTTAAGCTTGCTAGACCCGCCTGTCATCGGTGTAGCAGCTACTCGCAAGGTGCATTTTATGGCCAAGCAGGAGCTGTTCGTGCCCATATTAGGCGATATATATAAGGCTCTAGGCGCCTTTCCTGTGCGCCGTGGCGGTGCCGATAGAGCAGCCATAAAGCACGGCATCGATATCCTCAAGGATAACAAGGTTTTAGCTATTTTCCCCGAAGGTACCCGCAGTAAAACAGGTAAGCTGGGCAAAGCCGAGCCCGGTGCTCTCATGATGGCCTCCAAAGCCATGGCTACCATCGTGCCCTGCTGCGTCATTGGTACCGACTACAAGCGTCAAGGTAGAATTTGGCCCAAGGTGACTGTGCGCTTTGGTAAGCCCATTTATTTCCCGGCAGACGCTGTAGTAAATAAAGAGTTTTTACATGATATGACTGAAAATCTGATGCAGCATATTGCTGCGTTGCAGGCTGGTGAAAAGATATGATGGAAATCAAGGTAGCGCAGCACTGCGGCTTTTGTTATGGTGTCAAGCGTGCGGTGGAGCTAGCCCAAAAAGCAGCCAGAGAGCACGTTAAGGGTGGTACCTTCGGTCCCCTTATTCATAATCCCCAGCTCATTAATGAACTAGCAGCTCAGGGCATTGCCTGCCGTGAGAGCTTGGATGAGTTTAATAATGGGGAAACAGTAATTTTTCGCTCCCATGGTGTGGGCCCTGAGGTCTATGCTGAAGCGGAGCAAAAGGGCCTCATAGTCTTAGACGCAACCTGTCCTAATGTGCGTCTGGCCCAGCAAAAAGCTGCTCAGGCAGCGGCAGATGGCTACTATCCTGTGATTGTCGGAGAAAAAAATCATCCGGAAGTAAAAAGTATTTTAAAATGGGCAGGAAAATCGGCTATCTGTATCGAATGTATAAAGGATATCTCTAGTGTGCCGCACAAGGAGCGGTATGGAGTCATCATCCAGACCACTTTTGAGCTGCAAAAATTTGAAGATATATTGCAGGAATTGCAAAAACAGCGCCCGGGAGAGTATCGCGTAGAGCGCACTATTTGCCTGGCAACCAGCCAAAGACAAAGGGCAGCCATCGAGCTAGCCAAGGAGTCCGACGCCGTGGTTGTCATTGGTGGCAAAAACAGCGCCAACACGCGTCATCTTTTCGAGCTAGTTGAAGCGAATTGCAGCAAAGCATATCATATCGAAACTGCAGACGAACTGCATGCAGACATGCTCAGGGATTGTCATAAAATTGGAATCACGGCTGGGGCATCGACTCCTGACCGTTTAATTAAGGAGGCTATTTTAGCAATGGAAAACATGGATTTTGAAAGCATGCTCAACGAAAGTATGGAGGTAGAGGTATATCCGGGCAAGATTGTTAACGGTACCGTTATTCAATTGGATAAAGACGGCGTATATGTTTCTTTTGGATATAGACATGATGGCTTGATCACTTATCCCGAATGGAACCCGGCTGTGGCTCCCGAAGAACTGATGGAAACCATCAAGGTTGGCGACGAAGTTGAAGCTAAGGTTATTCCTGGCAGCACCAAGAGTGACTTTGTTCGTCTGTCCAAGGTTAAAGCAGAGCGCGATGCCGCTTGGAAATCTGTTCCCGAGCTGGCTGAAGGCGAAAAACGCGAAGCTACTGTTAAAGTACTGCGCATTATCAAGAACAAGGCTAAGAACATCGTTGGCCTGGCAGTTGCAGTTGAAGGCGTAGAAGGCTTCATGCCCGCTAGCCATGTAGAGCTGCGCCGCGTAGAGGACTTCACCCCTTACATCGGCCAAGAGCTGCAAGCTGAAATTATCGAAGTAGACCTGGAAAAGAAACGCATCGTTGTTTCCCGCCGCGACCTGCTGAAGGCTGAGCGTGAAGCAAAGGCTAAGGCTTACAAGGAAATGAAGGAAGCTCAAGCACAAGCTCGCAAGGAAGCACGTGCTGCTGCTGAAGAGGCTGCTTATGCATCCGTTGAAGAAGGCCAAGTAGTACCTGGCAAGGTTGTTAAGGTTGCTGAATTTGGTCTGTTTGTAGAAGTTGGCGCTGGTCTGGTAGGCTTGGTTCACAACACTGAGCTGGCTTGGGATCGCTCCGCTAAGGCTGCTGACGTTGCTAAGGAAGGCGACGAAGTAACCGTATTGGTTAAGAAGATTGACCGCGAAAACAAACGCGTTGCTCTGTCCATCAAGGCTACCCAAGAGGATCCCTGGAAGGTAGAAGCTGGCCAATTCCATATTGGCGATATCGTAGAGGTTGAGGTTGCTCGCTTCCTGCCCTTCGGCGCTATCGTTAAGCTGACCGATAAGGTTGAAGGCTTAGTACACATTTCTGAAATCGCTCAAGAGCGCATTGCTAAACCCGATGACGCACTGGAGCTGGGCCAAAAGGTACAAGCTGAAGTTATTAAGATGGACCTGGACAGCAAGAAGATCGGCCTGAGCATCTCCAAGGTTAAACGCGATGCTGAAAAGAACGAATATCGTTCCTACATGGGCAAGAAGAACTCTGCTCTGTCCCAAAACCTGTCCGAACAGCTGGAAAGCCTGGAAAAATAAGGGGAGCTAGTAATGCAGCGCGAACAACGTAAGCTTGAACATATTAAATATGCCCTAGAGCTTGGCGATGGACCCGCGACCACGCATTTTGCCGACCTAAAGTTTGTACACAATTGTCTGCCGGAAATTAATCCGGCAGACATTGATATATCTGTGAAGCTATTGGGCAAACGGTTACGTTTGCCCTTTTTCATTGATGCGATTACGGGCAGCACCGATGCTGTGACGGACATCAATAGCAAGCTGGCTCAGGTGGCAAATACTTGCGGTATCGGCCTCGCTGTGGGCTCTCAATACGGCGCAGTATGCGAAGGAACGGGAGAGGAAAGCTACAGGGTGGTGCGTCAGCACGATCCCTATGGCTTAGTAATGGCCAATATGAGCGCCTTTGTGAGCTTCGAAGAAGCTCTCAAGGCGGTGGATATGTTGGAAGCCGACGCCTTGGAGCTGCATTTGAATGCAGCCCAGGAGCTTATTATGGCCGAGGGCGATAAGAATTATGCTGGGCTGCTGCAAAATATGCAGCGCATATTCCAAGACCTGCCGGTGCCCCTGGTAATCAAGGAAACAGGCTGCGGTATGGCGCGGGAGCAGTACGAGCAGCTTTTGGCAGCAGGCTTTTATGTGTACAACTGTGCCGGCAGCGGCGGCACTAATTTCCCGGCTATAGAATCCAAGCGCAGCGGCGCTGTGCTGCAGGAGGATTTCGCAGGCTGGGGAATGCCCACCTGTTGGTCCCTCATCGATGGTCAGTATGTAATCCCTGCTAAGCGCTGCTTGCTCGCCAGCGGCGGCATTCGCAGCGCGGGAGACGTGGCCAAGGCCTTCGCCCTTGGCGCAGACGCCGTGGGCATTACCGGGCCGGTGCTGCGCTTGGTAGTGGAAGAGGGCGTAGAGGCTGCTGTAGCATATTTTGCACAGCTGGCTCAGGGCCTGGAGCAGTACCTGCTGCTTTTGGGCTGCCGCAGGCCCTATGAGCTGCGGCAGGTGCCTCTTATCATCAGTGGCGAGACCAGAAACTATCTGGATTGCCGTGGCTATGATGTGGCAGCTCTCTGTAAGAGTAGAAATAGATAAAGGGAGAGCGCCCTAAACAAAAATTCTGCTAAACCTATAACATTTTGTAGCATATATTGTGGTAAGTACTTGCCATAGACCTCAGATGATGTTATAATACTATGTAGAAGTATAAGTTTTCTTAGTGAAAGAGTGGGTTACGTACCCGCTCTTTCCGCTTATTGTGCACAAAACTCAATACAACTAAATACAAAATTGAATATGGAGGTGATTTGGATGCAGGCAAAGGAGGTAGAAGCACTGATTACCGCACTGGTAGAGCCCATCTTAGCAGATACTGAGATGACTCTGGTGGATGTGGAATATGTGCGCGAAAAGGACTGGTATCTGCGTATCTTTATTGATAAGCCCAATGGCGTAGAAATTGATGACTGCCAGCTGGTCAGTGAAAAGCTTACCGCAGTACTGGACGAAAAGGACCCCATTCCGGATAAGTATTTTCTAGAGGTTTCCTCTCCCGGCATCGACAGGCCGCTGAAGAAGGACAAGGACTTTGAGGCTGCCTATGGAACAAAGGTGGACATTATGTTTTTTGCACCCTGGGAGGGCTTAAAGAGTCTGGTGGGCGTACTGGAAAACCACGATGATGACGCTGTATGGGTTAGAAAAATTATTAAGGGCAAGGAATTCAAAACTCCTGACCGTATTGAACGTAAACTGATTGCTGTCATTAGACCGCATATTGACTTTTAAAAATTTTAGAAAATAGGAGGCGTAGTAAGTGAACGCAGATTTTATCTCAGCCATTCAAGAATTGGGAAAGGAGAAGGGTATTGATCCCGAGCTTCTCTACCAGGCTGTTGAAGACGCTTTGGTTGCTGCTTATAAGAAAAATTCCAACACAAACCAAAATGTACGTGTAGATATGAATAAGGAAACCGGTGAAATCCATGTTTATGCTCAACGTACTGTGGTGGAAGCTGAAGCCCATGATGATACTGAAATGAGCCTTGCAGAAGCTCATGCTATAGATCCCCGTTATGTGGAGGGTGACATTGTAGAAACCGAGGTTACTCCTAAGAACTTTGGTCGCATTGCTGCTCAAAACGCTAAGCAGGTGGTTGTACAACGCATTCGCGAAGCAGAGCGTGGACAAGTTTACGAGCGCTTCCAAAGCCGCGCTCAGGATATCGTAACCGGTATTATCGAGCGTCAGGAAAACAAGAATGTGTATATCGACTTGGGCAAGGTGGAGGCTATTTTGACTCCCAATGAGCAAATCCCCGGCGAGATTTACCAATACCATGACCGTATGAAGACCTTTATTGTAGAGGTTAAGCGTTCTACCAAGGGACCCCAAATCGTGGTTTCCCGCACTCATCCGGGCCTGTTAAAGCGTCTGTTTGAGCTGGAGGTGCCGGAAATCCATGACGGCGTGGTAGAGATTAAATCCGTAGCTCGTGAGCCCGGTATGCGCTCTAAAATCAGTGTTTACACCGCTGATGAAAATGTGGATCCGGTGGGTGCCTGCGTAGGCCACAAGGGCATGCGCGTGCAGACCATTGTCAATGAGCTCCGTGGCGAGAAGATTGATATCGTAAAGTACAGCGAGGATCCCGCTCAATATGTGGCTAATGCCCTGAGTCCGGCTAAGGTAGTAAGCACCAATGTGAACGAGGCAGAAAAGATTTGCCGCGTGGTAGTTCCCGACTATCAACTGTCCTTGGCCATTGGCAAGGAAGGCCAAAACGCTAGATTGGCTGCTAAGCTGACCGGCTGGAAGATTGATATTAAGAGCGAAAGCCAAGCTAAGGAAGAAGAAGCTCAAGTAGCAGAATAAGAAGCATGATGAAGGTAAAAAAAATTCCGCAGCGCAAATGTGTGGGCTGCAATGAAATGAAGGATAAAAAGGCTTTACTGCGCATTGTGCGTTCTCCTGAGGGTGAAATCAGCCTTGATTTGACCGGCAAGAAGAACGGACGCGGCGCCTATGTGTGCCCCAATAAGGAGTGCATTATGAAGGCAGTGAAGGAAAAACGTCTGGAGCGTGCCTTAGAAAAGCCCATTAGTGATGCTGTAACACAGCAATTGCTGGAGGATTTGGAGCATGGCCAATAACAAGCAAGCCTTTGCGCTTGGTTTGGCCCAAAAAGCAGGCAAGGTTGTGTCCGGTGATTTCGCAGTGAAAAGCTCGTTAAAGGCCGGGACAGTCAAGCTGCTGGTTGTGGCCACGGACACTGCGCCCAACTCCAAAAAGGAGCTTTGCTATTTAGCCAGCCAGGCCGGTGTGCCGGTGGTGGAGCTTTTGACCCGCTGGGAGCTGGGAAGCGCCCTGGGTAAGGGTCAAAGGGCCGCTGCCGCCATCATCGATAGCAGCTTCGCCAGCATGCTACAGGGAAAATAAATCCCCTTATGTCTAGTCTGGAGGTGGATGCATGAGTAACAAAAGAATATACGAGGTGGCTGCCGATTACGGCAAGCCCGTCAACGAAGTTTTAGATTTACTGAAAAAGCATAATTTAGAGAAGAAGAATTTTAGTGGCGCTGATGAACAGGTAATGGCTGTTATCCGCAAAGCCTACGATAAAAAGCCTGAGCCTCCCAAGCCCGCTCCGAAGCCGGAAAAAAAGCAGGAGGCACCCCGTCAAGCACAGGCTGTCAAGAAGGAACAGCCGAAGCAACAAAATAATACTAAAAATGGGCAGAGGACTATGCAGCAAAATAATCAAAATCAACGCAACAATGGCCAACAGGGCCGTCCGGAAAATCGCCAGGGCAATAATGGCCAACAAGGTAATCGCGATAACCGCGGTCAAAACCAAAACCAAAATCGCGGTCAACAGGGGAATCGTGATAATCGAGGCCAAGGCCAAGGCCAAAACCGTCAGGGCAATAATGGTCAACAGGGAAACCGCGATAATCGCCAAGGTAGCCGCAATGACAACAAGCGTCAGGGTGGTATTTTCGTAGGCCCTAAGGGCCAACAGCCCGGTCAAGCAATGCACGGCGAAAGCCGCAGCATGAGTGCTGCTCGTCCCGCTGGTCGTACTGAAGGTCGCAGTGAAAACCGCAATAACCGCAACGAGGGCATGGCAGACCTTCCTCGTGGTAAGGAAAGCCGCAATGCCGGTAGAAACCGCAAGGAAAAGCCCCAGATTAAGGGCTCCTATGCAACCAAGGAAAGCCGTCCTAACCGCAGCGCCGGCCATCAAATGCCGGTCAACCGCAACCGTAAGCCCACCAATGCGCCCAAGGCTGCAGCTGCTCCTGCTGAGGTAGTACGTCCCACCTCCGTGGAAATCGGCGAATCCATCAATGTACAAGAGTTTGCTAAGCTCATTAAGCGCGAGGTAAACGAGGTTATCAAGGCTCTCTTCATGCTGGGCATGATGGTTACCATTAACCAGGACATTGATTTTGATACTGCACAATTAATCGGTGACCACTTCGGTGTAGAAGTAGGTCAAAAGGCTCCGGAAGAGGATCCCACCGAAATTCCCGAGGTGGATGACCCTGAGGAGAAGCGTTTGCCTCGTCCGCCTGTAATCACCGTTATGGGTCACGTTGACCATGGCAAGACCTCCTTATTGGACGCTATTCGTAAAACCAACGTTACTGCCCGCGAGGCCGGCGGTATAACCCAGCACATCGGTGCTTATAAAGTTAACTATCAGGGCAAACAAATCGTCTTTTTGGATACCCCCGGTCACGAAGCCTTCACCGCTATGCGCGCCCGCGGCGCCCAGGTAACCGACGTGGCAATTCTTGTAGTTGCCGCTGACGACGGTGTAATGCCCCAAACCATTGAAGCAATCAACCATGCTAAGGCAGCAAAGGTGCCCATTATCGTGGCTATCAACAAGATGGACCGTGCCGGCGCTAACCCGGATCATGTTAAGCAGCAGCTGGCTGAGCACGGCCTGATCCCTGAGGATTGGGGCGGCGACACCATTATGGTTCCCGTATCCGCTCATCAGAAGACCGGTATTACCGACCTTTTGGAAATGATTCTCTTGGTTGCAGAAATGCAGGAGCTGAAGGCTAACCCCAATCTGCCTGCTCACGGCACCATTATCGAAGCACAGCTGGACAAGGGCCGTGGCCCTGTGGCTACCGTTCTGGTGCAACGCGGTACCCTGCACATCGGCGATACCATTATTGCCGGCACCAGCTTTGGTAAGGTTCGTGCCATGGTCAACGACCGTGGTGAAAAGGTGAAGAAGGCACTGCCCTCCACACCTGTAGAGGTTTTGGGCCTCAATGATGTGCCCCAAGCCGGCGATATTCTGGACAGCACCGATGAAAAAATTGCTCGTAGCGTGGCTGAAAAGCGTATTGCTAAGAAGAAGGAAGAAGAAATTAAGCTCAATGCCAAGGTATCCTTGGATGACCTGTTCCAACGCATTCAAGAGGGCGAACTGAAGGAATTGAACATCGTTGTTAAGGCTGACGTGCAAGGCACCATCGAAGCTCTGAAGGCTTCCTTGGAGAAGATCAAGAACGACGAAGTAAAGGTAGTCGTAGTCCATGCCGGTGTTGGCGCTATT